>JBCDGG010000028.1:0-37730 GCA_038757905.1 Pseudomonadota bacterium | reverse complement strand
GTGCTCGTTCCGGCAACGACAGGGCCCGTCAGACCCGGCCGTGGGGCGCCGGACGGGGGCCCTCGCGCCGATTGCCCCGTTCCGCCGTGGCCCCGGCCCTGCGGTGCCACGGCGGCACCGTTGGGCCGCGCGCGCGGGGCCTGACATCGGCGTTAATGCGGTCGAAACGGCACGGCGTCTGCCCCACCGCGCAGGGCCCAAATCTCGCAGTCTTGGGCCGATGCTACGCCGACACGGCCCTTTGGTGCTGCATCGGCGGAATCTTGCAAACTCTGGACGGTTAATCGCGTTGCGGGTAAAGCTCTGAGTCGGTGGCGGGCCGGACGAGGGAGCGGCGGTATGCCCGAAGACAGTTCAAAGCGCCTTGCGCGACTGAGAGAAGCAAGGGCCCAGCACGGCGGCCCCAAGCGCAAACCGGCCAAAGCAGCCGACGGCGCCGAGGCAGCGACCGGCGGCGGAAAGCCCGGCCTCGTGCGCTGGCTTCGCAAGATGTCTTCGGGGGAGGACGGCCGGATCGACCCGCAAAAGCTGCGCAGGGTGATGGCGTTCGTCCGCAAGCAGGCCAAGGATCCCGAAGCACCGCGCCACGCGCAGGCCAAGGACTTGCTCGGCGCCCTGAAGGCCCTTCCGCCGCAGAAGCGGCAGCGCATCCAGAACATGCTGAAGCAGGACGGCGGCGCGAACCGTGCTGGAAAGGGCGCGCGCGCCGGGCAGCGCCGCCGGGCCGCGGCCCAGCAGGCTCAGCCCGAAGCGGATTCCGCCGGGATCGACGAACTGCTCAATTGACGCCTGATTGCGTGGCGGCCCGACTGTTAGGGCGGCCGCGGTGCGCCGCGCCCCTCGCGTTCGTCCATAGATGCCAGTTTGACAGCGGCGGCGCGGGATCGCGTCAGTCGCGCCGGCTTGCGCGCGACAGAAAGAATGGCGTTTTCTTGTCATCGGCGTCCCGAGGTGGGGCGGTGGCCGAGATACGCTCCGCCACATGCCGGACGACCAGCGCGCCTGCGCCTTCCATACCGGCTTCTTGCGCGCCATCGGACGCGGCCGCGATCAGGAAGCTGCCATCGCCCTGGCGCAGAATGCTGGTGATGTTGGTGATCGGGGCGGGCAGTTCGCAGGCCTCGCTCCATGCGGGCTCGGACGGTTCGAACCGAAGCAATGCGCCGGGCTCTTCCCCGGCGCCGGTCGCCGTCACCCAGGCGATCATCCCCTCCTCATCCGCGTCGAGCCCGCCGATCCGCATGCCCGCGAAGGCGGGAACGCCCGGGCCACCCGGCGCTTCCGGCAGCTTCAGTCCGTCCGGGGTGAACCGTGCCTGCCCGGACAGGATGGACCACGACCCGTCGGCGTCGACGGTCAGGATTTCCGGGTATTCGTCGCCGATCTGCAGGGCGTCGGTATCGGCGCCCTCGACGGCCACGCACAGCCGTCCGCCGATGGCGGCCATGACGCTCACCCTTGGGCTGGCCCCGTAGCGGAAGGCGCCCGCGGTCAGCACGGGCTCCCACCGGTCCGGCCCGGCCCGCCACAGGGTGAACCCGGCGCGCGCGTCCGAAACGGCGGCGTAGATCTGCTTGTCGAGGCTGGCCAGCGCGGTGATCCGCCCATGTGCGCCTGCCTCGATCGCCCCGGCCGGAACCGGGCGGACCTCGCCTTTCGCGCCGAGGGCGAAGACCGACAGGGTGCCGTCGTCGGCTTGCGCCGCGATCAGCGTCTCCGCGCCCATCTGTGCGAGTGCGGTCGCCGTCTCTCCGCCGGGCAGCGACAGAACGGAGACCTCGGCGCCATCGATCCGTAGCAGGCCGTCCCGCTCCAGCGGCCACAGGATTACAAGCTCCTTCGCCGTATCCCGGGCGATGACTGGGGCTGCACCCTGCGCCAGGGCGGCCGGCACGGCCAATCCGCTGGCCAGAAGGGCGGGGCGGTCCCACGTGCCCTTGCCGTGATCGCGGTTGAGGAAGACCGAAACGGAGGCCGGCTGGATCGTGCTGAGCACCTGCAGCGCGAGCGCCTCGCCGGTCGAGCGGCGCAGGACTGCACAGCTCCGGTACTCGCCGCCGCCAAACCAGTTGACCGGCACAATTCCGGCAAGTCCTGTCTCAACCATTTCATCGTACATAGCGCTCATCCCTGATCGAGGCGTGTCCTGGATCTGCTGCTTTCCATGGAAGGGCCGCAACGGCTGCATGGGTGAAATCCTGTCCGGTTGACTATGCGGCACTTACGGGAGCCAAGACCAGAGCTCCACTTCGAAGAAACGCACGATGATGCGCGAAAACACCTGCCAGACAGGGTAGGTGCCGGCGTCGATCTTGCCCTGGCCCGTCATGTTCGCGGCCAGCCGGCCATCCGGGTTCGGAACGTCGACCTGTACGCGCAGAACACGCCCGAACTCGCGCTCCTCGGCTTTGGGGGCTACGCGCTCGACCGTGCCGAACACGCTGGTATTGGCATCGGCCCAAAAGCGCATCTCGGCCCGGGCGCCGGGCTGAACCTCTCCGATGAGCGTCTCGGGCACTTCGATTTCGGCGACGAGGGTCCGGTTGTCTTCCAGTTCGACGAAGAGGCCGCCTTCGGGCAGATACGTCCCGATGGGCACGCCGGAGAGGGAGCCGACGACCTGGCCCTCGGTGACGGCGCGCACGAAGGTCTGCGCAAGTTTGAGATCCGCAAAGCGCAGATCCTCCTCGTGGCGCACGATCTCGGCCCTTGCGGCGGCGATCTCGGATTCCGTCGGCCCGGTGCGCGCGTGGACGAGGGTCGCGCGGGCTTCCTCCGCCTCGGCCCGTGCAAGCCGAAGATCGGCGTTGGCGTCGTCCAGCGCGGATTTGGTGGTGGTGCCCCGGTCATAGAGCTGCTGCTGCAGGTCGAGCTGCTCCTGCGCGATCTCGACCTGTACCATCGCCGTGGACAGGCGCTGCTCGGCCACGGCGATCTCGGTCGGGGAGGGGCCCTCGATCAGCCCGTCAAGCTCCGCCTGGAGGCGGGACAACTCGGCACTGCGCACCGAGATATCGCGTTGCTCGTCCCAGTTCGACAGGACGGCCAGGATCTGACCTTCGCTGACCCAATCCCCCTCCTGCACGCGGATTTCGGTGATCTCGCCATCGGTTCGGGTGCGGACCTCGGCGCGATCCACCGGCTGGATGGTGAACTCGCCCCCCACTTCGAGCTGATAGGGCAGGGTGGCGAGGTATCCCAGAAGGCCGAGGATCAGTACCCAGACGATGCGGCGCGCCCACGATGTCCGCTTGCGCGGTGTGTGCGTGTTCATCCGCAAAACCCGGTCCAGATCGTCCGACCGGCGGCGCCCGCCCCCGCCGGAGGAGGCGGGCTTGAGCGGCGCGGGCCGTTGCCGTTCCGGCACGGGCGCCGGCGCCCGGGGGACCGGAAGTGGGGCCTGGGGCGCGGGCGGGTCGGTCCGGGCCTGCGGCTCGGCGGGCTCCTCGGGGACGGGGGTTGCCTGCGGAACCAGCCAGGTGGCGCGGGGCGGCGTGTTGTCGACCGGCGTTACATCGTCGGCGTCGAGCACCTGGGCCTTGCTGGCCGCCGCCGCGGCCTCGGCGGCCGCGCGCGACAGCTCGGTGAGGTCCGGCGCGTCACTGGTGTAGGCTTCGTTTTCCGGTTCGTTCTCAGGCTCGTCTTCCGGGTCGGGCGCCAGAAGCTCCTCCAGAAGCGCGGTCAGATCCTCTTCTTCGGTTTCCTCGATCTCGTCGGTATCGAACTCGTCGGCCACGTCCATCGACAGAAGCGCCTCGAGCATGTCCGATGTGCTGCGCCCGGCCTCGGTGCCCTCGCCACCCTCCGACCCGTCCTGGCCGTTTGGAGGCGCGTCGTCGGAGGCGCCGAGAACGGCCTCGATCTCCTCCGCATTGGGCCCCAAAGGCCTGGACTTGGCCACCGGATCGTCGACCCGCGCGGCCGACGGCCTCTGGCGTCGAGCCGCTTGGCGCCGGGCGCCTATGCCGTTCTGAGCCATGTCTGAAAGATCACTGTCCGATGGGTTCGACTGTGGTGACGGTTCCTGTCGGCGGGCGCCATTGTGCTCGGCCTGGCGACGCGCGTCGTGCCCGCCGTTACGTCGGACGGCGCCGCCGGTGGCCATTCTGCGCTGGCTTCGCTTGCTCACCATATACAACACCATCATTGCCAGAATAAGGCAAAACATCAAAACACCGTTGCCCTGAAACCGGCGTTCCAGAGCAAGCGCAGCCGCCGATAGAATACCGTAGAGCAGCAGCGTTGTGAAAACAATGCAACCGACCGCGAACAGCAACAGGATCGAGGTTTCGCGGCGGTCGAGCGCGGTCGGCACCCCGCGCCCGGACACCACCTGGGTGAGCAGCTTGAACGCGCTCTGCCGCAGGCGCGGCCGGTTCACCTTGTTGGCCAGCCAGTTGTAGCCGTCCGCCGGCCAGAGCGGGTTCGAGACGAAGACGAAGGAGGTGCCGCCCAAGATGCCGAGGGCCAGGAAGAACTCCGCCGCGCCCGATCCGCTGCGCCGGAGCATGTTCCAGGCGAAGATGCCAATCCCGAACAGGAACAGCCGCGCCAGAATGGTCGCCATATAGCAAACGCGCTGCTCGGCGCGGCCCAGGCTTCGGATGGGGCGCCGGTCGACCGAGAAGCGCGGCAGGATACCGAGCATCAGCCGGATGCGGAACTGCTGCGGTGGCGCGTCGTAGGAGGCCATGACCGTGCCGAGGACGAGGCGCGAGAACAGGTTGGCCGACAGCATGCTGACGGCGAGCCCCTGCCAAAACCCAAGCGATTTCAAAACCCTCTCGATGTGGTCCTGCAGGTCGTACCAGTTGAAGGCCGCCACGAGGCACGACAGCAAGGCCAGGGGCACGATCAGGAAACGCACGTATCGCAGGGGCGACAGGAACGCTGCGGCGACCATGAAGAAGCCCGACGGGTTGAACAGGGTTATGCTGAATGGCGCCCGCTTCGGCGGCACCTGCGACGCCGGCGTGGTGGGCGGCAAAGGCCCGTCCGTGAAGGCAGGATCGGTCGACGAGTTGTCTTGCCTTGGCAAAGGCCGCCACCTTAGCACGCGCTACAAAATTGCTTTAAATTGCGTTCTCAGGTTAAGATCGTACCCGCGAGTCGGCCAAATGGCCACTCGGTTGACACGACGTAAACAAGAATCGGTGATTTCCGGTAGCTAGTAGATCGCGAACAATGCCGACGGGGTGCAGGCATTAGGAGTTGTGGGACGTATGTAGCGGCGATCGTAAGGAATTTGAATTGTGCATAGTGTGTTTCTGCATTGTCGTCAATGCGAGTGGGGGCAAGCCAGCCCGGCGTCTTTCGGCGTATTTCAACGCTCGCTGAGGGCTGCCCGTGGGCAAGTCAGACGGTCACTTACCAGGGGCCGGTCGGTAGGTCGGCCGGCCTTGGCGGTGACGTATCTCGCGATTGCCTTTGGTCAACCTTGCTGCGGGCGTGCGATTGATGGCTGAATCTGATCGGGACACTGACGGCGCGGGGGCCGTGGACGTCTTCGTTGTCGCGCCCCGCGGTGGTGCGCACACGCTTCGGGTGCTGCGCGCGGCCGAGCGCGCCGGTGCTTTGGGGCTGCTCACCTTTGCGTCGGCTGCCTGCGCCACGCCGTTGCGTACAGCACAACCGTCCGAGCTTCGCCGTGCCGGCGCCCTTGTGGACACCGCCGAGGCGCTGCACGCGCTCGCCGCCGATCCGCCGGACGTGCTCCGCTTGGTCGTCGTCCCGCCCGGGTTGCTGACGGACGCTGCGATTGGCGCGCTGAAGGCGGCTGGCGTGCGCGTTCTGTGCGAGACCCTGCGCTGGACAGAGGAGCTTGCCGACCAATTGGGCGCCGCCGACGGCATCCTGCTGAAAGGCCATGAATGCGGCGGCGTGGTGAGCGAGCAGACGAGCTTCGTGCTGCTGCAGGAGGTGCGCCGCCACACGAACCTGCCGCTCTACGTCCGGGGCGGCATCACGCCGGCCACGGCCGCCGCCGCTGCGGTGGCTGGCGCGGCGGGCGTGGTGCTCGACGATCAGATCCTTTTGATGCCTGAGGTCGGATTGACGGACAGGGACGTGCGTCGGCGACTCGCGGGGTTCTCGGGTTCCGAGACAATGCAGATCGAGCATCCCGACGGGACGTTCTATTTGCGCGGGCTGGACCGTCCCGGCGCCGGAACCGGCGACCGCCTGTCGGAGGCCCTGCGCCAGAACCCGGACCGGCTGGAAGCGCTCGCATCCGGGTTCTCGTGGCAGGCGGGGGCCGAGGTGATGCCTGGCGGTCTGGGCCTGGCCCTGGCGGCACCCTTCGCGCAGCGCTACGGCACTATCGGGCGCCTCGTTGCCGCCGTGCGTGCCGCGATCCGCGACCTTCCCGCGCAAGCGGCGGGGCGGGCGGCCCTGGCAGAGGGCGGGCCGTTGGCGGCCAGCCTCGGCACCCGGTATCCCATCCTTCAGGGGCCCATGACGCGCGTGTCGGACGTCGCCGACTTCACCGCCGCCGTGGCGCAGGCCGGTGCCCTGCCATTCGCGGCGCTGGCCCTGCTCGACGGCAAGAGCACCGAGAAGCTGCTCACCGAGACCCGGGACAAGCTCGGCGACGTGCCCTGGGGCGTGGGCATGCTCGGCTTTGCGCCCAAGGCCGTGCTGGAGCCTCAGTTCGACGTCGTCGACCGTATCCGCCCGAGCTTTGCCCTGATCGCGGGCGGACGTGTGAACCAGGTCGACTGGTGCGCGGAGCGGGGCATTCCAGCCTTCGTGCATGCCTCCACCGTGTCGATGCTGTCGACCTATCTCGACGACGGGATTCGCCGTTTCGTCTTGGAAGGCCGCGAATGCGGCGGCCATGTCGGGCCGTTGTCGTCGTTTGTTCTGTGGGGCGCCATCGTCGAAGCGCTGCGCAACCATCCAGTTATCCAGAGAGAGGCCTCGTCCGTCCAGATCGTCTTTGCCGGCGGCATCCATGACGATGTCTCCGCGGCCATGGCGGCGGTGATCGGCGAGCCTCTGGCCGCGATGGGGGTTCAGATCGGCGTGCTGATGGGCACGGGCTATCTGTTCACGCGCGAAATCGTCGAAGCGGGCGCCATCGTGCCGGACTTTCAGCAAGTCGCGCTCGACTGTCAGACGACGCAATCGCTGTGGGAGGGGCCCGGCTTTGCCTCCCGCTGCGCCGTCACCCCGCTCGTCGACGAGTTCCGCGCCACGCGGCGCGACCTCGAGGCGGCCGGCACCGCTGTCGAGGACATCCGCAAAACGCTCGAGTCCCATACCCTTGGGCGGTTGCGGATGGCGTCCAAGGGGCTGGCCCGCCAGGGGCCGGACGCGGCGCTGAGCCAGATCGCGGCGGAGCAGCGCCAGCGTGAAGGTATGTACATGATGGGGCAGGTCGCGGCGCTGAAGAGCCGCGTCATGTCGATGGCGGAGTTGCACGAGACCGTCGCCGACGGATCCGCCGCCTATCTCCGCCGGTTCACGGCCGACCGCAGCGCGTTGGCCGCGCCCGTGCTTGCGCAACCGGCCGCGCCGCCGCCTGCCGATGTGGCGATCGTCGGCATGGCCACGCTGCTGCCGGGAGCGGACACCCTGCCGGGATACTGGCGGCGTATTCTGGCCCGCGCGCCCGCCATCCGGGACGTGCCGGAGGATCGGTGGGATGGCGAGGCCTATTTCGACGCCGACCGCACCGTGCGTGACCGGGTCTATATGCGGCGCGGCGGGTTCCTCGACGACGTGGTGTTCGATCCGCTGGCCTTCGGCATCCCGCCCTCGTCCATCGCCTCGGTCGACACGATGCAACTCCTGGCGCTGGAGCTGGTGTCCGACCTCATGTCGGATGCCGCGCGCGGCGCCGAGCCGGAGACGGAAAGGGCGCGCCTATCAATCATGCTGGGCTTCTCCGGCGGCCTCGGCGAGATGGGCAGCCAATACGCCGCCCGGTCGGAGCTACTGCGCCTGCTCGGCCCGGACATCCCGGAGGAGGTTCTGGCCAAGCTGCCGGAATGGACGGAGGACAGCTTTGCCGGGCTGTTGCCCAACGTGTCGGCGGGGCGTGTGGCCAACCGGTTCGATTTCGGCGGCACCAACATGTCGGTGGATGCGGCATGCGCCTCCTCGCTCGCCGCGCTCCACCAGGGCGTGATGGAGCTCGAGACGGGGCGGGCGGACATGGTCGTGGCCGGCGGCATCGACACGCTGCAATCCCCGTTCGGCTATCTATGCTTTTCCAAGACGGGCGCCGCCTCGCCCCGTGGCATCTGCAACACCTTCGACGAAAGCGCCGACGGGATCGTCATCTCCGAGGGGCTCGCTGCAGTGGCGATGAAGCGCCTGACGGAGGCCGAGGCCGCCGGGGACCGGATCTACGCGGTGATCAAGGGCGTCGGGGCCAGTTCGGACGGGCGCGCCAAAGGCATGACGGCGCCCCTGCCGAACGGCCAGAAACGGGCCTTCCGACGCGCCTATGCGCAGGCGCGCTATGCGCCCTCTACCGTCCAGCTCTTCGAAGCGCACGGCACCGGCACGGTTGCCGGAGACCGGGCCGAACTGGAGAGCGTTTCCGATCTGCTGATCGAGAGCGGGGCAGCGCCGGGATCGAGCGCGATCGGCTCCGTCAAGACGCTCGTCGGGCACACCAAGGCGACGGCCGGAGTAGCGGGGCTGATCAAGGTTGCGCTCGGGCTGCACCATCGCACGCTGCCGCCCCACGCCTTGGTCAAGACGCCGAACCCGGCGTTCGACCGTCCCGACATGCCGCTCTATCTGTCGCAGACGCCGCGCCCGTGGGTCGCCCGTCCGGGCGTGCCGCGGCGTGCTGGCGTCAGCTCCTTCGGGTTTGGGGGCACGAACTTCCATGTGACGCTGGAAGAATATGCCGATCCGCTGGCGACGGCCCCCGCGGCCGACACCGGCTTCGAGTGCGTTCCGGTCGTGCTGGTTGCGGCGGATCGCGCATCGCTTCTGCGCCGGGTCGAGCGGGTGTTGGCACGGTTGGGCCGGTCTGGCGGAATGCCGCTGCCGGCCCTCGCGGCAGAGTGGATGGCCGACAACACCATCCAGGGTCCGGTGCGTCTGGGGTTCGTGGCCACAAGCCTGTCCGAGGCGGAGGCCGTCCTGACCGGCAGTGCGGCCTTCCTGCGCGACGGGGAGGCGCTGCCGAAAGGCATCAGGTTCACCGAAACGCCGGAGCTTCTGGAGGAGGGCGCGCGCCTTGCGTTTCTGTTCTCCGGCCAGGGCTCTCAATACCCCGGCATGCTGGCCGACGCGGCGCGCCTCTCGCCGGAGATGCTGCGCCTGCTCGACAGGGCGGAAGAGACGCTGGCGCGGACGCCCACCTTCGAGGGCCGCTACCTGGCCGATCTGCTCTATCCGGGCGACGCCTTCACCGCCGACGCCAAGAAGGCGCAGATGACCGCCCTGACCGCGACGGACGTGGCGCAGCCGGCCCTCGGCGCCGTCGAGGCCGGCGTGTCGGCCCTGCTCACGCGGCTCGGCGCGGCGCCGGACATGGTGGCCGGGCACAGCTACGGAGAGTTCGCCGCGCTTTACGCCGCCGGGGCGCTGGGGTTCGAGGGCTTGCTGCAGCTCTCCGAGGCCCGGGGGCGCGCCATGGTCGCGAACGCCGATCCCGCCGGGCCGGGGGCGATGGCGGCGGTGCGGGCGGATCGCGCCGCGACGGAGGCGGCGCTCGATGGGTTGCCGGGCGTCTCGGTCGCCAACCTCAACAGCCCCTCCCAGACCGTGATCGCCGGAAGCGTAGCCGATATAGACGCCGCGCTGGAGCATCTGGCGCAGCACGGGCTCGATGTACGCCGCGTGCCGGTCAGCCAGGCGTTCCATTCGCCGTTAATGGAGGCCGCCCGCGGCGACTTCGATGCCGCGCTGGGTCAAGTGGAGTGGCAGACACCGGGTGTCCCGGTCTATTCCAACACCAGCGCGGCACCCCATGAGGCCGACGCCGCGGCGCTGCGCACTGCCATGGCCGCGCATCTTGTCAGCCCGGTCGACTTCGTCGGCATGGTGCAGGCGATGGCGGGCGACGGGGCGCGCGTGTTCCTCGAAGTCGGGCCGAAGTCGGTTCTGACGAGCCGCGTTCGCGAGATCCTGGGAGACGGCGCGCGCTGTATCGCGCTTGACCGGTCGCCCGGCGGCGCGCAGGCGCTGATGGACGGGCTTGTCGACCTGGCCGTCGCCGGTGCCGAGGTCAACCTCGCGGCGCTGGCAGGCGGCTTGGCCGAGGTGGGCACAAGGACGCCGCCGGATGCGGTCACCGCGCGCCACTGGCTGCTCAACGGCGCCTATGCCCGCCGTGCGGGCGCGCCGAGGCGCGATGTACGCGCCGCGGCTCCCGCACGCGCCACCCACTCTACTGCGCCGGGTCCGGCCCGCGCAGATCCGCCGCCACCTGCGCCCCAAGCGGGCGAGGTCCCTTCCACCCTTACAGAGAACGGGCTCGAATTCATGGAGATGTCGCCACAGTTCCCCGCGCCGCCACGCAGCGGGGATGACCGGTCGGATGTTCTGGCCAGTTTCCATGGGATGATGACGGAGTTTCTGCGCGTGCAGGAAAGCGTCATGGTCTCTTACCTCAATGCCGGAGGTGCGGCGGGTCAGGAGGCGCGACCGCGCCCGGCCCTGTCGGCCCCGCTGCCCTACCACGCGCCGCAGCCCGCACCGGCCCCCGTGGCCGCGATGGCCCCACCCGCACCGGCGGCCCCGCCTGCGCCGAGCACAATGCCAGCCGCTGCGGCACCGCCTCCGGCGCCCGTTGCCGAACCGGCCCCCGCCGCGCCGCCACCTGCCGCGCCGCCAACCGCCGCGCCTTCCGCCGCCGCCCCTGAAGCCGGCGGGCCCGTCGATCTGACGGCGACAATCGTGTCGCTCGTGGCCGAGAAGACAGGCTATCCGGAGGACGCGCTCGATCCGTCGCAGAACCTGGAGGCCGATCTCGGCGTCGACTCGATCAAGCGGATGGAGATCATGGGCGCCCTTCAGAAGACGCTCCCCGCCGATCTTGCCGCCACCGTCCGGGCAGAGATGGACAGCCTTTCCGAGCAATCCACGATCCGCGATATCGTAAGCTACATCGAGGGCAAACAGGGGGCGCCATCCACGCCCCCGCCCGTTCCGGAGGGGGCCGATACGCGCCCTTTTGACCTTGCCGGGGAAGCGAAGAACCGTGCCGCAGCGGTGCTTCCCCGGTATGTGCAGCTGCCCTTCGCCGAGAATGCGGATCACGTCCCCAGTGATCTCGACGAAGGAACGTGTGTTCTTGTGACCGAGGCGGCGGACGGGTTCCACGACGCGGTACTTGCCGCATTGGCGGAGCAGCGACTGCGCGGCGTCCTGCTGCCGCATCGGGTGCTCGACGGCGAACCCGAGGCGCTGGCGGAGTGGGTTGCGGCCGCGCGGGCCGAGCACGCACCGACGGGTTTGGTGTTCCTCGGCAGCCGCGAGCAGGTGAGCCGCACCAATGTCGATCTTGCGGGCTGGCGCGGGGCTCACCAGCGCGGGGCGAAGGCCCTTTTCCGGCTGATGCAGGCCATGGCGCCCGATCTGGAGAAGAACGGGCGCCTGATCGTGGCGGCGGAAACCGGCGGACACTTCGCGCGCGGGACGCAGGCCAAGGGTCGGCTGTCTGCGCTGCTGGGCGGTGGGCCGGTCGGGATTGTGAAGGCGCTGTCGCTCGAATGGCCCGGCTGCAGCAGCAAAGCCGTCGACCTCGACCCGGCCGAGGCCGCGAACCTGCGCGCGCAGCGTCTGGTGGCGGAGCTTCGGTTCCGGGGCGGCCGGCGCGAGGTGGGCTATCCCTCCGGTCAGCGGGTCATCTTCCGGAGCGAGCCCCGGTCCATGGCGCCGCCGCTGCAGGAGAGCGACCGGCCCGGGCCGGGATGGGTCGTGCTGGCGACGGGCGGCGCCCGGGGCATCACGGCGGAGTGCCTGCGCAGCCTCGCCCCCTACGGCCCGACGCTCGTTCTGATCGGCCGGTCCGGCCTGCCCGCGCCGGAAGAGGAGGCACTGACCGGCCTCGATGCCCAGGGGCTCCGCTCGCATTTCCTGGAAGCGGGCCGCGCGGCCGGCGCCCCCGCCACACCGCGGGAGGTGGAGGCCCGGGTGCGCCGGCATCTCGATGCGCGCGATCAGCGCCAAAACCTTGCAGACCTCGCGGCGCTGGGCGCCAAGGTCGAGTACCGCTCCGTCGACGTGACGGATGCCGCCGCGATGGAAACGCTGTTTGACGAGATTTACGCGCAGCACGGCCGGCTGGACATGATCGTACATGGGGCGGGCATCATCGAGGACGGCCTGCTGCGGAAGAAGACGCGCGAGAGCTTCGACCGGGTCTTTGATACCAAGGTCGATGCCGCTTACCTGCTCACGCGGTTTGTCCGGCCTGACACGCTGAAATCCATCTGCTTTTTCACCTCGGTCGCGGGGCGCTACGGCAATGCGGGCCAGACAGACTATGCCGCCGCAAACGAAACCCTGAACCGTTTGGCCTGGGATCTGGCGGCAGCTTGGCCGCACGTCCGCGTCAAGGCGATCAACTGGGGCCCCTGGGGCGAAACGACGACCGGCGCCGGAATGGTCACCGAAGACACGCGGGCGCAGTTCCTTGCCCGCGGGGTCGGGATGGTCGAGGCGGCGCCCGGGCGCGATTTCTTCTTCAAGGAGATGTTCTGGGCGGACCGGGCGGAGGTGGAAAGCGTCGGGTGGGTCGCCGACGGAGAGACCTTTGAGGAAGAGATGTGCGGCCTGCCCGCTGTCGCGTCGGCGCAGCCGGTGGGGGCGCCGGGCCTGCTCCTTTCCCGGGCGGTGCGGCGCGAGACCGGCGCGCGCGAGATCGTGTGGCGGTTCGACATGGTGAACGCGCCCTATGTCGACCACCACCGCTTCGACGGGCAAGGCGTGCTGCCCTTTGCCGGCGTTCTGCAGATGTTTGCCGAGGTGCCGCGCCTTCTTGGGCTGGAGGGGGACGTCGTCTCGGTCGAGGGCATGGATTGCCTGAAGGGGGTGACGCTGGCCGACGGCGCGCGCGATCTGCATTTCACGCTCGCGCCCGCGGGCGAAGACGGGCTGCGCCGGATCGAGATGCGCAGTGCGCATGCGCCCGAACAGGTCGCATACCGGGCGGATCTGCGGCTGGGGGAGTTGCCCGCGCCGCCGGCGCCGCTGCCGGAACTGGCATTGGAGCCGTGGGACGGCCCGGATGCCGATGCGATCTATGCCGCCTGGCTCAGCCACGGCCCGCGCTTCCAGACGCTGAGTGCCGTCACCCATGGCAGCCCGGCCGGAGTGTGGGCGGAGATGGCGCCGACGCCGCTGGCAGAGTTCGTGCCGACGCACGGCGATGTCGGCTGGACATTCGATCCGGGCCTTGTCGACGGCCTTCTGCAGCTGGTCTGGATCTGGTCGTACCGGCATCAGGGTGCCGTCGCCCTGCCGCTCGGCTGCGCATCCATCCAACGCTTCGCGGCGGCGCCTTCGCCCGGGCCGTTGCGGGGCACGATGCGCCTGCGGAGCGCGCCGGACGATCCCAGCATCCTGTCCGATCTGTGCCTGAGCGATGGCGCCGGTACGCCGCTCTACCGGGTGGACGGGATCCGGTTCCAGGCGGCGCGCCCGCTCAACCATCTTGCCGGCGGATGGCAGGGCGGCGTGCGCGAGGGCCGGAGGACAGCGGCGGAATGAGCATGCGAGACGATATCGCCATTATCGGAATGGCCGGGCTCTACCCCAAGGCGCCCGACGTCGACATGTTCTGGTCGAACATCCTGAACAAGGTCGACGCCATCACCGACAGCCCGGATGGCTGGTTGGGCAATGGCGACATCCTGGATCTCGACAGCCAGTCGATCGACCGGATCTATACAAGACGCGGCGGCTTTCTGGGCGATCTGGCCCGCTTCGATGCGCGCGCCTTCGGGACGATGCCGCTGGCAATCGAAGGCGCGCAGCCCGATCAGTTCCTCGCGCTGAAGCTGGCCCACGATGCGCTCGTCGATGCCGGGCTGACCCCGGGCCAGTTCGATGGCGAACGCACGGGCGTTATCCTCGGGCTCGCCATCCACGCGAACCGCGCCAATGCCAACGGGATGCAGCAGTTCTGGTTTCAGCCGCAGCTGCGCGACGTCCTGCGCGCGGCTTTGCCCGAGGTCGACCCCAAGCGCATCGAAGGCGCGTTGGATGTGCTGCTCGGCCAGTTGCCGCGCCTGTCGTCCGATGCGATCCCGGGGCTGGTGCCCAACATCCTGACCGGACGGATCGCCAACCGTCTCGATCTGATGGGGCCGAATTACATCATCGATGCCGCCTGCGCGTCGTCGCTCGTCACCATGGATCTGGCGATCAACGAGCTGCGATCGGGCAATGCCGATGTGATGCTGGCGGGCGGGGTGAACACCACCACGTCGCCGCTCGTCTATGGTGTGTTCTCCGCCATCGGCGCGCTGTCGCGGAAGGGACTGATCCGCCCGTTCGGGCGCGAGGCCTCCGGGACGGTGCTGGGCGAAGGCGCCGGGATCGTCGTTCTGAAACGCCTGGCCGATGCGCTGCACGACGGAGACCGCATTCATGCGGTCGTCGTCGGCTCCGGCCAGTCGTCGGACGGCACCAGCACCGGCCTCATGGCCCCGCGGCGCGAAGGGGCCGAGTTGGCGGTGCGCCGGGCCTACGAGCGCTCCGGGATCGACCCGGTGACGATTGGGTTGGTGGAAGCCCATGGAACCGGCATCCCGTTGGGCGAGAAGGTCGAGATCGAGGCATTGCGCGGGGTCTTCGGCGACCGGACGAGCATCGTGCCCACTGTGCCCATCGGGTCGGTCAAGTCGATGATCGGGCATTGCATTCCCGCTGCGGGCTCGGCCTCGGTCATCAAGTGCATCATGGCGCTGAAGAACCAGGTGGTGCCGCCCACCCTGACCGGCGAGGTGAACCCCGATTGCGGCCTGATGGGCACGCCCTTCTATGCGGCCGAGGCACCGCGGCCCTGGGTTCAGAGCCGCGACCACCCGCGCCGCGCCGCGATCAACGCCTTCGGGTTCGGCGGCATCAACGCGCACATGATCCTGGAGGAGAGCCCGGTAGGCCGGGCGTCCGATCCCACGGCGAGCTTCGTTCGGCCGACGCGGGTCGGCGCCCCGAGCGATCATGTCTTCGCCTTCTCCGGCGCGGATGCGGCGGCCGTGCGCACCGCGCTCGACGGCTACGGTGTGCCCGCCGCCGATGCGTTCCCTGAAGCGGCGCGCGAGGCCTGGAGCGCTGCCCAAGATGCCGGCCCGGCGCGTCTGGCCATCGTCGCGGCCACACCGGAGGAACTGACCAAGAAGATCGCGGCGGCGCGCAAGGCGCTCGGGGGCGAGGCTGTCGGCCCGGTCCAGACCCGCAATGGCGTGTATTTCGAGCCGGAGGCCGTCGGCGGGAAGGTCGCGTTCCTCTTCCCGGGCGAGATGGCACAGTATCGCGACATGCTCCGCGAGGCGGCGCTGCAGCTTCCCGCGATCGGCGACTGGTTCTCCGACATCGCGGCCTTCAGCGAGGATCGCCGCCCCGTCCGCCTGCAGGACGTGATCTATCCGCCCGAAAACATGATCGACGAGGAGGCCAGCACCGCGCTCGAAGCGCTGATGCACCAGGTCGACTACGGGTCTGAGATGGTCTTTGCCGCCGATCAGGCGATCTGCGAAACGCTGCGCACCATGGGGATCGTGCCCGACGGGATGCTCGGCCACTCGACCGGGGAGAACGCCGCGCTCGTCGCCTCGAGGCGTACCGGCCTCGACCGGGCCATGGTGTTCCGCCTGATTTCCGAGATGAACCGCGTGTTCGAAGCCGTGTCGCGCGACGGCACGGTACCTACCGGCGTCCTGCTGACCGTGGCCGCGCTCGACCGGGCCGCCCTGCAGCGCATCCTCGCGGCGCATGAGGGCATCCACTTCACCATGGACAACTGCCCCAATCAGGCGGTGCTGTTCGGGCAGGCCGCCGAGATCGACAAGCTGCAGGCGGCCGCGGTGGAGGACGGCGCGGTGTGCACCCGCTTGCCGATCTCGTGGGGCTACCACACCGAGTACGTCCGGCCGCTTGCGGAGGGCTTCCGCGAGCTCTTCAAGGCCGCTGGAATGAGCTTCGTTCCGGGCGAGATCGAACTTTACTCCTGCGCCTCGGCTGCGCCGTTCCCGGACGATCCGGTGGCCGCGCTCGATCTGGCCATCGAGCAATATGTCAGCCGCGTGCGTTTCACCGACTCCATCGAGGCTATGTACGCCAATGGCTACCGCGTCTTTATCGAATGCGGGCCGAGCTCCAATCTGACCGCCTTCGTCAGGGACATTCTCGGCCCGCGTCCGCATCTGGCCGAAAGCGCCGACAACCGCCGCCGCGGGCTGCTGTCGCAGCTTCGCCATGTGGCGGCCCGGCTGTTCGTGGTGGGGCGCAAGGTCGACCTGCACGCGCTGACGCATCCGGCAGAAGACGACGACACGGCCCGCAGGCGGGCGGAACGGGCGGCCCACGCGAAGGCCCCCGCGCTGGAAAGCGCGCTGCCAGCCGTTTCATTGCGCGGGGACAAGGCGACGGCGTTCCGGAAGGCCCTGGGGCTGGCCTCCGGTCCCTCGGAGGCTCCCGGTGCGGCGCCGGAGGGGCCCGCCACCGAGACGGGGCACACGCGTCCGCCCATTGCGGCCGGGCAACCGCCCGTAGCGCCCGACCCCGCCGGAGAGGTGCCTGCCCCAGCCGCACAGGCGCCCGCCCCAGCCGAACAGGCGCCGGCCTCGGCCGCTCCGGCGATGGAGGCGCATATGGGCCTGATGCGCAACTTCCTGTCCATGCAGGAGCGAGTAGCGCATCAGGCGCTGGCGCCCTCCGCCGCGCCGCGGCGCGTCGACACGCTCGACCTGTCCGGCTGGTTCGATCTTCCGTTCGCTTTCCGGGCGTACCTGATGGGCGGCCAGCCCGACCTGGACCGGGTCGCGCCCTATCTGTCCGCGGCCGAACGCGACGAATCCCAGCGCCTCGGCAAGAGCGCGCTGCGGCAGATGGAGTGGAGCCTGAGCCGCCTCGCCGTGAAACGCGCCGCGGCCGATGTGATCGCGGGGGCGGGCGCGTCCGTGCCCGAGGCACCGCACATGGAGGTGCGCAAGGACGCCAACGGCGCGCCGTTTCTCTCCCTGCCCGGCATCGAAGCTCCGGCGCCTGCGATCTCGATCGCCCATGCCGAGGCGTTTGGCGTCGGCGCGGCGGCGGCCCCCGGGATCCGTTTCGGGATCGACTACGAGCGGGACGGGCGCGTGCGCGATCCGGAGACCTTCCTGGAAGCGATTCTCGACCCCGCCGAAGCGCAGCGAATCGGCAACCTGCCCCGCGACGGCGGCACGGCTGTCGCGATGTGGTCGCTCAAGGAAGCGGCGGCGAAGGCGATTGGGGCCGGGCTGCAGGGCCAACCCAAGGCATTCGGTATTGTTGACTATTCTTCTGTAGACGGCGTCGCTTTGCTGACGCACGGTAACCATAGGATTGCAGCGCAGGTCCGCCGTGCGGGCCCGGCGGTCTGTTCTGTTGCATATGTGGTGGCCTGAGCCCGTGGCTTGGCGACGCCTGGATCAAGAGCGAAACGATTTTTGTGTGCTATCATGATGACGAGGAGATCTCCCGATGCTTGAGATTGTCGCGACCGAAACCAAGCTTGTCTCGACCATTGAGTGTTTCGTGGCCGATTGGGGGCTGGCGACCGAAATCACGCGAGAGACCGCGCTTGTCGATGACCTGGAGTTCGATTCGATCGACGTTATTCAACTGATCGTTGCGATCGAGACCGCGTTCAGCCGCCGCAACCTCGGCTTTCAGGAGTTGCTGATGGTCGATGGGCGGTATGTCGAGGATCTCACCGTCGGTCAGATCTCGGACTTTCTCGAAGCGCGGATCCTCGGCGCCTGATCGCAGCCCCGCCGCGCGGGGTCGGGGGCGGCCGCGCGGCTGCAACCGGGAGGTCCCATGACCAAGACCGTTCTGATCGGCCTCGACGGGGCGACGTTCACCGTGCTTGGCCCATTACTCGACGGCAGCGCCGAAGAAGGTGTGGTGATGCCGTTTCTCGCCTCGATGGTGGCCGACGGCTTCTCCGGCACACTGAAGTCGACAGCGCATCCGCTGACCCCCCCGGCCTGGACGACCGTCGCCACCGGCCGCACCCCGGGCGCCCATGGTGTTTATGATTTCGTCCGGTTCGAGGATCTGGGGCACGACGTGTATTTCACGCTCTACGACTCGCGCGACATCAGGGTCGAGACGTTCTGGCAGATGGTGTCGCGCAACGACCGGAGCGTGGTCAGCCTCAACTTTCACATGATGGCGCCGCCGCCGCATGTGAACGGGGCGCTGGTGCCTGGGTTCGTCTCCTGGAAGCACCTGCGCCGCAACAGCTATCCCAGCGATCTGTTCGACCGGATAGCGCAGGTACCCGGCTTCGACCCCAAGGAGCTTTCCTGGGATTTCGAACGCGAGGGCCAGATCGGCGAGCCGACGCCGGATGAAGAGCTGTACAGCTGGGTGGAGGCGCATCTGCCGCGGGATCGGCAATGGGCGACGCTCGGCCAGATGCTGCTGGAGCAGGACGATCCGGACCTTTTCGCGCTGATGCTCGATGGGACGGACAAGATCCAGCATCAGGCCTGGCACGTGATGGACCCGGCATTGTGGGACCCGGCGGCCGCCAGCGACGAGACGAAGGCGGTGCGCGCGCTGGTCATCCGCTACTTCCGTGAGCTTGACGGCTACATCCGCGATCTGCACGCGGCGGCGGGCCCCGAGGCCCATGTGATCATCATCTCCGACCATGGGTTCACCGGGTCGTCGGCAGTGGTGCGCATCAACCGCTATCTGCACGAGCTCGGTCATCTGGTCTGGCGTGAGACGGACGGCTCCGAGGCTGCGAAACGCAGGGACCTTGCGAACTTCGCCAATCTCGATTGGGCGCAGTCCCGGGCGTTCTGCCCGACCCCCTCGTCGAACGGCATCGTCATCCGGCGCCAGAGCGAGGCTTGCCCGGGCGGTGTGCCGGAGGCGGAGTACGAGGCGTTCCGCGATCAGCTCGCCGCCGATCTTCTGGCCCTGCCGGACCCCGAAACCGGGGCGCCCGCCATTCAGGCCGTGCTCCGGCGCGAGGAGGCGTTCCCCGGGCCGGCCATGGAGGACGCGCCGGACCTCACCGTCGTGCTGGCCGACCATGGGTTCGTCTCGGTGCGCAACCGCGCGCCGACCATCGAACACCGCCCGGTCCCGACCGGCACCCATCACCCGGACGGGGTCTTCGTGATGACTGGGCCCGGGGTGATGAAGCGGCGCGGGATGGAGCTGCAGATCGTCGATACGACGGCGATCATGGCGCATTCTCTGGGGCTGGAGATCCCCAAGGAGTTCGAAGGCAAGGTGCCCGCCAAGCTTTACGATCCGGACTGGCGCGCCGAGAATCCGGTGCGCGTCGCGCGGGAGGCCGCGCCCGAGACGGCCACCGGCGCCGTGGCCCGAACGGAAGATGACCCGAGCGACGAGCAGAAGGAAGAGATGCTCGCCCAGTTGCGCCTGCTCGGCTACATCGAAGACTGAGCGGGTCGGGGCGCGTCGGAATGCGGAGCGAACGCCCAAGCCCCCGATCCCCTGGCGGCGGCCGGCGGTTCCTGTCCCTCGGCGATGTGAGCCTGAGCGTCAACGAACTGCCCCACCGCGCGCGCCGCCGCCGCGCCGGGCCGCCGATCGTGATGATCCATGGCCTCGCCGCGTCTTCGGCCTTCTGGCATGCGGCCGGGGCGCCGTTTCTGACCTTGCTTGGGCCGTGCCTGGCCTATGATTTGCGCGGCCACGGGCGCAGTTCCCGCCCGCTCCACGGATACACCGTGGCCGACATGACAGGCGATCTGGAGGCGCTGCTCGACGCACAGGGGATCGACCGGGCGCATCTGGTTGCGCATTCCTTCGGCGGCTCCATCGCGCTGGCCTATGCGCTGCGTCATCCGGAGAGGGTGGCGAGCCTAGTGCTGGCGGATGTGCGCGTGCGGCCGCTTCAGCCGGTGGTGGACGTGGCCCCGAAGGAGGTGCCGCCCGGGGTCGCCCGGCGGCTCGCCGCTTGCGGTATCGACCCTGCCGCCTTGCCCCGCGCCGATGACGGGGTCGATTACCTGCGGGCCGTGGCGCGCATCCAGATGGCGGCGGGGGAGGATGCGGGCGCCCTCCTCAACCGGCTCTATGGCCACGGCAGGCTCTTCCGCACTGCCAAGGCCGCACGGGCGTGGATCGAATTGTCGGACAGGGGATCGCTGCTGGAGGATCTGAAAGCGGATTCCCCGTTCTCGGCCGAGGATCTGTCGCGGATCGAGCAGCCGATGCTGATCCTCGTGGGCAGCCGTTCGACCACGCGGCCCTCGGCAGAGGGCTTGGCGCAGCTCTGCCCGCAGGCGATCCTTCGGGTGGTGCCGCGGGTGGGCCACTTCTTCCCCATCACACAACCCCGTCTGTTCCTGCGCCCGAGCATTCGGTTCCTGCGCGCGGTCTCGTCGAGCCGGTTGCAGACGGGATCGGCGAAGCCCGGACCGGGATGAGACTGTTTGGTAGCGCCCGGGCGCGGACGGACCGGGCAGGGGGCACGCCCGCTGGCATCGAAGGAGGGACGCGCCGCACCGCGCGTCCGATCCTAACCGCGACCCGCCATTGAAACCCGCGTACGGTGCCGACCGGGGGACGCGCGACGGTTCAGTGCAAAGGCGGGCACG
Source organism: Pseudomonadota bacterium (assembly GCA_038757905.1). Classification (GTDB taxonomy): domain Bacteria; phylum Pseudomonadota; class Alphaproteobacteria; order Rhodobacterales; family Rhodobacteraceae; genus HLUCCA09. The sequence continues at coordinate 16,980 of JBCDGG010000028.1, read as the reverse complement.
AATTGTCGCGGGGGAGGCCCGCTCACCCACGCACCGCAGGTCTTCGCGCGGGGGACTTGGCAGACTGGCTGCTCTATGACATGGCGGCAGGGCACGGCGGTGGTTGCCTTGCAATGGCGCTGCCCGTCAGAGACTTTCGCCCCTTTCAGGAAAGCCACGGCCCATGTCGCATATCTTTGGACGCCACACCCGCCAGACGCCCCCCGTCGCCGTCAGTGGCGACGGATGCTACCTGATCGATGCGTCCGGCAAGCGCTACCTTGACGCATCGGGCGGGGCGGCGGTGTCCTGCCTGGGCCACAGCGACCGGACGGTGATCGAGGCGATCAAGGCGCAGGTGGATCAACTGGCCTTCGCCCATACCGGCTTCTTCACGTCGGAACCGGCCGAGGCGCTGGCCGATCTTCTGATCGCCCATGCGCCGGGGGCGTTGGACCGGGTGTATCTGGTCTCCGGCGGATCGGAGGCCTGCGAAGCGGCGATCAAGCTGGCCCGGCAATACTGGGTCGAGAAGGGCGAGCCGCAGCGTGGCCGCCTGATCGCGCGCAAGCAGAGCTATCACGGCAATACGATTGGTGCGCTGAGTGCAGGCGGCAACGAATGGCGCCGGTCGCAGTTCGGCCCGTTGCTGCTCGATGTCTCGCATATCGAGCCCTGCTACGAGTATCGGCACCGCCGCGACGACGAGAGCGCGGAGGCGTATGGCCAGCGTGCCGCGCAGGCCCTGGAAGACGAGATCCTCCGCCTCGGGCCCGAGACCGTGATGGCGTTCATGGCCGAGCCGGTGGTTGGGGCCACGGCCGGTGCCGTGGCGCCGGTTCCGGGTTACTTCAAGCGGATTCGCGAGATCTGCGACCGCTACGGCGTGCTTCTGATCCTCGACGAGGTGATGTGCGGGATGGGCCGCACGGGCAGCCTGTTTGCCTGCGAACAGGACGGGGTCGCGCCGGATATCGCCTGCATCGCCAAGGGCCTCGGCGCCGGGTACCAACCGATCGGCGCGATGCTGTGCACCTCGGAGATCTACGACACCATCGCGCAGGGCTCCGGCTTCTTTCAGCACGGCCACACCTATATCGGCCATCCGACCGCGGCGGCGGCCGGTCTTGCCGTCGTCGGCGCGATCCTCGACCGGGGGCTGATCCCGCGCGTCGCGACGCAGGGCGCGGCACTCGACGCCCGCCTGCGCCAGAGGTTCGCCCAGCACCCGCATGTCGGGGATGTGCGCGGGCGCGGGTTGTTTCGCGGGATCGAGCTTGTGGCGGATCGCGAGACCAAAACCCCTTTCGATCCCGCGCTCGGTGTGGCGGGAAAGGTCAAGCGGGCCGCGTTCGAGGCGGGTTTGGTGTGCTACCCGATGTCGGGGACGATCGACGGCAAGCACGGCGACCATATCCTGCTCGCACCGCCCTTCATCGTCGAGGATCCGCAGCTCGACGAGTTGACCGACAAGCTGGACACGGCGATTTCCGCGGCGGTCTGAGGGCGAAGCCGCGCGAGGGTTCGGTCACCCCCGGTGCATGACCGGCGGTGTGTCTTGGCCTTTGGCCGTTGCGGCATCCTCGATAGTGCGGACGCGGCATTGGCGCAGCGCCATGTCGAGGTCGACAAAGCCGGGCAGCGCTTGGGCGAGAAAGCTGCCCTGCACCACGATGGGGTCCAGAACCTCGTTGCGGGGGGCGTCGCCGAGCAGGGTGTCGATTGCGTCGTCGGGGCGGCTTCTACCGGTGGTGAAAGCGGCGATGAGCGCCGCACCCGGAACGGCCTCGGGCACCGCGAAATCGCCGGATGCCAGACCAGCGCCCGCCTGGGCAACCGCGCGGCGCCAGTCCACCTCCTGGTAGGGATGCGCGAGGTTCTCCTCGGGCTCCCAGGGCATGGGATCGCGCTCGACAAGGAGATCGCCGACCTCCTCCGTCGTGCCGCTTTCCATCACGGCTTGTCCCGCAACGGCGCCCCAGTGAAAGCGAACGGCGGCCTCGAAGGCGATGGAGGCGAGCGCGACCAGACAGGCCTGCGCGCGCTCGGCCTCGACGAACTGCTGCAGCGTCGGTAGCCCCGGATGGTTGGGGCGCGTCTTTCGCAGGCTGGCGAGCAGGCGCCCCGCCTGGGCCGTATCGCGCGCCAGCGCATCCGTCAGAGCCGGGTCCGCCTCGGCTGCGATTACTACGTCGTCGGAGAATCTCGTACTCAAAATTTGCACCTCGCACCCACCGGACGCGATGCCCGCTGCGCGCCTTGAGTCGCCCCCGACGGCGGCGAGGATCGCGCGATTCGGCAAAGAAATGGTTTGCAGCCGACGGGCCGCCCCACGGTGGCACGGCTTATGGGCCAGCCGGGCGGCACATCATACCGTTCACACACGCCGGAGGTGCCAGCCCGCACCGCAACCGGCCGGCTGCTGCCCGCGTCGCCCGAAGCGTCAGCGGGAAGGGGCGCCCATCCTCAGGCGAGTTCGGCCAGCAGCTTGTCCACCCGTCCGCGCAGTTTCGAGATCTCCGCCCCGCGGGCGGCCAGATCCTCCGCCGACAGGCTGAACAGGCTTTCCGTGCCCGAGCTGTCCGCGGCTGGTGCCTCGGTCTCGACGGCCTGCGGCGCGGCAACGCCGAAGGCGATGGCATCGTCCATTGCCTTGGTCAGCATCTTCAGCACGCCGCGCGCCTTGCCCGGGTTCTGCTCCACCTGCGCCAGAAACGTCTCCGACAGTTTTTCGCTCTTTTTCGCAGCGCCCGCATGCACGCTGGTCTTGGCGAGCTCCAAGCGGTCTGCAAGCGCTTCGAACTCGGCCATGATGAGGTCGCGCTCCGAGTCCCCGGTGTCAGCGCCGTCCGCCTCGTCGGGCGCGCCCTCGGCCGGGGCTGCCGCTTCCTCCGGGGCCTCACCCTCGGCCTCACCCTGCGCCTCCTCCGCGCCAGCCTCGGCGGCGGCAGTGGCATCGGCGCCCTCCTCGTCTTCGTCCTCGCCGCCGATCTGGCCGGACGGAGTGATCAGGATGACCTTGTAGGGGTGGCCGAGCTCCGACAGGTGCTTCTTGGCAAGCTTGGGCAGTTGCGTCGGGGCGCTGTCATCGGGGCAGGTCAGCTCGATGACCTTGCCGTTCACCTTCATCGTGCCCTGCGCGCCCTTGCTGCCGCCGCCTTTCTGTTTCTTGGCAGTGCGCCACAGAACGTCCGACGATTTCTTCATATCCGTTTCGAGGACGATCCCCTCCTTCGCCATGAGAAGGGCGAAGTTGACGGGCTTCTTGCGCGCGGTAGCAAGCTGAGCTCCTACGGCGGCGGCCTCTTCTTTCAGTTCGGCGGCGGATCTCTTCTTGGCCATGTGCATCTCCCACAAAGACATGTTCCAGAGAGCCTGTGAGACAGGCGGCGGTTCGTTGCTGCGATAGGAGTACCACAGGCCGCGGGAGGGTCAAAACGCAGTTCCGCTGCGGAAGCACCGGCCAATCGCCGCCCAGAGGGCGCCGCACTTGCATTTCCCTGTGTGGCGGTCGGATCGAAGGTTGTGTAGACTGCCGTTGGGTGAACCGCCCATCCACCGTCGCTTGCCGCCTCAGCGACACGACTGCAACCGGAGAATGCGCCGCCAAGCGTTCCGGAGCAGGGACTGCGACCTGACCACATTTTATGTGCCCGGTGTTCATGGGGCGCCGCGCCGATCGCTTGGGGATTGTAATGCCACGCAATTTGAAGCTTCAGAAGGTCGAAGCGGCCGAGAAGGAATCCACGCGGCTTGTCGCCGAGGAAGCGCGCATGCGGCGGGAGTTTTCCGCCGACGGGATCGACCAGAAGGAACGCAAGGAACTCGACGCGATCGACGGCGACATCAAGAAGCTGAAGACCGTGATCACGACGCTGCGCAACGAGGTGGAAGCCAACAAGCGCGCCTGGGAGGCGCAGGGGCGCGATCTCGAAACCGTCAGGGAGCAGATCCGGAAGCTGGCCGAGTGGCCGCACCCCGAGGCGCCCGGCCTGCAGACACAGATGTCGGTGATCGAACAGGCCGTGTCTGACGAGCGGTGGAAGGATGCCTCGGACGCGCTGCGCGACCTGATGGGCGTGATCGCCCCGATCTACCAGGAGTACGAGCTTCAGGTTGCGGCCAAAATGCGCTGCACACCCCTGCGCGACAGCCTGCCGGTCCGCATCGAACGAGCGCGCGCGAGCTGTCTTGATAACCCGGAGATCCTTGGCCAGCTCGACACGGTCGAGGCCAATCTGGCGGCGGCAGAGGCCCATTGCGACGGGTTGGACTTCGTCGCCGCGGAGCCGCTCTTCGCCGAGCTGCACACCAGCCTCGACGCGATCGACGCCGCGATCCTTCAGCTCCTCGCCGACCGGGATGCCTATGAAGCGGCGTGGCGTCCGGTGGAGCCACGCCTGACCGAGATGTCGGTGTGCGAGTTCGCCGACCTCACCCCGATGCAGGAAGAGGTTCTGCTGATTGCCGATCGCGTGCGGGAGCTGGCCGGCGCGCAGGACTTCGCCGGCGCCACGGCGCTCATCCCGGACCTTCTCACCAAGATCCAGACCTATATGGACGCCTTCGCCAGCCGGGTGGATGCGCGCACCCTCTATGAGTCGCGTCTGGGGGCGGTGCAGGCGGAGCTTGCCAACGCGATGGTGTCGGAGTTTCCGGCCCTGTCGCCCATGCAGGCCGAGATCGGATCGACGGCCAGCGAGATGGAAAGCCTTGCGGCGTCGGGCGCCTATGAGGACGCGCTGTTGAAGATGGATGCCCTTATCCCGATGCTCGATGCCTACCGCGCCGCCTATGATCAGGCCGTGCTGGGGCAGGCTTTCGAGTTGCGGATGGAGGAACTGGCCCCGCGCATCGGGGCGACGGCGGTCTCGTCCTACAGCCCGCTCACGCCGCTCTCCACCGAGATCGACACGTTGCGCGCCGACGCGGAGAGCCTGGCCGCCTCTGCCGATTACGCCGGCGGTCTGGCCAAGCTCGATACCTGCGAGCAGAGGCTCGACGCGTACGACGCGCTCCTTATGGCCATCGAGCTTGCGAAAGGCACGTATGACGGCAAGCTGCCCGCGATCACCGCGGAATGCGACGGCATCAACCAATCTGTGTACGGCGAACTCGCCGATGCTCAGCAGGCGATTCTGACCCTTCGGGGCCAGATGGAAGAGGCGGCATCAACGGGGGACTACCCGGTCGCGCTGGCGCGGATGCTGGACCTCGAAGGGCAGTTGGCGATCATCCGGAGCGAGCGGGAAGCGCTGGATGCGGCGCGCGCCGAGTACGAGACGCGCCTGCCCTCCCTTCTGTCCCGGCACGACGCGACCAAGCAAAGCGACTTCGCCGAGCTGGAAGAGCGGCGCGCCACCCTGGAGGAGGTGCGCACGGCGATGGAGACGGCGGCCACCGAGACGCGCTATCGCGAAGCCGTGCAACAGATGAACGAGCTTGAACGGCAGTTGAACGATCTCGACGCGCGGCAAGGCACGCTTATCAACCTGCAAAACCAGTACCTGGCGCTCTACAAGACGCTCAAGCCGGCGCTGGCCAGTGTGGAATCCTGCACCCACGCGGAGTTGGAGAGCAAGCGCACGCCCATCCTCGCGGATCGCGACGAAATGCTTGAGTTTGCCGCCCAAACCCAGTTCGACGAGGCGCACAGCAAAGCGCTGAAGCTGATCTGGCCCCTGGCGGAGTTTGCTCTGCTGGAGGGTCTGCTCAAGAAATACCATTCCCTTCTCGTTCCGATGACGGAGCGAATGGCGACGGTGCGTGGGTTTACCTACAAGTCCCTCAAGGATGATATCGCGGAGGTCGAAAAGCTCTTTGCCGAAATGGAGAAGAATGCATCGGAGGCAAAGATCGGCGAGGCTCTTCGGCAAATGGGCGACCTGGAGGGGAAAGTCACCGCCCTGATCGCATTGAATGAGGAGCTCAAGAAAAATGAGATCCTGTACGACAAGCTTTCCAGCGATATGGCCGCGCAAATCGAAGCGATCAAGAAAAACGACAGCGAAATAAAGGAAATAGAATCGGCCAAGAAGGCGGTCGTGAAAGCCCATGACGAAATGGTGGCAAAGGCCGGGGAGGACGAGTTCGTTCTGGCCGTCGGCAAGGCCGACACCCTCAACAAGACGCTGATCCCGGCGTACCTGGCCGCGGTCAACAAGCACGCATCCGAAGAGGACAAGTTCAAATACGCCCAGGCCATGGCGAAGTCTGCCTATGACGCCGCCAAGAAGGATGCAGAGGCCTACAAGGATCACGTGGACGAGGGCCTCGACGAGATCGACACCCTCTACGAGGAGATGAACGACGCCGGCGAAGAGGACAGGTTCGCCGACGGCACCGCCAAGGCGAACTCATTGATTGCCAAGATCAAATCGTTCAATGCCAAGCTGGGCACCGTCAAGCAGCGCGAGGCCGCGCTGGCGGCGTCGATCCAGAAGGCGACCGAGCGCTACAAGGCGCTGCCGGAAGAAGCGGAGGATAAGGCGGCCGACGAGTATCGGGATGCCGGCAATCTGGTCGATGGCTTCGATGCGCTGATGGATGACAAGAAGTTCGACGATGTGGACGACGACCTGAAGGAACTCGACACGCTTCTGACCAAGATCGACGATGCGTTGAAGACCCAAGGTGAGCATGAGGCGGAATACGACGGCCTGGTGCGGGCGCTGACTAAACGGGTGGAAGACGCCGAAGCGTCGGACTTCATCAAGTATCTGGGCGAAGAGCTGACGAAAGTGAAAGACGCGCTGAAATCCATGACTGATCGCGGCGATCAGCAGGATTATGAAGGCGGTGTCGATTTGGCACCCGCTGTCGAAACCGCGTTGAAAGAGTTCGACGACGCCGAGGACAAATACGAGCAGATGAAGGTGCGCTACACGGAGCGCATGAAGCTTCTTCAGCCGCAGCTCGCGCGGCTAAAGCGGATAGCCGGTGAACTCGGGGATCCCGGAATGACCTCGCTCGTCGACGCCTTTTCCAAGAATTGGGCGAATGCCGAGAAGGCGGCGAGCGGCAATGACTATGAAAAGGCGCTGGAGGCGTCCGAGGAGTTCGGCACCGAAATCATCAAACTGCTCAACGCCTGCGAAGAAGTGAAGAAAAAGCAGGAAGAGGACGATGGCGGGATCATCGACGATGTCGGCGATATCGTGGACGATCTGTCGGACGCAGCGAAGGACTTCCTGAAGGATAAGGTCTACGACAGGGCGAAGAAGTACGTCGGCAAGAAGGTTGTGAACGCCGTGGACACCGCGTGGGATGTGTACAGCGAACTCAGCGACGGTGACATCGTGGGGGCGGCCAAGGAGCTTGGCGAAGGGGTTTGGAACGCGCATCCCGCCTCCGACCTTGCCGGGCTTGCCGACGATGCGCTGGACGCCCTGTTCGATGAGGCGGCCGACCAGATCAGAAAACGGCTCTGATCAACCGGGTGGCCCCTCCGGTGGCTGCCCGTTTCTCCACCGTCCATGGCCGGGAGACGCGCGTGCCGCGCTCCAGCGCCGTGAGCGTTTCCGCGCACCTTCTCGTGTTCTGACGCGGCCCGTCCAGTCTCGGGCCGTCCTGCCTCTGGCTGTCCTGAACCGGCCCGCTTTGCCCGAAACGTGACGCGCCCAGTGCGCGTGCGCGGCGCCCTCTCGTCCGAACAACGCAGGATCCAAGACCTGACCCGGGCGATGCGCGCCGGTCCGGCCGGGCTGCAAGGGCCCGGGCCGATGCCAACGGGCGCCCGATGCTCCCCGGGCAATCCGCGCGCATGGGGCAGGCGGTTGACACATATCAATGCGGGTGCGCGGGAAGCCCGCAAAACTCCGGGCCAAGGTTCATCGGTGATGAGTTTTTTTGTGACGCGCCGCGAGGTTGGACCAAGCCGCAAACACCGCTGGACGTGCGAAACCCCGCTCCCATGTCGCGAGCCGTCAGACGGACCGAGGCAGCGTGAGCCATCACCGAATGCTGTTAGGAGGATTAGAAGATGCCTGGCCCCACTCCGCTCCTTGAGCTGCGCGACGTCTGCGTCGAGGTCAGCGGTAAGCCCGTCCTGCAGGACGTGTCGCTGCAACTCATGCCGGGGGAGACCCACGTTCTGCTCGGGCCGAACGGCTCCGGCAAGTCCAGCCTGCTGTCGGCGATCATGGGCTTGCCGCCCTGGGAGGTGACGTCCGGCGCCATCCTCCTGAACGGAGAGGACATCTCGGACTGGTCGATCCACGACCGGGCACGCCACGGCGTCGGCATGGCGTTTCAACGCCCGCCGAGCCTGGACGGGGTCTCGCTGGCCGCCTTCGCCACGGCGCTGGGCGCCGGAGACCGTCTGAAAGCGGAGGCCGACGCGCTCGACCTCAACTCCTTCATCGGCCGGGACATGAATGTCGGGTTCTCCGGCGGCGAGATCAAGCGCTGGGAGGTCCTGAAGCTGGTCTTGCAGGATCCCCGGCTGATGCTCTTCGACGAGCCCGAAAGCGGCGTGGATCTGGAACATGTCATGGCCATCGGGCGCGCCATCCGGCGCGCCGTCGCCACCCCGGATGCCCAGGGGAACCAGCGCGCCGGGCTCGTGATCACGCATACCGGGCTGATCCTGGGCCATGTGTCGGCGCGCTACGCGCATATCCTGAAGGATGGCCGCCTCGTCCATTCCGGCGATCCCGCCACGCTCTTCGCGCACATTCAATCCAATGGCTACACCGTCCCGGTGGCGGCCTGAGACAAGGAGGATCACATGGACGATTCCGCGATCACGACTGCCCCACCCCAGCTGACCAACTCCGAGCGCGAGGCATTGGACGGGGTCGGCTTCGACGACATGTCGCGCCGCGCCGCCACGAGCGTGCTGGCCGACCGCGCCGTCAAGCTCGCCCAGTCGAACGACCTGGGCGTCGAGATTCTGCCGCTGAGCGAGGCCCTGCGGACCTACGATTTCGTCCAGGATCTGATGTTCAGCCTCGTGGATCCCGAAGCCAACGATCATGTCCGTTTGGTGGCCGAACACATGCATGATCCGCTCGGGCATTTCGTATGGGTCAAGCCGGGGGCCAAGGTGCGGCTGCCGGTGCAGACCTTCACGCTGCTCGAAACGCCGCAGGCCCGTCAGTTCACCCACGACATCACGCTGATCGACGAAGGCGCCGAGGTGGAGATGATCACGGGCGCGGCGGCCCCTCTGGATGTCCATCGGGGGCGCCACATCTCGATCTGCGAGACGCATATGCGGCCAGGCGCGCGCTGCAATACGATCTCGATCGAGCATTGGGGCGAGGGGATGGAGGTGTACTCCTACAGCTACTCGCGTCTTGAGCGCGGTGCGCGGGACACGTCGCTCTCCATCGCGCTGTCGCCGATCCGGCATATGGAGAGCCAGTCGAGCGCGCTGATCGCCGAGGATGCGTCGTCGGTGTCGCAGGCGATCTGCTTTGCGCCGGAGGGAACCGAACGGGTGATGCGCACCGAGACGCGGCTGATGGGCGATGGTGCGAAGTCCGAGGACATCACCCGCATGGTGTCCGCCGGTGGCCGGATCGTGAACGATGCGGTGCTCATCGGCGAAGCCGCCGGAAGCCAGGGTTTCCTGGGATGTGACGGCCTGAAGCTCGGCGCATCGGGTGAGATCGTGGCGGTACCCTCGCTGCAGGCGAAGGCGGAAGGCTCGCAGCTTAGCCATGAAGCCTCCGTCGGCATGATCGACAATGAGAAACTCGCATATCTCATGGCTGCCGGGATGGAGGAGGACGCGGCGCGCGACCTCATCGTGCAGGGCTTTCTGTCGCTCGACGACGCCTGGGTGCCCGACTCGCTGAAGGACCGGGTGACGGCGATGATCCTGCAGGCAAAGTCCGGCGGAATGTAGGCTGGCAGGGCGGCCCTTGGCCGCCCGTCACCTTCGACGGGTCTGGTACATGCGACACCGGATGCGGTGCGCCTCCGCGCGGCGTGTCAGCTCCATGGCGCGGTGTGCCGGCAATCAGGAACGCTGTCCGTCGCCCTCGGTCGGCCCACCGATTGAGAGCCGGACGGTCGCTTCGGAGTAGAGCCCGATCCCCTGGCCCGCGAGGGAGGCGACCGGGATCACCGACTCTATCTCCCGGCCGCTCAGGGTGCGCTCGGCTTCCGCGCGTTTGCGAGGACGACGCCGTCCTTCTCGGTCGCGCCGCGAAGAACGTCGTTATGACCGCGCGAGCCCTCGCCCGTCCGGTCCCGCCCGCCTCGGAGACGTGCGTGCGCCGTGGCGCAGCACCGGGGCGGCTCGCTAGCGCGAGAACTGGACCGGAAGGGTGAAGGCGTGAGGCCCGCCCGACAGGCCGCTCGGCGCCCTCGGGAAGCGGCCGGCGCGCTGCACGGCCTGTACGGCGGCGCTGTCCATTGTGCCGTTGCCGGAGCTGCGCGCCACCGACACCCCCGCCAGCCTGCCGTCGATCGCGACGGAGATCCGCAAGGTGACCGTGCCGCGCCCAAAGGAGCCGCGTGGTTTGCGGCGTTCGATCCGGCTGCGGATCTGTCCCCCCCAGCGCGCCATCAGGTTGGAGCGTTGCGCCTCCGACATACTGGGCGCGCCCGAACGTTGCGTGCCGGCCTGACTGCCGCCGCCGGTTCCCTGGGCGCGCTGCTGGGATTGCTCGCGTGCACCGGTCTGGGCGCTCGGCTGCTGGGCCGGCGGCGTGGGGCGGGCCTCGCGCTGCTGCGTTTGTTGCGGCGCGGCTTGGCGTTGCTGCGCGGGGGCGTCCGCGGTCCGCTCCGGGCGGCGGGGCGGTTGCGGCGACACTTCGGGGGCAAACTCGCCGGGTGCCTCGACACCGGCGACCACCTCCGCCGTCGGTGCCGTTTCCTGCGGTTCGGCCACCGGCACGGTGTCCGCGGGCGACGGCTGCGCGGCGGCCACGGGTTCAGTAGGGGAAGGCGGTGGCGCCGTCTCAACGGGTTCCGCCTGCGAGGGCTGCGCCACGGCGACAGGATCGACCGGGGCAGGCGTGGGAGCCATCACCGGATCGGGTGGCGCAGGGGTCGGAAGGACGGCGGCAAGTTCCTGCGGCGTAGGCAGCGGCTCCGCCGCGTCCGGGGGCAGGGGCACCTGTGCTTGCAGGGCCTCTACCGTGGGCGCTTCGGTGGCTTGCGCCGGGTCGGGCGGGGGTGGGGCCTCTGCCGCTTCTGCGTCGGTCGGCAGTGCCAGTGCCACGGCGGCCGCGGCCTCGACAGGGGCCGCCGGGACATCGGCGATGGCCGCGGACGGTGCGGCGGTTTGCGCCGGCGGAACTGTGGACGCTTGCGCAACAGCGGTCGCGCTCTCCGTCGGTTCGACTTGGGGCACATCGGTGGGCGCGGGCTGGACCGCTTCGGCGGTTTGGGTTGTGGGCTCGGCGGCGGGCGTCACGGTTTCCGCCGTCGTCGCCGCAATGGCATCCGGTGTCTGGATCTCATCGGCCAGATCCACGCGGGCGATCATCGCCGCCAGCTGCGGGGACATCGCCTGCAGGCTCAACGACGAGTTCCCCTCCGCCCCCGCATCGCCGGTTGCGCCGCTCTCCAGCCGCAGAAAGGCGGCGACGTGGATCGCCAGCGCCACGGAGATCGCGATCCCCCATTCGACGGACCGGACCCCCGTCATTGCACGGCCGTGACCAGCGCGACATCGGCGATACCCGCCGCCGCGAGACGGGCCAGAAGCGCGGCCACCATCGCGCCTTCGACGCCCGCATCCGCCCGCAATTCGAGGTGGCGCGCGCCGCGTTCCTCCATGTCCGCCCGCGCGGCTTCGATGGCTTCGTCCTCGCGCAGGTCGCGAAAGGCCAGTTCGCCCTCGGCGGAGAGGTAAAGCGCGCCCTGCGCCTCCGCCAATTCCTCTTCGTCGGCGTCCGGCAACAGCACCTCAAAGGGCTCGGGCGGCGCGATCTGGGCAGAGATCAGGAAGAAGATCAGAAGCAGGAACACCACGTTGATCATGGGCACGGTGCTTTCCCGAAGGGGCGGGCGGGGCGGAGGGCCTGAGAAACGCATCGCCCTACTCCACCAGCACGAACACGCCGAACCCGGCTGTTCTGAGGGCGCGCATCGTGTCGACCACGCGCTGCAGAACCGCGCCGTCCGCCGCCCGGACCACGATTACGTCATCGGGCGTCTGCATCAGGGCCGACAGCGCGTCGGACAGCGTCGCCTCCGGGATCGCGGCACCGTTGAGCCGAAGGTCTTCCGGCAGAACGTCGACCACACGCGGCGGGCCCTCGTAGCGTGCCTCCCCGCTCGTCCCGGCGAGCGTGAGGGGAAGGACGGCATCGACGCCGAAGCGCGCGGCCAGCATAAAAAAGACGAGCAGCAGAAAGACCACGTCGATCATCGGGGTCAGGCTGGGGCGCCGGGGCCTGCGTCGCGCGCCGAACTGCAGCATTACTCGGCCGCCTGGGGGGCGGCGCCGCCGCGCGGGCGCTCCATCGCGGTGCGCTCGCTCGGGCCGATCGGGCGCGGGCTGCCCGTTCTGGAGAAGATCTGCGTGGCCAGATCCTCCATATCGCCCTGCACCCGGTCCGCGACGCTTTCGAACCACGCCAGACCGGCCGACGCGGGGATCGCCACCGCCATGCCGGCCGCGGTGGTCAGCAGCGCCTCCCAGATGCCCCCGGCGAGGTCCGACGGATCGGCCCGGCTTCCAGCCTCCTGCAGGGCCTGGAACGCTTCGATCATCCCCAGAACGGTGCCCAAGAGGCCCACCAGCGGCGCTATGGTGGCAATGAGTTCGAGCGCCCGGAGACCGGCGCGCGCGCGCACGAGTTCGATACGGGCGACGCGTTCTGTCTCCTCTCGTGCCTTGGCCTCGGTGAGCGACGAATCGTTCAGCGTCGCGAAGGCGGAGCGGACAACGCGGGCGCGCAACCCGCCCCCGTTTGCCACGACGGCTTCCGCGGCCCTGGTATCGCCCGAGAGCCAGAGCGCGGTCGCGCGGCGGGCCCGGGCGCCGGACCAGGCCCCAAGGGCCGAGAGGCGCCATACCTTCCACAGGATCAGCGCCACGGTCAGCACCGAAAGCGCCGCGATGACCCACATCGCGGGGCCGCCCTGCTGGAGGAATGACGGAAGGTCGCCGAGGGCGCCCGTGAGTGCGTCAGGCATGAGTGGGTTCCGCTGGCTTGGGCGCCGCGTGTCTGATCCGTGCATAGCGCACGGCCGACGGCCATGGCGCCGGGCGTGCGGACGGGGCTGGGCACGGCTGGAGGATCTCCAGCGCGGCCGCGTTCTGGGATGTGGACACGTCGCCTCTCAATTCACCGCTGGCGCACCCATGGGCCGTCGGGCCTGTGGATGCGCCGTTCCGAGTGCGGCAGTTGGCTGGGGCGAAGCTCCCGTCCTAGCGATCCGCTCGGCGCCATTACTCTGACGAATCCCGGCCAAGCGCAACTCTCCTGGGGGGGCGGTTGTCTGCCGCGCGCCTGGCCGCCGAGGGCTATTCGCCACCGGCACCGGTATGCAGGGATGGGGGATGCGGGCCTGAGGCGTGGCTGATGATCGGCATAAGTAATTGAATAAAAGCAACTTTGTTGATTTCGAAGACTGCCCTTAGGTCAAGCTGCGCACGTGCAGGGTCGGGTCCTGGGCCGAGGAGCCTGTGGCGCAGTGGGGTAGGCCTGCGTCGATATAGCCGACTTAATCTGTCAGGATTGGGTTTGAACTCGGAATCGGGGCGGCGGTATAGTGCTATCGCCGCCACGTCCCTTACGCAGCCGACCGGATTTCACCCTACTGAGGAGGGGACCGATGTCAGACTTGCTATCGGGACTGCGCGACCTGAACGATTTCGTAAGAAATGGCGGTGCCGACGAACGGCCGAAGCTGCGCGACTACCTCGACAGGTTTCCGGCGCAGGCGGAGCCCGCCCCGATCGACAGCGCCACGGCCGACCCTGCGCCAATCGATAACATCGTTGCCTTTCCGGGCGCCGCTGTTCGGCCGGTTCCCAGAGGGCAATGCGCCACGGAGCTGCAACTGCTCGTGGACGGCATCGCGCGGTTGAAGGACTGGCGCTGACGGGCCGGGCGGGCGCGCTGCCGCATCGGACAGCGCGCGCGCCCTCTTCAAGACGCCCACCGCGTTGCCCGCCCGCGCAGGCCCGGGCGATTTGGTGTCACGGTCCTATAACGGCTCCGCGTCAGTCCGGTGCGGCCCAGAATCCGGATATCCGCAGATCTCCCGACTCCCACCCAGCGGCCTTCGCCGCTTCGCGCAGGCGGCGGGCCTCCTGCCTCTCTCCGGCGAACCAGACCTTCCCGCCCCTATGGTCGGGCAGTGCCTGCAATGCCGCGTCGGCCAGGCACGCGCCGTCTGCCCGGGCCAACCATCGCAGGTCGATCCCCGGCGGCGCGTCGATGGGGTAGTCGCACGCCGCGCCGTCCTCCGCCTCCAGCAGGACCGTGCCGGTGGCGCCGTCGGGCAGGTTCTCCAGCAGGCGCGCGGCGGCCGGAAAGCCCGTTTCGTCCGACGCCATCAGGACCCGCTCCGCCTGCAGCAGCCCCCCGCCAGAGGGACCGACCAATCCAACGACATGGCGCCCGCGCTCTCCGTTCAGCACCTCCTGCGCCCAGGCAATCGTGCGCCCGCCGGGGTGATCGTACACGTCCGTCACAAGACGGTTCGTGGCGTGATCGACGCTCCGAGCGGTATAGACGGGCTTGTGGGGCGCGCCGGGCCCGTCGGGCCAGACGGTGGAGCCGTTCGGGGCGACGCTTGGCCATTCCGGCTCGGCGCCGAGCGGCGGCTGCACGAGGCGGAAATGGATGGCATCGTCGCCGTAACCGGAGAAGTCCTCCGCCTCCAGCGTCACGCGCAGAAATACCGGGCCGAGGCGCGCCACCTCCACGGCCCGCACGAACAGGAAGTTCGGAGGCAGCGCACCCGCCGCATCCGCATCCGACCATCGGATCGCTTCGGCGACCTCCGGCATGGCGTGGCGCATCTGTTGCACGACGGCGTTCTTCAGGACGAACAGCCATTTCTCGTCACGGGCCGCGACCATGCCGGCCGTCTCGGCCGCGCTGCCGGTGCGCAGCCCGATCAACCCATGGGCCGTCTCCACGGTCAGCAGGCCGGAGGCATCCTCCAGCACCCTCAGGTTGGACGCCTTCGCCTGCGCCAGGATCATCTGGCGCATCGCAGCGAACGCGACCCCGGGCAGATCAGTCAGGGCTTCGTGCGGATAATCCGATTGCGGCATCAACTGTCTCCGTGGCCAGGGGGAACGAGGCTGGCACGCGAAACGGCTGGCACCGGGGCACCATAGCGCGCCGGGCGCTCGGGAAAACAGGGACAGTCTCAGCTTTGTGACCGTGGCGGCGCGGATGCCGGGCGCGCGGGATACCGTCTGGAAACACCGCGATGGCGTTAGCGCCAACAGGCTGAATCGGCGAGCCACCTAGGGGAATGCTGCGCTGCGGCTCGGCGACACAGGACCTCTTGCACGGCTTCACCGCGCTTGTGCCATGCCGCTCGTCACGCTATTGGAAATGTTCCAGCTATCCAGCCCCGTGCTGTGTCAGCCAGCCTGTTCATTTGTTCGATGACGCTGGCGGCTGCAGATCGCGCCCCATGCTTCAGCCCGGGAGAGCGCGGTTGTCCGACGTTCTGTGCAATACTGGTCTGTACGATCCTGACCGCGAGCAGAGCGCGTGCGGCGTGGGGTTCCTCACGCGCAAGGATGGCCGTCAGACGCATGATCTGTTGCGCATGGGGCATGAGGCGCTGTGCGCGGTGCCCCATCGCGGTGGCATGTCTTCGGAAGGGGTGGGCGACGGCGCGGGAATCTCCGTCGATCTGTCGCTGGGCTTCTTCGGCAAGCTGACCGGGCGCCCGCTGGAGCAGGGGGCGTTTGGCGTCGGCAACTTCTTCATGCCGGCCGATCCCGCGCAACACGGGCGCGCGGCCGACATCGTGAACCGGTCTCTGGCCGCGGCCGGGCTCGACGTCCTGCTGCAGCGCGAGATGCCGGTGAACACGCAGGCCATTCCGCCGCGCGCGGCGCGCTGGCAATTGCCGATCCACCAATGGGTCTTCGCCGCGCCAGAGGGGTTGCGCGGGGCCGCCCTGGACAGCCGGATCTACGACACCCTGCTCGCCATCGAGGCCGTGGCCTATACCGAGGCGGCGCTCGACGGGCTGTATCCGCTGTCCCTCTCGGCCCGGATGCAGGTGTTCAAGGGGCGGCTCAACTCCTGGGAGATCGTGCCCTATTTCCGGGATCTGTCGGACCCCGATCACGCCGTCCACACGATGTACTTCCACACGCGGTTCTCGACAAACACAGACCCGCACCCCTCCATGGCGCAGCCGTTCCGGTTGATGGCGCACAATGGCGAGCTGAACACCGACAAGAAGAACCGGCTCTCCGAGGCGGCCATCGCGCTGGCGCGCAACAAGGCGATCGTTCGGCCCAGGGGGCAATCCGACAGCTGCCGCCTGGATCAGACGCTCAACGCCCGCGTCCTCGACGAAGGGCTGGATCTGGTGACGGCTGTGGTGGCGATGATGCCCCCCGCCTGGGAAAATGACACGCGGCTTTCGCCCCAGGTGCGGGCGATGCTCGAATACTTCTCGCTCTTCGAGGAAAAGAACGACGGGCCCGCGGCGCTGATCTTTGGCGACGGCACCATCATCGGTGCCCGGCTGGACAGGCTCGGCCTGCGCCCGCTGCGCACCGTCGAAACCGCCGAATACCTCGCCGTCATGTCCGAGGCCGGGCAGATCGGGTTTTCGCCGGAGGCCGTGCTGCGCCGGGGCCGGGTCGAAGCCGGTGGAATGATCTACTACCATCACGGCGAGCAGCGTTTCTACGAGACCGAGGAGGCGTTGGAGCGGCTCGCGGCAAGGGCCGATTATCCGCTGCTGCTGGCCGAGGCCCAGATCAATATCGACGATCTGCCCTCCGCCGATACCGATCCCAAGCTCGCCGCGACCCGGTACTTCGGCGATCTGGAGACCCCGGCCCGCTATGTGGCCTACACCCATAATCAGGAGAGCTTTCGC
>JBCDGG010000027.1:0-38593 GCA_038757905.1 Pseudomonadota bacterium | reverse complement strand
CTGGAGCCCGGGCGCACGTCGGTTGCTAGCGCTTTGTCTAGCCCCCCTCAGTTTTCCTGTCAACAGGTTCATCGCGCCACGGGGTCATCGGCGGCATGCGATCGGTCAGCTCCCAACGGTCGAACTCAACCAAGGACAGCTCCGATCGCAACCAGCGCAGGGCTCCCCACCATTGCAGGTAGCCGCGGCGCAACCCGGCAAGCTTGTGCGGCGACGGCTCAAAAACAATCGGACACCAGCGCCGATCGATGGCGCGAACCTTGCCGCGAATGCGGATCAACTCGGTGCCAAGGGACTCGGTCTTCCCTCGCCAGCCATGCTGATTGTAGGCCCATTCCCTGGGCACGATCTTCGGCGTCACGCCGCACATGGTGTCGGGAACTTGGCACGTGCGCGCAAGCTCGGCGACCTTCACCGCCATGGCTCGGCCGCCATGAACCAAAGGCAAGCGAGCCACCACCGCCGCAACGATCTCGGCGTCGGCGGGCTTCGGGGTGCGACCACCGCCATCAATGCGCACCGGCTTGTCCGTGATCGGATCCGTCAGCATCGCGCGCTGCATGATGCGATACTCGGGGCCAACACCACCCCCGAAACCGTGGTCGGCATCGAGATTGAGCCGGACGCACTCAGTGGAAAACGCCCATTCCATCAATTGCCGAATAGAGATCGGCTGGTGTTCCCGATGCCACCGCACCTCTGACCGATCCGCCACCAGCGCCGCCACGCGTTGATTGCCCATGCTCATCGCTCCTGCTCGCCCTGTAGGGGGGTGGGACGGTTTGCGGGACACCGTCCCGCTAGTGTCCCGCCTAGTGTCCCACCCCTAACTATCTATCTTTAAAGAGAAATGTTTATATATGGGACGGGTGGGACGCATATCGTTGAGAAATACCCCCTACGCGCGCTCAGACGCGCTAGGGGGACGTTTCTGGCGTCCCGGGTGTCCCGCCCCGCCGCGCCCCACGTTTTCCTGATTGTTTTCAACAATCTATAGGTGGGACGCTGGGCGGGACACTAGCGGGACACCCCGGCGGCGACCGTCCCGCCTGAAACCTATATCTAGTCGTCAAGACCCTGACCCCCACCAATTTGTTGATCATCGTCGATGCCAGGCAAGTGCGCGGCCGGGATCAGAACGCCCCGTTCCTTGCGCCCAGCCACCCGCACCGGAGAGGACACGCGCGTGACACCGTCGAGCGTTGCCAGCGCAGCGGCATGGTTGCCGCCCCGCCATGGCGTGTTCGCAAAGGCCCTGTCGCGGAGAGGATGCGCACCGTTCGAAACGAAGAGCCTACGCCCGTATCGCTCCCCCTCCATCATGCGCAGGCCCAGCCGGGCCAGAAGCTGATTATCCGCCAGACCCGGCACCGGCGCATCGGGCCCCGTCTGCAGACTGGCGACCATCGAGCCGACATGGGCCGAGCCGCCGTGGTCCTTGGGCACGAGCGCCGCCATCAGATGGCGCATGCAGCGCAAGCCCTCCTCCTCCTCGGCCGCCTCCTGAACGTCCTCCAGCAAGGGCCCCACCAACGCGACCGCTTCCATGTGGCGCCCAGGATCGGGCGGGCCGTCATAGAGGAGCAGGTCACGCCCGGCGAGGATCGCACCGAACGTGTCGCCGGCGCGCCGATCGCCGCCCAGCCCCTGCACCAGCCCGGCGAAGTAGGCGAAGGAATCATCCCACCGTGCGCTCGCCTGGGCGAGCATGCGGGCCCACAAATAGGGGCCGTAGAACGCGGCTGCACTCTCCAGCTCCGCCACCGCCTGGGCCGCCGCGCCGGGGTTCTGCGGCGGGGCGCGGCGGCCGAGCGACAGCATCACGAAGCGCGATCTGTCCTGTGGCCGCATCAGCCCGGGCAGGATCGAGGAGAACATGCCGGCGCCGTAGAGCCGGAAGGCGACCGAGGAATGGGCCGACGTGCCGCGCTCGACCAGCGCGCCATCGGCGTCCGACATCAGCCGAAACAGCTCGATGATCTCTTCGACATGGCCGTGCTCGCCGGTGGCTTCCTGCTCGTCGAAGATCCGGGCAAGCGCCTGGCCGTTGGTGGTCTGACGAACCGCGGCAGCCGAGGTTGCCTTGCGCACGCCCGACGACATGCCGCCGAGAAGCGAAGACACGATCCGCACCATCGTCGACTTGCCCGAGCCGAAAGGCCCGGTCAGCCAGAGATGCGCGCGCCATCGCGGATACTGCCCGAGCGCGGCTTGGCCGATCCATCCCATTAGCAGGTCGGCATCCTGCGGCCGCCCCCAGGTCCATAGGTCACGCACCTGATCGCGCAGGGCGAGGAGATCGCCGGGATCGCAAGGGTGCTTCTCGGGGGCCGGGCCGACCGCGCAGGCCGCATAGATCGTGCCGTCGACCTTGATGCCGGAGGGCCGCGCGGCGCCGCCCCAGGGCTCCACGGCGTCGCCCCTGTGAACCACCGGCGCGGCGCCCTCGCCCCGCCACGTGCCCCGTCGCCGAAGCTGGAGGCTCGCATCGTAAAGCGGCAGCTCCGCGCAGGCGATCATCAGGACGTCCGCCGCCGCGGAGGCCGAAAAGCCCGTATCGCGCGCCCGCTTGTCCGGCGGGCCAAGCCACTGCAGCCACGCGATGGGCCGTTTGCAGCCGGTGAAGAGCGCCACGAGATGCGCCCGCTGCGCAAGCGCCGTCGCAGAATGGCTGACGAACTCGCCGCGGGCGGAGAGGAAGTAGAACACGCCGTCCGCATGGCCCAAAGGCACGATCGGCAGGTTGGATGGCAGATCGGTCGGGTTGCAGGGGGACATGCGGGGCGGCCTCCCGCCCGCATCGGTGTTCGGCCCGTCGGCGTGCGGATCGGGCACCTGACCGTCGCCGCCCGCGCCATCGCCCAGCCCTTCGATCGGCTCGACGGGCTCGGCGGCGGCGAAGGCGGCGCCTACGGGGTCCTCCGGCGCGCTCACGCCCCCACCTCGACGGGCAGGTCAGAGGCGATCGAGCGCTTCGTCGCTTGCAGGTGACGAGACTGTTGGACACGGTAGCGGAGAATGCGGCCGCACCTGCTGATCGTCCCAACTATGTCGGTGGCCACCAGCGCCCCGAAGTTCCGCCAGTCCCATCCCGGCCGAGTTGGGCGCGCGCGACATAGATCTTGCACCACCGCGCCAGTGCCGCATTCACCCTCCAAGAACACCCAAAGCCCGATGATGTGCTTGGGGCAGCCTTTGCCATCGTGCGCGATCCAGTCGCTCCATTCGTCGCCGCTCACTGCTCCCCCTCCGGATGTTTGGGCCGGATCAGGTCGTTCAGATCGACGCCCTTTCCGGCGGGCACGATTTGCGCGGTCAGGCCCGGCACCCGGGCCATGGACCGGCGCGCGCCGCTCTCCAGCTTGGCGCGCGTCATCTTCGGGTCGCTGTCGCCGTCCTCGATCAGCATCAGATGCGTGCACCAGTCCGGCATCACCAGGGCGCGCCGGTCGGACATGTCGGGAATGCCGGACCAGCGCAGCCCGGGCACCCGCTGCATCGGGTCGCCAATGTTGCCCAGCGAGACACCGCACCAATAGGCGGCCCCCTCGACGTAATCCCGCTGCAGCGCTGTCAGCGTCGTCTCGATCCCCTCGGCCAGGACGATCGGCCCGGCGCGGCGGTCGTTCAGCGCAATCACGCCGCCTTTCGCCGACCCGCGGACCAGTTTGGCGGGCCATAACTTGCCGCCATTGTCATCGGAGCGCTCCGAGATGACGGCTTTCTGCCCGGGGTTCGTGGGGTCGATCCATGTCATGTGAACGGCCGACACGGGCGCGTCCCGCGTGGCGATCCGCGCGATCATCGCCGGACCCCGGTGCAGCGTCACATTGGACCCGCCGAGCTTCCGCACGTAGGGGTGATCGCCGATGAAACGGACGGTCTTGTAGAGGTTGTTCGCAACCGACGGGTGAAAGCCGCGCCCGATCAGATAGGCCCGCAGCACCGGCGACGTGGCGGGCTCGGCTGCGCGCCAGATCCGCTCCGCATGGGCGATGGCGCTGCGGCGATGGCGCTCCTCCTCCTCCGCCTGCTTCTGCGCCGCCTTCCTGGCGCGCGCCCGCCGGCGCTCGATCTCCTGCGGATCGAACGAGACATCCGCCTCGCCCATCAGCCATTTCAGCGCCTCGCGAAACCCGATGCCGAGCACCGCTTGCACAAGCCCCACCTGGTCGCCCGCGCGAAGCCCGCACTGGCGGCAGAGCGCCAAATGCGACCGGAGGTTGACGGCGAAGCGGTCGCTGTCGCGCTTCTCGTGCCCTCCGCAGACGGGGCATGGGCCCACACGCTCCGCCCCGTGCCCGCGCAGCCAGGTGATCCCCAGCCGCGCAAGCACGTCCTCCATCGGAACCGCCTTGCTCTCCGCAAGGCGCGTGTCGTTCGACAGATCAGGCATGGCAAGAACCTCGCCTTCTGTCTTCTTTTTTATACACACTTATATTGCCACACCGCATTAAAGTGTGTATAAGAATTGCATGAAGATCGAATGGGACGAAACCAAGCGGCGGCAAACCCTCTCCGAGCGGGGGGTGGACTTCGCCGACGTCAACAAACTCGATTGGGCCACGGCCCTGACCCGCGAAGACAGCCGCTCCGACTATGGCGAGCGCCGCTTCGTCACCATCGGCTACATCTTGGACAGGCTGCACGTTCTGGCATGGACCAAGCGCGGCGACGTCTTTCGCGTGATCAGCCTGCGCAAGGCAAACAAAAGGGAGAGCACCAGATATGACAAAGCGTAAGGGCTTCATCGGCCCGGATGAGGAAGTGGGCGAGCTGGACGGCACGTTCTTTGAGGAAGCCAAGCGCGGCCGCCCGCCCCTGCCCGAGGGCGAGGGCAAGCAGCGCGTGAACATGACGCTCGACCGTGACGTGGTCGAACGCCTGCGCGCCGACGGCAAGATGTCGACGCGCGTAAACGCCCTGCTCCGGCGCGAGCTGGGGATCTGAGGCCCCGCCCTCACCCCCTGCCCTCCAGCTCCGCTTTCGCGGCCTCCAACGCGGCGACATCGGCCGCAAAGAAGCGGCGGTAGCGCCCTGCCTCGCGGTCCCGTAGCCATCGGTAGAGCGCGAGCCTGCTGCCCAATGCCTCGACGGGGAACCGCTCGGAATGCATGACCGTACCGAACACGATATCGGCGCCGTCCGGGCTGACCGTTACGGTGGGGGTGCGCGCCCTCAAAACTCATACCCCGCCAGCACGGGGCGCAGACTGCGCACCATCGTTTTTTGTGTAATATGATGCGCAAAACGCTTAAAGGTGCGTCCACTCTTGTGTATATAATTACACAAGAGAGAGGGAGCCACATAGAACGCAACAGCCGCAAGATCGCGAAGATGCTCGAAGCAGACGGTTGGGAGCATGTGGCCACGAAAGGAAGCCATCGGCAGTACAAGCACCCGACGAAGCCGGGGCGGGTGACCCTGCCCCACCCCAAGAGAGACCTTCCCACCGGCACCGTGAAGTCCATCTACCGACAAGCCGGGTGGGAGTGAGACAGGAGACATCCCATGCACTACATCGCTCTGGTCCACGAAGAAGACGGAGTGTTCGGCGTCAGCTTCCCCGACTTGCCCGGCTGTATCTCGGCCGGGGAGGCGCTGGACGAGGCCCTGCAAAACGCGCAGGAAGCGCTCGCGCTGCACGCGGAGGGGCTGATCGCCGATGGCGAGACCCTGCCCGCCCCGCGCTCGGCCGCGGAGATCCGGGCGGATGCGGGCCTTGCGGATTGGCACGAGGGGTCCGCCTTCGCCGTCGTTCCGGTCGTGATCGACCGGGGATCGTTCAAGCGTGTCAACATCTCGCTCGATCCCGGGTTGCTTGAGGCCATCGACGCCGAAGCGGAGGCCCAGGGCGTCACCCGCTCGGCATGGCTCGCCTCCGCCGCGCGCAAAGAGATCACGGGCCATTGGGCGCCGGCGCATCACAAGAGGCTCCCCGTCGCGACCTCGACCGGCGGCGACGGGTAGTCCGCCGCACGCTCAAGGCGCGCACGTGTGCCCGGCGCAATCCAGTGCAGCTCCGTTCTGACTTCGCGCGGGCGCACGCCCCACACGAGCCAGCAATAGGCCGTGGCGGTGCTGCCGTTTGGCACCAGCCGGCCGCGATGGATCACGACGCGCTCGCAGAACTGCAGGATGGCGGTCGGCGGGTTGTCTCGGAAAATCCGCTCGAACCGCGTCTCGCTCTCAAGAAAGGCCGTTCGCACGAAGAGCGCCACGCCGTGGGTGCTCGTCCGCAGCGCCTGCTCGGCGAATTGGTGACCAACTCGAAACGGCGGGTTCGTGATGGTCCAGGGAACCGGATCGGGCTCGGGCGGAAACAGATAGTCGCGCACGTCGAAGCCGTGCCCGTAATCGTGGACGTCCGAGGCCAGCACTTCCGCGAAATACTCGGCCAGCGGGTGCACCATGTGCCCCCGATTGCACGTCGGCTCCCGCACCGTGAGCATCGCCAGGTCGTGGCGCTCCTGAAGCCACTCGCACAGCGCCCGCGTTGCCCAGGGCGGCGTCGGGAAATCGTCCAGCGCGTCGCTGGGCTCCCGTCGCTGTTGCATGACGGCGGAGGAGGTGTTCTGCGCCATTGGTCTACCCGTGGATGTCAGCGCGGCCCGCCGCCACGTCGGGCGGCACGGGCATGCTGAGCCGTTCGATCTCCCGCAGGAGCTCGTCGCCCGCCGCCTGATGCTCCACCTGACGCGCCGCGACGGGGCGCGCGACGACGCCGCAGAACCGATGGACGGCGCCATATTCCGGCGCGTCCTGGCCCAGCTCGGCGGCCACACGGCGCAGCAACGCCAGCGCATCGTCCTTCACGCGCGCGCCCGCTTTTGCTCGGAACGCCAGGGCGGCCGCCTCGAAGCGGATGGCAACGGCCGCGCCCATCAGGCCAGCCCTGCCCGCAGCGCGCGGCGGTGGGCCACCTGGGGGATGTCTGCTCGCCCCCCGCCGCGCGTGCCGGGCCGCCCTCCAACCTCGGCCCGGACCTCGATAGCGCTCGGTTCAGCGCAGCGGGCGCGGTGCCTCGCCGTCCATGAACCGCGCGGATCTAGACATATTGCGGAGGATGCCCACATAATGTGGTGGCAAGCCGGGGTTGCCGCCCCGACTTGCCGATCCACACGCGCAACAATGAGGTACCGCGCATGGAAACGATGATGGGCCGCGCGCTTGGCGATCTCGCCAGGCTGGCCAGCGAAAAGTGGTACGCACTTATGGCACTTCTCGGTTTCTGCATTTTGGCGTGGGTTATGGTCGTCGGTACGCCGCACGATGACCTGTTGATTGCGCTCATCGCGGGCTGCATGGCGGCCTTCGGGAGCGCCGAGGGCGAAACGCGCACCTTCCGCGACCGATTGAGGGGCGGTTTCGGACAAGTCCTGAAGACCCGGACACCTGTCCGCAGCCTGACGCCGCTTGGTGCCTTCCTCTACGCGCTCGCGGCGGTTCTGGGAATCTGGGCCATAGGTCGAGCCATCTTCGGCGGCTGAACGAATCCCGAGGTGCTGTACGACCTGATCCAAGCAGCTCGCGCCGATCCCTTTGGAGCGGCCGCCGCGGTCGCGGCCATTGCCGGTGTAATCACAACATGGGCGTTGAGCCGGTCGACAGGTATCTCTGGAACTGCCGAGATCGGACACCGGCAATATGAGGACAACTGGTTGCTTGTCCGGTGCGAGATCAGCAACGGGCAGCCTTACCCGGTTCGGCTTGTCGACGCGAGCGTTCCACGCTTCTCTGCGGCAGGGCTTTCGGACCAAAAGAGCATTGAGACGGAAGACAAGTATGGCGGTGCGGTCTTTGATCCAGCGAAGGCCAAAGCCGCCGCGCGCCGACGCATCGACATCAACCGAAACTTGGACCAGCAGGGCCGGGTTTGGTTCTACCTCCAAGCCTCGAAGCCCGGCCCGACCGCCGTCCGCATTCGATGGAAGCCAACTTCCTTTGGACGTTTCGGTGTTCATCGGTGGAACAGGCGCATGACGATTATTGTCCACCACTGACCCGCGACAAAGCCGACCGCGAAACCCGCCAGAAGCAGCTTTTCGGGGGAGGCCGCCTCTGCAGCCGCAGCCCAATCGATACCGAGAAAGTCGCCGGTCATCGTTCATCCCGCCACCTGATGCCAGCCTTCACCGCGCGCCTCATCATTCCGCTGCCTCCCTGTGTGGACTACTCGCTCCCGTGGCCAGGCATCTGACGGGAAGCACGCGGGCGGGAGCAGAGGGCCCCGTCCCACCCGCGATCTGGACGGGGTCGGCCCGTCCGCAGCCCGGAGACAGGCTCCCCAGGCTGAACGCCGCTGCACCTCCCGGGCGCGGCGTGTTACATGCGTGTCAGCGTTGGATGTGTAGGAAAGACGATGGCGACCATTACGACCTGCCCCTCGTGCGGAGGAAATGTTTCCCCAAAAGCCTTTGATTGCCCCCATTGCGGCCATCCGCTGCGCAAGCCGCGCCGCGGGTTTTTCGGCACCATTTTCAAATGGCTGTTCATCGGCTGGAACATCATCATGGTGGTCTGGCTGTTCGGCTACGCCGGCCAAGTCGCCGAATTGTCGAACGAAGCGACCACAGCCGCCGAGCGCACCGGCACCGAGATCGGCGCAGGCATTGGCGTCGCAATGATCCTGATCGTCTGGGCGCTCGGAACCGTGATCTTTGGCCTGCTGACGCTTTTGACCCGGCCGAGTAAGTAACGCGGACAGGCGGGATCGGGCTACCATAGCAGCCACCGAACGAAGAGCTGCAGGATGTACGTCCAAAGCTGACCGGCGAGGAATCCGCCCGAGAAACCGGCCAACAGCAGTTTCTGCGGAGACGCGGCCTCTGCTGCCAAAGCCCAGTCGATCCCGAATAGATCGCTCATTCGGCGGCCCTTGCCGAAGTGAGGTCAACGGCGAGCACCGCTTGCGATGTAGACTGGTGGCTACCATCTCTCCGAGGTCTATGCCGATGCGCTGCCGCGATATGCTCTGCCGTCACCGGGATCTGCCTGCGTGACGCGCCCTCCGCCAACGCCGTGTGGTACTGTGCCGGAATGCGGCCGCGCTGGAACCAGCGGTGCACGGCGACGAGTTTCAGGTCCCCATTGGCTGCCCTTGCGTCTAGGAGGACAGCCTGCCGTGAAGGCCAGAGTGCGAGCAGATCACAGACGAGCTTGTCATCCGTATGTGTTGCCGCGAGATGTTGTGTTTGGTTATCCATCGAAAGCTAGCACTATGACCAAAATGGTCATCCGTCAAGCGCTCCAAGATGGAAATAGCGACCAAAATGGTCATAGGGCATGGTAACCCTATGGCCTCCTTGCCCGAAAAACTTCCTCAAGCGCTCAGAGACGAGATGGCGCCAGAGCGCATCGGCTCACGCCTTCAGCTTCTGCGAGAGGCTAAGGGCATGAGTTCCGCGGAGATGGCTGACTTTCTAGGGATCAATCGGACATACTGGACCCGATTTGAGAAAGGTCACCGACCGGTCACCGAGGGCGTCGCCGCTCTTCTCGTTGATCGCTTTGGCGTGTCTTTGGATTTTATCATCCTAGGCCGCTGGGACCGACTTCCGATCGACATCGCGGAAGAAATGCGTTCGGTGCTTGAAAAGAACAGCTCGTCCAAGCTCTCCCCCGTTCGCGCGGAATGAATCGCTAGAAACATCAATCTGGTGTTCTTGCTCCAGTATCCGAGCATAACCTACCCCCCCCTTCTACCAAGAGCTGTGAAGGCAACCCCGGATCACGCTAGACGCTAATCGTCGAGCGCAGCAAGGTCGGCCTCAACGATCACAGATGATGACCTATTTGGTCATTTTAATCTTGACTTATGACCATCTTGGTCACAGGTTCCCGGATGTCACAGTGCGGGAGCAAGTGAATTGAGACTACCGACCATTGGCGGGGACAACCGCCCTCCGATCGACACCGGAACACCATGCGCAGTGCTGGGTCAGTTTCGCCTCTCCGATGATGAGAAGCGAGGCTTTGAGTTTGCTTGTCGATTGATCGAACTTTGGGGCGCAAAGATCGCCGACTCCCATGTCTCCCTTGGCGAGAGCGGACAACCCGATGTCGATCCAGTCCTCGTCGTGCACGGGGGCCACACGGCATCCAATATGGCGCGCGCTCTGAGGTCTGCCCTCTAAACCCTTCGCCGGGCCGTCCCGGGCCTCCCCAACACGCGCTGTTCTGCGTGGGCCCGCCCTTGGATCAGCTCCGCGCCGAAGACGGCGGCGCGGATCACCCCCGAGCAGAACCATGCAAACCTTTCCGACCCGGCTGGAAACGGCCTACCCGGCGCAGCGCGCCAACACGCCCCCACGCATCGCCCCCGACGTCATCGAAGCCCACCGCAAGCACGAACGCCAAGCCCGCGCCCTCGTGGCCGACCCTGAGCGGGCGGCCCGGGCCGGCGCACAATCGCGCCGCCTTGCCTGGGCCGTGCTCAAAGCGGCGCGCGGCCAGCACTGCATACAAATCCGGATCATCGAAGACGCTCGCGCCCGCGGTCTGTCCTGATGGCCGCCTTGGGGGCCGCCGAGCAGGAGGAGCTTTCCTGGGCGCGCGAGGCTCTTGCCGATCCCGCACCGCCGGACGCCACCCTGCGCCGCGCTTGCCGGATCGTCATCGCGCGAACCGACAGCCCGCGGGAGGCCGCCCGCGCCAACGACCTGCTGCACCTGATCGAGGGAGAGGATTAGCGCCATGCCCGCGAACATCACCGCAGACGAGCCGAACGGCATCGTAGAGGCGACGCTGCTGCGCATTCGGCTCGCCGAGCTGCAAGAGATCGTCGGCGACGGCGAGAGGGCAGCCAGCGAGTGCTCCGATGCCGTCTGGCGCCTCGCACTCGGCATGCAGGATCGCGGCGCCGAAATCATCATCAAGGGCCAAAACACGACGATGACCCACGCCGGCATCACCGCGCAGACAGACGACGGCCTTGAGGCCGTGTTTCACGCGTGGCTGCGCGCGGCCGTCGAGCACTACGGCCTGACCGCCTAGCCCCCGACTCCGCCGCTGTCCTGCACCTCCTCCCGCGGGACAGCGGCGGAGGCGAAGCGCAACGAGAGCCAGAGAGGATCGAGACCATGACCCCCCGCGATCTCGCCGCCACCGGCCGCGCCGTCGGCCTCCTGATCCTCGTCGGCGTCCTGGTCGGCGGCATCGCCTGTACGGCGCTCGTGCTGGCCGTGGTGGAGTGGTGATTTCCTTATGACCTGGCATCACCTCCCCGCTTCGGCCGCACCCTCTATGAAGATGGCGGTGGCCTTGCCCACGGCCTCTGCCCCCCTGGATCTGGGCGCCGCCGATCCCAATCGCGCAACCTGAACAGATGGAGTTGCTATGACCGCTCCCATCACACTCGCGCAAATCGACGCGGACGCGCTCGCCCGCATCGAGGCCCGCCTCAAGCGCATAGAGGAAGCCCTGGCGCCGACGGCTGGCTGGCTGACGATCCCCCAGGCCGCCAGCGCATGGGATGTCAGCGAGCGGACGGTGAGCCGTTGGGCGTCATCCGGGAAGATCGACGTCAAGGGCCACGGGAAACTCAGGATGGTGCGCCGAGCCTAAGTGGGAAGCGACAAAACGCTAATCGAGCCGCCGCGCAATGTCCGCTGCCCCTTCGCGATAGTACACTTCGCTCAACAGCCGAATGTCCCGATGCCCTGTGATCTTCGCCAATGTCAGCACATCGACCTTCGCCGCCAGTTGCGTCGTGGCGTAGGCCCGGCTGTCGTGGAAATTCAGGCCCTCGACCGCCGCCTTGTCCCGCACCTTGCGCCAGAGCGCGTCGAGCTGCCGGCTGGACAGTCCGAACACCGGATCGTTGCGCGGCAGGGCTTCCAACAAGGCCACGGCCTCACTGGTCATGGGCACATCGCGCGCCCGTCCGTTCTTCGTCTTCGGGAGATGCGCCACGCGTGTTTCGAGATCCACATTCGCCCAGGTCAGGCCGACAATCTCGCCGGCACGCATCGCCGTGGCGCAGGCGAAGCGGAACGCATGGTAGGCCCGGCCGATGCCGGTCGACAGATCCTCGCCGGCGACATGCGCCAGGCGTTCGAAATCGTCATCGGTGGGGAGCCGGGTGCGCGGAGCCGGGGCGGTGGGCTTGCGAACGTCCGCGACCGGGTTGCGATCGAGGACCCGCCATTCCCGGCGGGCCACGGTGAACACCGCAGAGATCAGGGCCATCTCACGACGGACAGAGCCAGGCGCAACCTCGCGTAACCGCCGGTCGCGCCACTCCGCCACGTCCTCTTCCGAGAGATCCGCTAGGCGCACCTTGGCGAGCTTGTCGCGGCCGAGCTTCTCCAGCCGGATCACCTCCCACCGGTGGCCGCGCTTCGCGGGGCTTACCTCGCGAGCGTAGCGGTCAAAGAGGTCGCCGACCGGCATCGCTTCGGCCACCCGATCAGCGTGGAGGATCTTGTACTCCTCGCGCGCAGCCCAATCGGACGCCTCGCGTTTCGTGTCGAAGATGCGCGACTTGCGAACGCCCTTTCGATCAATGAAGGCGCGCCACCGATCCTTGTGCTTCCGAACCGAAGCCATACCGTCTCCCGAATCTCGCACGCGTGCGTGATTTATGAGGGCGACGATGTCGGTTCTTGTCCGTCAGGGCGAGACAGCTATCCACAGTTTCCCTTTATTTGTTGGGGATTGTCCTGTGGAAAGCCATTCTGTCCGGGGAGCTGGTGCGGGTGGAGGGACTCGAACCCCCACGCCTTGCGGCGCTTGGACCTAAACCAAGTGCGTCTACCAATTCCGCCACACCCGCAAAACCCAACGGGCGGCCGTAATGCCCGACCGCCCGATTGAGCGCCCTCATAGCAAGGCATCCCAAGGGATGCGAGCGCAAAAGAGCACCGCTTCTACACCGTCACATCATGTCCATAGAGCCAGTCGAACCGGGCGAGCATCCGCGCCGGAGCCGTCCTGTCGATCACGCGGAGCCCGGCATGCGCCACGCGCCGCTTCGCGCCACCCAGATGGTAGTTCTTTGCGTTGGCCGTCGCCGCGTCGACGATGCGCCGCACCCTTGCGTCCCGCACACTTTGATAGGCCGCCAGTGCCGCCGCATCCGTGTCGTGCTCGGCAAGCGCACGGGCCAGGACAAAGGCATCCTCCAACGCCATACACGCGCCCTGTGCAAGAAACGGCAGCGTAGGATGCGCGGCATCGCCCAGAAGCACAGCTCCCTTCCCATGCCAGCGCTCCGCCACGGGATGCTTGAAGAGGCCCCAAAACATGCACTGGGTCACCTGACCCAGCCATTCGCGCACAGGCCCGCCCATGGCAGAAAACCGCCGGCGTAGTTCGTCGGGATCTCCGGCATGGTGCCAGCCTTCCGCCACCCAGTCCGATCGCTCCTCCACGGCCATAAGGTTCAGGAGCGCTCCGTTCCGCAAGGGATAGGCAACCACGTGCTGTCCGGGCGCCATGAAGACCTGTGCCTCGCGCGGCACCTCGCCCGGCGCGGGCACCAGGGCGCGCCATGCGACATGCCCGGTGAACTCGGGCGGGCGCTCTCCCAGCAACGCGGCACGCACGCGGGATTGAACACCGTCCGCGCCAATCAGCAGATCGGCGGAGACGGGGCCGTCCTGCGCGACCTCCAGAAGCGGCCGGGCCCCCGTCAGATCCACGGAAGCGACACAGCGGTCGGTCAAGATCTGCACGCCCGCCTCCCGCGCGCCCTCCTCCAGCACGCCGATCAGATCGGCGCGGTGCACCAGGCCGAATCTGCCCCGACCGGCGAGATCCATGCGCAACACCTGCGCCCCGGTCTCATCACGTAGGGTAACGGCGCCGCTTTCGCCCGAAGCGGCCTCGAACGCGGGGCCGAGGCCCAGGGCCTCCAGGACACGGCCGCCGTTGGGCGACACCTGAATCCCGGCCCCGACCTCCGAGATCTGCGGCGCCTGCTCATAGAGTGTGACGGCCGCGCCGCGCAGCGCCAAGGCCCGTGCCACGGTCAGGCCGGCTACACCGCCCCCCACAACGGAAATCTCACGCCCGATCAATGTCATGCTTCGCTCCAACGAAAAACGCCGGAGCCCCGGCCCCGGCGTTCTCTGGTTCTATCGCCCCCGGTTCAATCGTCCCGGTGCACCTTTTCACGCCGTTCATGCCGCTCCTGCGCCTCCAGGCTCAGGGTGGCGATGGGACGGGCATCCAGACGCTTCAGCGAGATCGGCTCCCCGGTCACCTCGCAATAGCCGTATTCGCCATTCTCGATCCGGCGCAGGGCCGAGTCGATCTTGGCGACCAGTTTGCGTTGCCGGTCCCGTGTCCGCAGTTCCAGCGCGCGATCCGTCTCCTCGCTGGCCCTGTCGGCCAGATCGGGGATGTTGCGCGCCGCTTCCTGCAATCCTTCGATGGTTTCCCTGCTCTCCTCCAGAAGCTCTTCCCGCCAAGCCAGAAGCTTCCTGCGGAAGTACTCCAGCTGCCGATCGTTCATAAAAGGCTCGTCCTCGGCCGGACGATAATCGTCCGGTAGAAAGACTTCCTGCTTCATTACTGATCCCTCTCCCTCGCCCGCCTGCGCCGCAGAGAGAGGGGACGAAGCTGAGACCCCATCAGTCGCGCGATCGTTCAGGACGGGTTTCTGGCCAACCATGACGCGGCTGATACTCGAAGCCCTGCCCCTTGTCACGCCCATTGCGACGCTATTTCATCAACTTATGATGCATTGCCCGCACGGCTTGCACTTAGGCCCGTGCGAAGGCACCTTGCGCCCGAAACAATCCCGGACAAGACATGCTTTTCGCCTCAACCGACAGCTATATCGTGCCGGACGACCTCGCCATGGCCGTCAACGCCGCCGTGACGCTCGAGCGTCCCCTACTGGTCAAAGGCGAACCCGGCACCGGGAAGACGGAGCTTGCAAAGCAGATCGCCCAAACGCTCAAGCTGCCGATGGTGGAGTGGCACATCAAGTCCACCACCAGGGCGCAGCAGGGGCTCTACGAGTACGACGCCGTCTCGCGCCTGCGCGACAGCCAGCTCGGCGACGCACGCGTCCATGACATCGGCAACTACATCAAGCGCGGCAAGCTGTGGGATGCATTCGCGGCGGACGGCAAGGTCGTCCTGCTGATCGACGAGATCGACAAGGCCGACATCGAGTTTCCCAACGATCTTCTTCAGGAACTCGACCGGATGGAGTTCCATGTCTACGAAACCGGCGAGACCGTGCGGGCAAAGTACCGCCCCGTCGTTGTCATCACCTCGAACAACGAAAAGGAGTTGCCGGACGCGTTTCTGCGTCGCTGCTTCTTTCACTACATCCGCTTCCCGGACATCCAGACGATGAAACGCATCGTCGCCGTTCATCACCCGGACATAAAGGACGCGCTGCTCACCACAGCGCTCACCCAGTTCTACGAGATCCGCGATCAGGCCGGCCTGAAGAAGAAGCCATCAACCTCCGAAGTGCTCGATTGGCTGAAGCTCCTGCTCGCCGAAGACCTCTCGCCCGAGGATCTGCGCGCAGATCCCACATCGGCCCTGCCCCGCCTCCATGGCGCGCTTCTAAAAAACGAGCAGGACGTCGCCCTGTTCGAGCGTCTGGCCTTCATGGCGCGGCGCGAACGCCGCTGAGCCCTCCGCGAAACAGCGCGACCGATGCCAATCGCTCCAGGCTTCGACCCGAAGTGGGCAAACGTGCCAGACTTCGTGCTCGGCATCACCCGCGAGATCTGGGAGGACCGCCGGATCTCAACGTTGACGGCCTATTATGGCGACGATCTCATCGTCCGATCCCCCGCCGCGATCGTCCGCGGGAACACCAACATCATAGCGGCCACGCAATCCACCCTCGCAGAGTTTCCAGGTCGCGAACTCCCGGGGGAAGACGTGATCTGGTGCTGGGCCGACGCCGCTCGGTCTGCCTTCCTCTCTTCCCATCGCCTTCTCTGCTGGGCCACGCACACCGGACGCGGGGTCTATGGCGCCCCGTCCGGGCGCAGGCTGACCTACCGCATCGTCGCCGATTGCTACTGCGCCGAGAATCAGGTGCGCGACGAGTGGTTGATCCGCGATCAGTCCGCGATCCTGCGCCAGCTTGGTGAAGACCCGAAAGGCTGGACGCGCCGCTTGATCGCACGCGAAGGCGGGCCGGAGGCGTGTGTCGCCCCGTTCACCCCATCGCGGGACATCCCGGGCCCCTATCGCGGCTCCGGAACGTTCGACGCAGTATCGGAACAGCTCTCGCAAACCCTTTTGGCGCTCCTCCGCGGGCAAACCGGTGCGATCCCAAGCACCTACGACAGGGCCGCGGAGCTTCACTATCCCGGCGGCATCACCGCTCACGGACACACCGGTGCCGCATCCTTCTGGCTCGACCTCGCCGCCGCTTTTCCCGCGGCGGAAGTCGCCGTTCACCATCGCATCGGACGCTTGGACCCCGAAATGCCGCCCCGCGGCGCAGTAAGGTGGTCTCTCACCGGCCGCCATGACGGGCCGGGCCCGTTCGGCCCTCCCACGGGCGCCGACGTGCACGTGATGGGGATCACCCATGCCGAGTTCGGGCCGCGCGGGCTCCGGCGCGAATGGACGCTGATCGACGAAACCGCGATCTGGAAGCAGATCCTGCTGCACACCGGCGGGGCCTGAGTCGGCTTCCCCCCTCTGGCGCAATCCGCTACCACGAAGGCGCATCGCATGCGGGAGGCCCAGATGTCCGACACCCTTCTCGACCGCCTGGAAGCCAAGGGCCTGCGCATGACAGAACAGAGGCGCGTCATCGCCGAGGTGCTGGACGAGAGCCACGACCATCCGGACGTCGAGGAGTTGCACACCCGCGCCACCGCGCGGGACGAGCGCATTTCGCTCGCCACCGTCTATCGCACCGTCAAACTGTTCGAGGAGGCCGGCCTTCTCGACAAGCTGGAGTTCGGCGACGGGCGCGCCCGCTACGAAGATGCCGAGCGCGAACACCACGATCACCTGATCGACATGAAGTCCGGCGAGGTGATCGAGTTCGTCGACGCCGAAATCGAAGCCCTGCAGGAAAAGATCGCCGAGCGGCTCGGCTACCGGCTGATGGGGCATAAGCTCGAACTCTACGGCGTCCCGATCTCTCAAAGCTCACGAGACTGATTTGCCTCAACAATTTACCAATGCCCGCGGCATCTCTCTGATGGTTGCCGCCATGCTGCTCTTCGCGCTGACGGATCTGATCATCAAGCTCGCGCTTGCCACGATGGCGCAGCCGCAGATCGTCTTCGTCCTGGGGCTCGGCGGCACCGTCACCTTCTTCGGTCTCGCGTATCTTCGCGGCGCCACGCTTTTCCCCAAGGAAGCCGCCCATCCCGCGGTCCTCACGCGCAACCTGGCCGAGATCCTCGGCACCTGCATGATGATCGTATCGCTCGCCACGACGCCGCTGACGACGGTCGGCGCGATCCTGCAGGCCTCGCCCCTCGTCGTGATGGCGGGGGCCGCGCTCTTCCTCAACGAGCCGGTCGGATGGCGCCGCTGGTGCGCGGCGTCCGTCGGGTTCCTCGGGGTGCTCGTCGTGCTGCAACCCTGGAACGACGGCATCACCGCCGGGGCGAGCCTGGCCGTCCTCGCCATGCTCTGCCTCTCCGCCCGCGACCTTCTGAACCGTCAGGCGCCGCGCGCGCTGCCCACCCTGGTGCTCGCCGCACATGGGCTCGCGTCGATCCTCACGGTCGGCGTCGTGTGGTCCCTCGCCGGGCCGGGCGCGCTTCTGCCACCGGAGCCCCCGTGGTTGCTGATCTGCGCCCTCGTCGCCTTCGGCACGGGCGCCTACTTCACGATCACCGCATCGGTGCGGGCGGCGCCGGTCTCGGTGGTCGCGCCCTTCCGCTACACCCGCCTGCCGTTTCTCGGGGCCCTCGGCATCCTCTTTCTGGGTGAGGAACTGACTTGGACCCTGATCATCGGCGCGGCGCTGATCATCGGCTCCGGCCTATACGTGCTTGCGCGCGAACGCCGCGCCACAGCCACCCTTCACACACCGCCATCCGCCCCCTAAAGAACGCCCATCTGCCAACGAGGGACCCCATGAGCATCATCATCGACATTCACGCGCGCGAAATCCTCGACAGTCGCGGCAACCCAACCGTCGAAGTCGACGTGACTCTGGAAGACGGCACGATGGGGCGGGCCGCGGTGCCCTCCGGTGCCTCCACGGGGGCCCACGAAGCCGTCGAAAAGCGGGACGGAGACAAGGGCCGCTACGGGGGCAAGGGCGTTCGGGACGCTGTCGCCTCCGTCAATGGCGAGATCGCCGAAGCGCTTGTCGGGTTCGACGTCACCGAACAAGTCGCGCTCGACCAGATGATGATCGAGCTGGATGGGACAGAGAACAAGGGCCGACTGGGCGCCAACGCGATCCTCGGCGTCTCCCTTGCCGCCGCCAAGGCCGGCGCCGACTATTCGGGGCAGCCGCTCTACCGCTATGTCGGGGGAACGGCGGCCCGCGTGCTGCCCGTGCCGATGATGAACATCGTCAATGGCGGTGAGCATGCCGACAACCCGATCGACATTCAGGAGTTCATGATCATGCCCGTCTCGGCCCCGTCGATCGCCGAGGCGGTCCGCATGGGATCGGAGATCTTCCACACGCTCAAGTCGCAGCTCAAGTCCGCCGGGCTGTCGACGGGCATCGGGGACGAGGGCGGCTTCGCGCCCGACATCAAGTCGGCGCGGGAAGCGCTTGATTTCATTCTGACGTCCGTCGAAGCAGCCGGCTACAAGCCGGGCGAGGATATCGGCCTCGCCCTCGATTGCGCGGCAACGGAATACTTCGAGGACGGCTCCTACGTCCTTGAAGGCGAAGGCAGAACCCTGAGTTCGGCAGAGAACGTGGCATACCTACAATCGCTCTGCGCCGACTACCCGATCCTTTCCATCGAGGACGGATGCTCCGAAGACGATTGGGACGGCTGGATCGCCCTCACGCACGCGTTGGGGGATCAAGTGCAGCTCGTCGGCGACGATCTCTTCGTCACGAACCCCGCGCGCCTGTCCCGCGGCATCCGCGATAGCGCCGCGAACGCGCTGCTCGTAAAGGTGAACCAGATCGGGACACTGACCGAAACCCTCGCCGCCGTCGATATGGCCCATCGCGCGCGGATGACCTGCGTCATGTCGCACCGCTCCGGCGAGACCGAAGACGCGACCATCGCCGATCTCGCCGTGGCCACGAATTGCGGGCAGATCAAAACCGGATCGCTCGCCCGGTCCGACCGGCTGGCGAAGTACAACCAACTGATCCGGATCGAGGAGGCGCTCGGCGAAACGGCCGTCTATGCCGGGCCAACCCTCGGGCGTCCGTGACCGCGCGGGACATCATCGACCGCCTCGCCCTCGCGCCGCATCCCGAGGGCGGGTGGTACCGGCAAACCTGGGAGGACGACACGTCCGACGGGCGCGCCACGGGTACGGCGATCTACTACCTGCTGGAACGCGGCCAGCGCAGCCATTGGCACCGGGTGGACGCGGTGGAGATCTGGCACTTCTATGCCGGGGCGCCGCTCACCCTATGGATTTCCGCTGCCGAGGCCGGACCCGCCGCAGCCCACAGGCTCGGGCCCGACATTGCCGAGGGCCAGACGCCTCAGGCCATTGTCCCCAAGGAGCATTGGCAAAGCGCATCAAGCACCGGAGACTGGTCCCTCGTTGGATGCACCGTGTCTCCCGGCTTCCGGTTCGAAGGCTTCACCCTCGCCCCGGAGGGCTTCGATATCCCGTCTGGTTAACCGGCGTCAGAGCGGCCGCGATATCTCGCCGCCGCCCACCGCCGCCGCCACGCCGGTTGTCGATGGAAACGAGGTCGGCAGACCCCGCGCCACACGCGCCGCGAGGTAGCCAAAGGCCTGCGCCTCCAGCATGTCGCCGTCGAGGCCAAGCTCCTCGACCGGAAGCACGGCGATGCCCAGCGCCTCTTCGATCATGTCCATCATGACCGCGTTCTTGCGGCCGCCGCCAGTCACGAACAACCGCTCCACCGGGGCCGGAAAATGCTCCGTCCCGCACAAGACGGAGATGGCGACGGCCGCGGTGAGCGTCGCGGCGCCGTCCGACGCGGACATCGCCTCCGCCGCCGCAACAAGCTCCGGGAAGTCGTTCCTGTCGAGCGATTTCGGCGGGACCTTGTGGAAATAGGAGTGCGCCGCGAAGCGCTCCAGCACTGCCTTGTCGACAGCCCCCTCGCGCGCGAGCGCCCCGTCTTCATCGAACGGACGGCCCAGCCAATCACGCACGTGATCGTTCAGCGGCGCGTTCGCGGGCCCCGTATCGAATGCGAGCAGCGCACCGGTCTCCTCCGGTGCTGCGCGCGCGGGGTCGAGCCAGGTCAGATTGCCCACGCCGCCGAGGTTCAGAAACGCCGCCGGTTCGCTCAGTCCGACATATCGTGCGAGCGCGTGGTGATAGGCCGGTGCGAACGGGGCGCCCTGCCCGCCGAGCTCCACATCGGCACTGCGAAAGTCCCACACGACCGGGATCTGCAAAGCCTCCGCCAGCTTCGCCCCGTCTCCGGCCTGATGGGTGCCGCGTCCACCGGGATCATGGGCAAGGGTCTGGCCGTGGAAGCCGATGAGATCGACGGGCCCCGCCTCCGTATCCCCCAATAGGGCACCGATGACGTCCGCATGAGCCGCGTCGACGATCCGCGCCGCCGCGGCGGCCTCCGGTGCATCCGGCCAAAGGCCCAGTGCGGCGCGCAAACCGTCGCGCTCGTCTTCGGAAAAAGCGCGAAACGCCGTTGGCCCGAAGGCGAAGATCTCCCGCCCGTCGGTTTCGAGGATGGCCGCATCGACCCCGTCGAGCGATGTGCCCGACATTGTGCCAAGCACCCGCAAAGGCCCGGTCTCGCGCATACCCTTCCCCTCTCACTCGTGCCTCGCTATAGCGAGGCGCGCCGACAATGGACAACCCGAGCATGACCTACCACCCGAAATCGGACTTTCTGACCGCCGTCATGGAACGCGGCTACTTCGCCGATTGCACCGATGTGCAAGCGCTGGACGAGGCTTTGCTCGCCGGGCCCGTCGTCGCCTATATCGGCTACGATGCGACGGCCGCGTCGCTGCATGTGGGCCATCTGCTCAACATCATGCTTTTGCGCTGGTTCCAGCGGACGGGCAACCAGCCGATCACCCTGATGGGCGGCGGGACGACCAAGGTGGGCGACCCGTCGTTCCGGTCGGAGGAGCGCCCGCTCCTGGATGCCGCCGCCATCGACCGAAACATCGACGGAATGCAGCGGGTCTTCGCGCGCTTTCTCGACTACGATGCACCGTCCAATCCGGCCCTGATGCGCAACAATGCCGAGTGGCTCGACGGCCTGAACTACCTCGACTTTCTGCGCGATATCGGGCGGCACTTTTCCGTCAACCGGATGCTGAGCTTCGAGAGTGTGAAGTCGCGGCTGGATCGCGAGCAGTCGCTGTCGTTCCTGGAGTTCAACTACATGATCCTCCAGGCATACGATTTTCTGGAGCTCAATCGCCGCTACGGCTGCCGCCTGCAGATGGGTGGCTCGGATCAATGGGGCAACATTGTCAATGGGATCGACCTGACGCGCCGCGTGCTGGATCGCGAGATCTTCGGCCTCACCACGCCACTGCTCAGCACGTCGGACGGGCGCAAGATGGGCAAGAGCGCGTCCGGAGCGGTGTGGCTAGATGATGCAATGCTATCGCCCTACGCGTTCTGGCAGTTCTGGCGCAACAGCACCGACGCCGATGTCGGCCGTTTCTTGCGCCTCTATACGGAGCTTCCCCTAGAGGAGTGCAGCCGCCTCGAGGCGCTAGGCGGATCTGAGATCAACGAAGCCAAGATCCGCCTCGCCAACGAAGTAACCGCGCTGCTCCACGGCCGGGAGGCCGCGGAGGCGGCGGAGGCCACGGCGCGGGAGGTCTTCGAGAGCGGCGGCACAGGCGACAGCTTGCCCAAGCTCGAACTGGCGGCCAACGAAATCGGCGAGGGGATCTCGATCGTCCAGCTGATCGTCCGGTCCGGGCTGGCCAAGTCGGGCAAGGAGGCCAAGCGCCTGATCGCGGACCGCGGCGCCCGCCTGGACGATGCCCCGATCACAGATGCCGGCCTGATGCTCGGTGCCGATGCCCTGCGGACCCCAGTCAAGCTGTCGGCCGGCAAGAAGCGGCATGCCCTCGTCATGTTGCAGGACACGGCCGCCTGATCACGGGTCCGGCCCGCCAAGATCGGTCCCGCCAATCGCCAAGACAGGTCCCTGAGTTCCTTCTCCGGGACGCGGAACAGGCGCTCTCTTGGGGCATCATTGGCCAAGCAATCATAGTGGCCTTGGCAAGCCGCGCCGCGAATGGGTGCCCTCTCGGCAGGGCGCAGGATCGGCTAGGTGCTTCTTTGGCGAGATACTGCCCTCTCGCACCGACCAGCGGGTCGACGTGGGACACGCAACGCCCGAGCCTGCTTCAGTGGATCTGTTCGTAGACCGTGGAGGCGAGTTCGGTCAGCGAAAACGGCTTGGGCAGGAAGACCGAGTTCGGGATGCGCGATTGCGCGTCGGAGAAACTCTCCTCCGCATAGCCCGAGACAAACACGACCTTGGCCTCCGGCCTGTCTTTCAGCGCCTGTCTCACCCAGCTCGGGCCGTCCATTCCCGGCATGATCACATCGGTGACGAACACGTCGACCTTCAGCGCGTCGTCCTCGAGCGTGCGCAGTGCATCCTCGGCACATTCCGCTTCGATCACGGTGTAGCCGCGCAGCCGCAGCGCGCGCGAGGCAAAGGTCCGCACCGGCGCTTCATCCTCCACCAGCAGCACGACCCCCTCCTCGCGGCGATCCTCCTCGGGGACAACGCGGCGCTCGACTTCCGCCTCGGGCTGCTCGGATTCTTCGAAAACCGGGAAGAACAGCGTAAAGGTCGTCCCGGCCCCGATAACGGAATCGGCAAAGATGTAGCCGCCGCTCTGTTTAACGATGCCGTACGCGGTGGAGAGGCCGAGCCCGGTGCCATCCCCGATCCGCTTGGTGGAGAAGAACGGCTCGAAGATCTTCGGCAGGTTCTCTTGCGAGATCCCGACGCCATCGTCGGTCACCCGCACCAGAACGTAATCGCCCGGCGGCACCGCCACGCGTTCGCGCCGGTAGGGTTCCGCGAACGTGCGCACCTCCGTTTCGATGCGGACTTCACCGCCATCGGGCATCGCATCGCGGGCGTTGACCACAAGGTTCATGATCACTTGTTCAAGCTGACGCTTATCGGCGCGGATGCGCTGCAATTCCGGGTCATGAGACAGCGTGAGAGATACCTTTTCACCGAGCAGCCTGTTCAGCAGATGCGTCAGATCGGCGAGGCTTTCCCGCAAGTCCACGGGCGCAAGCTGTAGGGTCTGCTTGCGCGAGAAGGCTAGCAACTGCCCGACGAGGCTCGCGGCACGGTTGGCGTTCTGGTTGATCTGCAGCAGATCGCCGTAATCGGCATCGTCGGGGGAATGGCGCAGCATCAACAGGTCGCAATGGCCGGAGATGGCGGTCAGAAGGTTGTTGAAATCATGAGCGACGCCGCCGGCAAGCTGGCCGATCGCCTGCATTTTCTGGCTCTGGACGAACTGCGCCTCCAGCGACTTGAGCTCGGTCGCGTCGTGCAGCACCGCGATCAGGGTCTTTCTGCCGGGGCCGGTCATCAGCTCCAGCGTGACCTGCACGAAGGTCTCGCTTTCCGGATCGGTGGCGCGCAGCGTCTCCGGACGTCCCAGCCCGCGCCCCGCGGCGGCATCTGTCAGCCAGTCGCCAAGCGGGCGGCCGAGGCCCTCGAGCAGGGTGGTCATCCGCGCACCCGGCGTCGCCTTCTTTCCAAGCAGCGCGCGGCCCAGGCGGTTGATGTCCAGCACCGTGCCGTCCACGTCCAGCTTCAGCAGTGCGACCGGCATGACGTGAAAGACATCGTCGGTCCCGGGGCCCAATGCCGGCACGGTGGTGTCTGTAGCGGAGGGAATGAGGAAGATCTCGCGCCGCCCTGCGGCGCCTTCCACCTCCACCACACGAGACCGGACGGGCCCATCGACGGACTGGATCACATGCTCGCTGTCGGGCCGGATCGGAAGGTCCGTAAAGATCCGGTCAAGCGACTTGACCCGGCCGCCCACCAAGCGGCGCAGCGCCTCGTTCATGAACAGGATCGCGCCCGTTTTCCCGACGGTCATCATCGGAAGGCTGAGCGCATCGGCCCCCCGGCTCGGCGCGGAACGCTCGCCGATATCCTCGACCCGCCATAGAAAATCGTCATCGTTCACCTGATGGACGGACAACCGGACATGTCCGCGCCGCGTCACCAGATCCTCCCGCGCCGTGCCGCGGGCCTCCGCCTGGGTCTGCAGACGGGCCAGGACGGCCGAGGGGTTCGCCAGTTGATCGCGCAGCGCTTTGGCCAGCGTCGCGTCCTCATCGGGCGGCCCAAAGCGCTCCCGCGCCGCGAGATTGCACGACCGTACCGTCCCGTCCGACGAGGCCGTCATCGAGGGTGCGGCGTCGAGTTCGACGAAGGAGGACACAGCCTGCCCCAGAACCCTCTGATGGGAGCGGAAATGCGCGGCAAACGCATAGAGGAGAACGGCCAGGAAAAAGAGCGTCGCGCCCGTCACGACGGCAGAGAGCGCCTGCCATTGCTGCGGCAACACCAGCGACGCGCATCCGAGAGCGGACGCCAGGAGCAGCAGCACCCAAGCCTGCCCCACATGGGTCGCCGCGAAGCGGCTGAGGGTATTTCGGCTGAGCGCCGGATTGGCCACGTCAGGCCTCCCAGAGGTTCGTGTTTCCCTCATATCCTCCAAAACTCGTTAACCGGCCCTTAATTCGCGCAATACGAAAATGACACTCGCCCTAAGGTTGATCTGTATGCTCCAATAGAGCAAGGAAAAAACCGTCTCCTCCGCTCAGCGGCGACAGAACGCGCCGTTCAATCTGCGTCCATCGTCCGAGTGTGTCCTCCAGAAACTGCTCGATGGGCGCGTCGTTCTCGCAGGTCAGAAGCGAGCACGTCATGTAGGCCAGCCGCCCACCAGGCGCGACGTGCGCACTGCCTGCACGCAACACGTCGGACTGCACCGCCATCACCTCGGCAAGCCGCGTCGGCGTCAGGGTCCACTTCGCCTCGGCCTGCCGGCGCCACGCGCCGCTGCCGCTGCACGGCGCATCGACGACGACGAGCGGATAGGGGCCCTGCTTGGCGAGCTCGCCCGTTCGCAGCCGCGCGATGGTGCACCCGGCGCGGCGCGCCCGTGGTACGATATCGGCCATGCGGCCCCAATCGGCGTCGTGCGCATCAACCGTCGCGCCCCGTGCGGCCAGGGCAAGCGACTTGCCGCCCCCGCCCGCGCAGTAATCCAGCACACGGGTCGACGGCGCGACCTTCAGCGATGCACAGACGGCTTGAGAAGCCGCGTCCTGCAGCTCGACCAGGCCATCCGCATAGGGCGCGCTCATGCGGATCCTGCGCGCGCCGTGCAACACGCGCAGCGCCGTCGGGGCGAGGGGGTGCGGCTCCGTCTCAATCCCGTCCTGCGCCAGAAGATCCATCGCCTCGCGCGCCGTGGTCCGCGCCTCGTTCCAGCGCAGGAACACGTCGGCACGCACGCGAAACGCCTCACACACCGCTTCGAACGACGCCCCGAGGCTTCGCTTCAGCTCCGGTGCAAGCCAATCGGGGATATCGAGGGCCGCGTTTCCAGAGGGCGCCGCCCCGGCCCACCGCTCGGCCTCCGACAACCGGTTCAGCGCGAACCGGCCGCCGGTGAAGACGAGATCCGGATCCGTGCCACGATCGCGCAGCAGGCCGAGGATCAACGCCCGCCCGGTCTCTCCGCCGCCGCGGGAGGCAGCGGACCGCCTGCACCGGATCGCGTCGAACACGATGTCTCGGATCGCGGCCCGGTCGCCCGACCCGGCATAGCGGTTGCCCCGGGCCCAGTTCGTAAGGACCTGCTCCACCGGCCGCCCGGCACGGGCCTCGTCCAGGATCGCGGCCGCCGCGGCATGGCGCGCCTCCGGCGTCATCTGCCCGGCCGCCAGACG
Source organism: Pseudomonadota bacterium (assembly GCA_038757905.1). Taxonomy (GTDB): domain Bacteria; phylum Pseudomonadota; class Alphaproteobacteria; order Rhodobacterales; family Rhodobacteraceae; genus HLUCCA09. The sequence goes on along the minus strand of JBCDGG010000027.1, from coordinate 12,559 downwards.
ATCTGCCGAACCCGAGCGGCCCTCAACGCCCCCGCCTGCAGCTCTTCACCCCGGACGCAGGCTGGCCCCCGGACCGCCCCGCGGGCGCGCCGCAGCAACGCCGCAAACCATGCAAGCCGCGGGTTCTTCCTGCCAACCATCCACATCCCTCCCTCGAAGAACCGGTTCCGGCCCGGACCGATCCGGCCACGTCTAGGCACCGCTTCATCGCGTGTCTATGTAGGCCGGAAGGGAAAGGCACGGCATGGTTCTGGGGCGCATTGCGGACGGTATTGTACAGGGGGTGGAGACCGCCTCCGCCAGCGTCTCCGGGGTGTTCAGCGATCCGGTCGTGCGCCTTGGCGTCACGGGGCTCGCCCGCGCCGGCAAGACGGTCTTCATCACCTCGCTCGTGGCGAACCTCCTCGATCGGGGGCGCATGCCGGCGCTCCAGGCTGCGTCGTCGGGCGCGATCCGGGCCGCGTGGCTGCAGCCGCAACCCGACGATACGATCCCCCGCTTCGCCTATGAGCGTCATCTGGCCGCGCTCACTGGCGATCCCCCGGCGTGGCCCGACAGCACCCGCGCGGTCTCGCAATTGCGCCTGTCGTTCAAGGTGCAACCGTCGGGCCTGATGGGCGCCCTCTCGGGCCTGCGCACAGTCCACCTCGACATCGTCGATTACCCAGGCGAGTGGCTGCTCGACCTCGGGCTCATGGAGCAGGATTACGCAACCTGGTCCAGCAGCGTGCTCTCGGCTGCCGCCACGCGCCCTGAAGCCGCCGAGTTCGAGGCGCTTCTGCAGAGTGTCGACCTTGCCGCCCGGTTCGAGGAACCGGTCGCGGAGCGTTTGACCGTCGCCTACACAGACTATCTGCGCCGCGCCCGCGCCGCCGGATACTCCGACTGTACGCCCGGGCGGTTTTTGATGCCCGGAGAGCTCGAAGGCTCTCCCGCGCTCACCTTCTGCCCCCTTCCCCCGGGCCCGTCCCCGCGCGGCTCCGTCGCCCGCGAGATGCAGCGCCGCTTCGAGGCGTACAAGTCCAGCGTCATCAGGCCGTTCTTTCGCGAGCACTTCGCACGGATCGACCGCCAGATCGTCCTTGTCGACCTGCTCGACGCCATCCATTCCGGCCCGCCCGCCCTGGCAGACCTCGCCACCGGGCTCGACAGGACGCTGACGGCGTTTCGTCCGGGGCGCACGTCCTGGCTGGGCCAGATTCTGGGGCAAAGGCGTGTCGAGCGCATTCTGTTCGCGGCAACGAAGGCGGACCATCTCCACCATTCCCAGCACCAGGCGATGACCGACATCATGTCGGCCATGCTCCGTCAGGCCAAGGATCGGGCGGAGTTCGCCGGCGCCCGGACCGAAGCCGTGTCGCTGGCTGCGCTCCGCGCGACCGTTGAGGAGGAGCACCCGCATGACGGCGAGATGCTGCCCATGGTGCGCGGCACCCTTGCCGATGGCCGGCAGGCGGCGATGTATCCCGGGCGGCTGCCGGAGGATCCGAGCCGCCTGCTGACCCCGGCAGGCAACGGCGCCGAGGCGTGGCTCGACGGCGACTACGCCGTCATGCAGTTCGCGCCACCCGGCCTGGCCCCTAAACCCGGAGAAGGCCCGCCGCATATCCGGCTCGACCGCGCGGCGGAGTTCCTGTTCGGAGACAAGTTGAGGTAGGCGATGACAGACGCACCCTCCCCCAAGCGCCCGCCCGGGCCCGTTGTGATCGAGCTGGACGACGCCACCCCGCCGCCCGACCCGGCCGAGGCGCCGCCCGTTCCCGATGCCCGCCTGCCGGAGCCCACGGCCATGCAGACGCTGGCGACCCTCGGCGCGCGCAAGCCGTCGCCCCTCGCGCGCCTTTTCTGGGCGAGCCTCGTGGGCTTGCTCACCATGGTCCTGTCGGTGGCCGCGTGGGATTTTGTCGTGGGCCTGCTCAGCCGGAACACCATCCTCGGCGGGGCCGCACTGGCGCTCGCCGGCACTGTCATTCTGACGCTTCTTGCGATTGCCCTGCGCGAGTTGGCCACAATCCGTCGGCTCGCGCGGCTCGACCATATCCACAAGGCCGCCGATGCCGCCCATGCCTCGGGGAACCTCGCCGAGGCGCGCCAGGTCACCGAAAGCCTCGTGGCGCTCTATGCAAAGAGGCCCGATACCGAATGGGGCCGCCAACGTCTGGCCGAGCGGCGCGACGAGGTGCTCGACGCCGACACGCTTCTCGGCCTCGCCGAGGCCGAACTGCTCGCCCCGCTCGATGCCGCGGCCCAGCGCGAGGTGGAAGCGGCTGCCCGTCAGGTCGCGACCGTGACGGCAATCGTCCCCCTTGCACTGGCGGATGTGATCGCCGCGCTCACCTCCAACCTGCGCATGATCCGCCGCATCGCCGAGATCTACGGAGGCCGCGCCGGCACCTTCGGGTCGTGGCGCCTGACCCGAAGCGTGCTGACGCATCTCGTCGCCACGGGCGCGGTTGCCGTCGGCGACGACCTCATCCAATCCGTCGCTGGCGGCTCGCTCTTGTCGCGCCTGTCGCGCCGGTTCGGAGAAGGCATTGTCAACGGCGCGCTCACGGCGCGCGTCGGCGTCGCCGCCCTCGAAGTCTGCCGCCCGCTTCCTTTTGTCCGCGTCCCCAAACCGTCGGTTACGGGCATCGTCCGTCGGGCCCTGACCGGCCTGTTTGGCGACGAAACGACAAAGGACAGCAGCTGATGGAAACCCTAGCCGCAGACCTGCGCACAATGGTCCGCACACCGCTCGCCCCGGAGCATGTGACCGCGATGCGCAAGGTCGGCGCCGTAGCCACCGTTCCCGCACGTACCGATCTCGTCACCACCGGGGACCATGCGGACAAGTTTATCTACGTGATCTCAGGCGAGGTCGAAGCCGTGAACCCGGCGACCAACGGGCGCTACGGCGGCGCCTCGCTCGGCCCGGGCCAGTTCTTCGGCGAGATCACCTTCCTCAATGGCGGCCGCGTGATGATGGGCGCCCGCACCTGCACCGAAAGCGAATTGCTGACGGTAGACCGGAACGAAATGCTCGCCCTGATGTCCCGCATCCCCGAGATGTCGGACATTATCGTGACTGTCATGGCGGCGCGCCGGCGCCGCTTGCTGGAATCGAACGAGGCTGCGCTCGTGCTGATCGGCAGCGAGGACAGCCGGGATCTGCGGCAGATCGCAGCCTTCGCCAGCCGCAACCGCATACCGTTCCGCGAATTGACCCGCGACGACCCCGAAGCCGTCGCGCTTGCGCAGACATGCGGCGTCGACCTGGAGGAGCCCCGCGTCGTCTATGGCGACAGCTACGTATTCGACGCGCCCACGCCCCGTTCCATCGCCCAGGTGCTCGGGCTGGATCTCAGCTTCGACGAGGACGAAGTGCACGACGTGGTCATCGTCGGGGGCGGGCCCGCGGGCGTGGCCGCGGGGGTCTATGCCGGCTCGGAAGGGCTGAACTCCCTCGTCCTGGAAGACCTCACCATCGGGGGCCAGGCGGGCACGTCCAGCCGGATCGAGAACTACATGGGCTTTCCCACCGGCATTTCGGGCGCCGATCTGGCGTGGCGGGGCGAGGTGCAGGCCATGAAGTTCGGCACGCGCTTCGCCGTTCCGCGCCGCGCCGCCGCATTGCAGATCGAGGACGGCGAGTTTCACATCACCCTCGAAGATGGCGACCGTGTGTGCGCGCGCTCGGTGGTGGTGGCCACCGGCGTCCAGTACCGCCGCCTGCCGCTCGACGGGCTGGAACGATTGGAGGGCGCGGGCGTGTACTACGCCGCCACCGACGTCGAGGCCCGCTATTGCCGCGAAACCGAAGTCGCCGTGATCGGCGGAGGCAACTCCGCCGGGCAGGCCGCGATGTTTCTCGCGCGGACGGCGGCGCATGTGCATGTGCTCGTGCGAAGCGACTCGCTCGCCGCCTCCATGTCCGCCTATCTGCGCGACCGGCTTGAGAAGAACCCCCGGATCACCATCCACTACCGCACCCAGGTGAGTATGCTCCACGGCGAGACGGCCCTCGAAGGGGTCAGCATAACCGACAGAAACGCCGGGCAGACATGGCGCCTGCGCACCGGCGGCTTGTTCGTGATGGTGGGGGCCGCCCCAAACACGGCGTGGCTGTCCGGCCTCGTCGACCTCGACGACAAGGGCTTCGTCGCCACCGGAGAAAGCGTCGGCGCGTCCACGGCCTATGGCACGTCCCAACCCGGGATCTTCGCGGTCGGAGACGTCCGCGCAGGCTCCGTCAAACGGGTCGCCTCCGCCGTGGGCGAAGGCTCCGTCGTGATCTCGCGGGTGTGGGACTGGTTGAACGCCTGACCCGCGGCGACACCCGAACCGGTTCGGCTCCCCCCTAGGCCGGGACGTTCTCCTCGGTGTTGGCGTCCTTGAGCAGCCGTGCATGTCGGCGCACTTCGGCGATCACGTCGCCAAAGGTGGCAAGGCCCTTCGCCTCCAGCATAGGGATCAGGCGTTCCAGCGCCGCCGCCGTGGCGATCGTGTCCCCCATGGCCGTGTGACGGGCCTCCGGCGGAATTACGATCCCCAGCCGCTCGCTCACCGCATCGAGCGTATGCACCTCGGTCTGACCGAAGACCACGGCGGAGAGCAGCACCGTATCGAGCACCGGGTGGTCGAACCGGCGCCCTATCCCGCCTTCGTGGCGGCGCAGAAATTCCAGATCGAACGGGGCGTTGTGCGCCACAAGCACCGCATCCTTGGCAAAGTCGTGGAATCGCCGCGCCGCCGTTTCGATCTGCGGCGCACCGACGACATCGGCGTCGGCGATATGGTGCACCTCCGTTGCGGAAGCCGGGATAGGCCGCCCTGGGTCCACGAGGGTTTCGAAGGTCTCGCCCTCGATCGGGCGCCCGCCGATCATGCGCAGCGCCGCAATCTGGCAGATCTCGTCTCCGCTCGAGGGCAGAAGCCCCGTCGTCTCAGTATCGAAAACCACGCAGGTCAGGTCGCGCAGCCGCGTCTGCGCAAGCGCGCCGGAGGGGGCGCGGTCCATCAGATCGAAGTCGTAGACCGCGCGCCGCTCCTCTTTCCGGGCCGTTGCGGCGAACGCCGCCGCGAGCGGGATCCGCAGCACGGACCGGCCCGCGCGCCCCACCTCGGGCCAGGCCTCGCTGCCATGGGCCGCAAGCACGGAGCGCCCAGTGATGTCGCCAAGCCCGACATCCAGCGGCTCGGCGAGCCACCTGTCCAGATCCGACACCGCGAGCACAGGGCCCTGCCAGCCGAGCGACAGCAATGCACCGCTCTGATCGGGCTCCACGAGCAACGACAGCGCACCGCCGTTGTGGCGGCCAACCAGCCGTTCCGCCAGATGCGTGACCAGCGAGACGAGCTGATAGGCGTCGCAGCGCAGCGTGACCGGCGATGTCTCCGCCGTCAGGCGCACCCCGGCCTGGCCCGCCTGGGCGACCATCGCGTCGACAAGCTCCTCGGAGCGGGCTTCCGACATGGGCCACCATTGCCCCCGCGCGGCATCGTAGCGCGCCCCGAGATCGGTGATCGACGCCGCCAGCCCCTCCACCTCCGTCAGCAGCGCCGCACGTCCCGTGGCATCCTTCGCCACGCCGGAGGCCAGCACCGTCTGCAGGTTCGCCGCGGGCCGCCGAACCTTGTCGAACACCTCTTCCAGCAGCGCCTCTCGCCCGGCATGAAGCGCAAGATCGGCCGTCACATCACGCAGCGTCAGCACATAGCCCGAGGCGCCGCCCCGGTTCTGCGGCAGGTCGACCATCCGCATCCGCCCGAGCAGCATCTCTCCGGACTGGGCGCAGGAGCACAGAAGATCGGTCGCCGCGCCTGCGCCGTCCCGCGCGAGGCGGGCATAGGCCGCCTGCACCGGCCCGGGACACAGGTAATCCAGAAGCGACCGGTCCAGCCCCGGCGCGCGCTCCTTCGTCAGCAGCGTCTGCGCCGGACCGTTGTAAAAGACGATCTGGTGATCGGCCGAGCACAGCAGAACGCCGGCAGGAACGTCTGCCAGAAGGGCCTGCAGCCGCGCATTCTCCACCGCCAGCCGGGTCGTCTCGCGTTCGACGGCCTCGGCCAGGGCGTTCTTGGTCTCGCTGAGCGATCCGGTCACCGCCCGCGCCGCCGGGGCGAGATCGCCGAGATAAACCGCGTGCGAACGGTCGAGTTCCCGGTCCAGATCGGTATGCGCGCGGGCGCGCAGCGACACCGCGAGACGGTCAATGGCACGCGCGACGTTTTCGTCGAAGAGCATCCAGATCCATGCGGTGAGCGCCAGCACGCCAAACCCCGCCACCAGCCCCGCCGTGACAAAGGCGGCGCTCGCGCCGGCGCTCTCTATCCGCGTCAGCCCCAGCCACAAGCCTACGCCGAGCACCACGAGGCTGCCGAGCGCCAGCGCCGCGAACAACAGAAAGACCCGCAGCCGCAGCGACAGCCTGGTCATCCGGTCATGCATCGCCCGCCTCCTCGACCATCAGGTCTCGCGGGGCGAGCAGCCCGCGGGCCTGGGCCATGAGATCGCGCAGATCGAAGGGTTTCGAGATGAAGGCATCGGCCCCGAGGGCGAGCCCCTTGCGCCGCTCGACGGATGTGCCGCGCGCCGTCATCATCAGGATCCGCGTCCCGTTCAGATCCTCGTCGAGGCGGATGCGCTGGCAGATCTCGTAGCCCGACATGCTCGGCAGCATCACGTCAAGCACGACGAGGTGCGGCCGATCTTGGCGGATCGCCTCCAGCGCCGCGGCCCCGTCCGAAAAGCGGGTCAGGCGCCAGCCTTCCCGGCCGAGCACAGTCGTCAGCGCGAGCGCGATGTTGTCCTCGTCCTCCACGATGAAAACGCGTGCGCCGCTCTCTTCGCTGGATGCACCCATGGTTCTGTCTCCTCCGTTTACAGCTCCCGGTCCTCAGGCACACGCCGCTTCGACGGTTCTGTCGCCGTCTGCGGGGCGCGCCCATGCTGCGTCCGTTGCTGCTCCACTTTCGTTCAATGTCGCACTGGGCAGCGGGGCGATCAGGCCCTCGCTGCAATCCACCACCACCTCCAGACCGACCCGCCGCGACCAGCGGCCGTAGAAGTACACATCGCTGACCCGCTGGTGCGGCACCGCATCGTTCGTCCGGATCGACAGCGTATCGAGCGCCGCGAAGCGGTTGACGTAGGGAACCAGGTAGGTCCACGGCTTCCAAGGTGCGCTGTGCTCGCTGACGAAGGTGACATCGACGCCCTCGGGCAACTCCCCCGCCACGCGATCGTACCAGGAGTATTCGGACCAGATCGCATAGCCCAGAAGGGCCGCGCCCGCCGCCACCGGCATCGCCCATTTCGGCAAGCGCCCGCCGGTCGTCATGTTGACGACCATCATGATGCCGGCCGCGGCGAAAGCAGCGGCGAAGGCGGCGATCAATTCGAGGAACATGGCGCATCCATCCGCGTGTGCAGCCAGTCGAGCCGCAGCTCGTTCCAGTACTGGGCCGCCCTCCTCTGATGACGTCCTGACGTGTGCGCGCCATCGGCGGCGGGGCGCTCCGGCGCCAGCGGATATTCGTGCGACGTCATGTCAGAACTCCTTTCCCCTGCCCCACGGCGCTCTGCATGGTGCGCACGACAACGAACGCGTCCCGCAGATGCGACCGTTCCAGATCCGACAGATCGGACGGCGCCATGAAGTTGTCCGGCTTGCCCCCGGCCCGCACCTCGTCGGCCTGCCGCTCCAGCCGCGTCTCGGCGATCAGGTCGTAAGCGTCGATCAGATCGCGCCCCCCGGTACCGGAGATCACCCCCTCCGACAGGGCGGCCTCCAGCCGGGCGCGGGTGTTCACCTCGCGCACTCCGCCGATCAGCGCGTAGAGCCGCCCCAGATCGACCACCGGCACGACACCGTTCATCTTCAGATCGAGCTGGTTCTTGTGCTCGCCGCTGCGCACCGTTGCAAAACCGCGAAACAGGCCGAGCGGCGGCGTGTGCTTCAGCGAGTTCGAGACCATGTGACCGACAAAGATCGAATTCTTGCCCGCCGCCGCGAGGGTCTCGGCCTGCAATCCCTCGAACAGGTACCCGGCGCCTCCGATGGGCCGCAGATCGAACATGACGGAGGCGAGCATCTGCGCCTCGGGATCCGGCGAAGCGATCCACCCCGCAAAGTACCGCCGCCATACGGCCAGCGGCTGGCGCCAGCGGGGGTTCGTGGCCATCATGTCACCGGGGCACAGGAAGTACCCGCAGGTGTCGAGGCCGGAACACACAAAGCGCGCCAGGTCGGCGAAATAGGCGTCGTGGGCCTCTGTCGCGTCGTCCGACAGGATGAGGCAATTGTCCTGATCGGACACGCCCGTTTGCTCCTGCCGGCCCTGACTGCCGCAGGCGAGCCACAGATACTCGCAGGGCGGCGCGCCGAGGTGCCGTTCGGCCAGCACCAGCAGGCGACGCGTGCAGGCGTCGGCAATATCGGTGATCAGCCGCGTGACGACCTCGTGCCGGTTCCCTGCGCCGACGAGTTGCGCCAGAAGGCGCGGCAGGCGCTGCGTCACCTCGGCCATCTCCTCGGCGGTCTTTGCGCGGGCGATGTCGCGGACCATCGCGCTGGAGGACACCGCCTGGAAGCGGGTCAGATCCGTCTGCGTGAGAATGCCGACGATCCGGTCGCCATCCGTCACCGGGACATGCCCGATCCCGCTCTCGAGCATGAGGTTCAGAAGATCGGAGCCAAGGGCCGTGGGCGGAAGCGTCAGGGGATCGGCCGTCATGATCCGCGACACGGGCTCCTTCGGCAAAATGCCCGCGGCGAGCGCCTTGTTCGTCATGTCGCGCACCGTGACGATCCCGACGAGGCGATCGTCCTCCTCCGTCACGGCAAGGCACGACACGCGGGTATCCCGCATCAGCGCGGCCGCCGCCTGGATCCCGGTCGTCGGACGCACCGTTACGGGCGAGCGCGCCATCAGGTCGCCGACCCGCTGGGTGGCCAGATCGCCCTTGCGCTCGGGCAACGCGGCCCGCGACCTGTCGAAGAAGCGGGCGAATGCGGGCGAAACCTCGATCTGGCGATGAAACTCCGCGCGCGGCAGCATCAGGAGATGGGCGTCTTCAACGGCTCTGGCCGTCGTCACGGCGAGCCCGCCACGCACAAGGCCCCGCTCCCCAAACGAGTTGCGATTGGCGAGAAGCGAGACGGACGCCCCGTTCTCGTCGGTCACCTCAATGCGCCCGGAGACGATCAGATAAAGGCCCCTCAGCGTCTCTCCGGCCGAATAGAGCGCCGTTCCCTCCGTGGCGCGGATGTCGACGAAGGCGTCGGCCACGCGGGCCAGTTCGTCCGGGGCAAGACTGTCGTAGGGATGCACCGTGGCGAGAAACGCCTGGCGCCCTGCCGCATCGATCAGGCCTTGATCGGCTTCGGTCATCTGCATGTCCTTCGTGCCTTCGGGGCGTGTGTCGTTGGGTCGTCCGCTTGGGCGTGGGGGCCGCGTGCGGATACGGATCTAGCAGAAAAGGCGGCGCGCCGCTTGTGGCGCACCGCCCGAAGGCCGGCCCCACCTGGGACCGGGGCCGGCCTTGGTCGCTTAGTGGTCGGCTGCAGCGGCACCCGCACCGCGCGGCACGCGCACGCTTTCCACGAGATCCTGGATCTCTTGCGGCGGCGCGGCGGTGACGCGGCTGACCGCAATCGCCGTGGCGAAGTTGAGCATCGCACCGATCGCACCGAACGAGGTCGACTTGATCGAAAGGAGCAGCGGATCGGCATCGGTGAACGTGTTCGTGCCCGGGATGAAGAACCAGCCCTTGTGCAGGAAGATGTACACCAGCGTCACCGTCAGACCGACGAGCATGCCCGTGACCGCGCCCACATTGTTGATGCGCTTGGAGAAGATGCCCATCATCAGTGCGGGGAAGATCGAGGCCGCTGCCAGACCGAAGGCCAGAGCCACCGTCTGCGCCGCGAAGCCCGGCGGGTTGAGGCCCAGATACGTGGCCACTGCAATGGCGACAGCCATGGCGATCCGCGCCGACAGAAGCTCGTTCTTCTCCGACATGTTCGGGGTCAGCTGGCCCTTCAGCAGGTCGTGAGACACGGCCGACGAGATAGCAAGAAGCAGACCGGCGGCGGTGGACAGCGCGGCGGCGAGACCACCGGCAGCCACAAGGCCGATCACCCAGCCCGGCAGGTTGGCGATCTCGGGGTTGGCCAGCACCAGGATGTCCCGGTTGAAGTTGGTCAACTCGTTGCCGGTCCAGCCAGAGGCAGCGGCGCGCTCGGCCAGGGCCGGGTTCGCGTCGTTGTAGTACTGGATCTTGCCATCGCCGTTCTTGTCTTCCCAGCCCAGAAGGCCGGTCTTCTGCCAAGTGGCCATCCACGCATAGCGCTCTTCGTTTTCGATCTGCTCGACCGAAACCGCTTCGCCCGCCGTTCCGTTCGGCCGCATCATCTCGGAGATGTTGAGACGCGCCATCGCACCGACAGCGGGAGCCGTGAGGTAGAGAAGCGCGATGAACACCAGGGCCCAACCGGCGGACCAGCGTGCGTCAGCAACGCGGGGCACCGTGAAGAAGCGCATGATGACGTGGGGCAGACCCGCCGTACCGATCATGAGGCTCAGCGTGAAGAGCACCATGTTCAGCGTATCGGCGTGGTGGGCCGTATACTCGTTGAAGCCGAGCTCCGTAACGATCTGATCGAGCTTCGACAGGAGCGGCGCGCCGGAGGCCGTGTGCTCGCCAAAGAGGCCGAGCGCCGGGATCGGGTTACCGGTCAGCTGAAGCGAGATGAAGATCGCCGGGATCGTGTAGGCGGTGATGAGCACGACATACTGCGCGACCTGCGTGTAAGTCACGCCCTTCATGCCGCCGAACACCGCGTAGGCGAACACGACACAGGCGCCGATCAGCAGGCCCGTGGTGTTGTCCACCTCCAGGAAGCGGCCGAAGGCCACGCCCACACCGGTCATCTGGCCGATCACGTAGGTCACCGAGGCAACGATCAGGCAGATCACGGCCACCATGCGCGCCGTCGGGCTATAGAAGCGGTCCCCGATGAACTCCGGCACGGTGAACTTGCCGAACTTGCGCAGGTAGGGCGCGAGCAGGAGGGCAAGGAGCACGTAGCCACCCGTCCACCCCATCAGGAAGGTCGAGTTGTCGTAGCCGGTGAAAGCAATGAGGCCCGCCATCGAGATGAACGAGGCCGCCGACATCCAGTCCGCCGCCGTTGCCATACCGTTGGTGACCGGATGCACGCCGCGGCCCGCGGCGTAGAACTCGCTCGTCGAGCCCGCGCGGGCCCAAATCGCGATGCCGATGTACAGAGCGAAGGACGCTCCGACAAACAGCAGGTTGATTACAAACTGATCCATCTGTCCCTTAAGTCCTTCTTATTGCTCGTCTACGCCAAACTCTTTGTCGAGTTTGTTCATGCGCCAGGCGTAGAAGAAGATCAGCCCGAGGAAGACGAGGATGGAGCCCTGCTGGGCGAACCAGAAGCCAAGGTCCGATCCCCCCACAGGGATGGACGCCAGCAGCGGCCGCAGCAGGATGCCGAAGCCGAAGGACACGATGGCCCAGATAACGAGGCACCAGGTGACGATACGGATGTTCGCCGCCCAGTAGCCGCTTTCTTCAGGTTTGTCCGACATATGCGGTCCTCCCGATGGTGGTGTTCCGACGGGGCCCCATGCCAGACGCCGGTCGCGCGGCTTCGGGCGACCCGAAGCCCACCGGCGGTGCGGGATCTCGCCCGCGCCGCCGGAATTTCGGTCAACTCTCTTCGGCCGCCTGTGTCGCGTCGACGATCGCGCCGAGGCTTGCGGAGACCGCCGCGATCTCGCCCATCGCATCGACACGGGCGAGCTGCCCCCGGCCTTCGTAGAACGCGATGAGCGGCGCCGTTTGCTCGTGATACGCCTTGAGCCGCGCCGTCACGGTCTCGGCATTGTCATCGGCCCGGACCGGCTGGCCGGCCGCCCGCGCCTCTTCCGCCCGGTTGAGGATGCGCTGCACGAGCACGGCGTCGTCGACTTGCATTTCGATGACCACATCGAGCCGCTTGCCCGTCTTGTTCAGCAGATCGTCCAGCGCACCGGCCTGAGCCAGGGTGCGGGGGAAGCCGTCGAAGATGAAGCCGTTGGTGCCCTCGTCGCTCAGCTTTTCCTCGATCAGGCCCACGACGATGTCGTCGGTGACGAGCGCGCCGCGCTCCATGACCTCGGCTACGCGTCGGCCCAGCGCGGTGCCGCTCTGCTTGGCCTCCCGCAGCATGTCGCCCGTTGAAAGCTGCACAAGCCCATGCTTTTGCACCAGGAAATCGGCCTGGGTGCCCTTGCCCGCGCCCGGAGGGCCGAGCAGGATCAAGTTGACGGGGCGGGTGAGGGTTTGCGTCTGCCCATCCATGTCGCTCACCCGCGGTTCATGCGGTTGTCGACGAGCTCATCGACGACGGTTGGGTCTGCGAGTGTTGAGGTGTCACCGAGGGATCCGTAGTCGTTTTCGGCGATTTTTCGGAGAATGCGGCGCATGATTTTGCCGGAGCGGGTTTTCGGCAGGCCGGGGGCCCACTGGATCAGGTCGGGCGAGGCGATGGGGCCGATTTCGGTT
>JBCDGG010000026.1:0-38803 GCA_038757905.1 Pseudomonadota bacterium | reverse complement strand
GAACAAATTTCCACACCCGATGTTCGACAAATGTTCACGCTGTGATACTCTGAAATGGAGGTCTGTCGGCCTCACTTACAAGCCTTGCGACCAAGACCCTGGCCACTCGCAAGGCGGCTAGGGTTTTGGTTTGCTCAACCAACAAATATGGAAAAAGAAAACGTAAACTTCCAAGTTCCAAAAGAACTTATCAATCCACTCATTGAAGAACGGATTAAACTCGCTGTCTTAGATAGTATTGGCGACAGAGACAATCTCGTATCCGAGATGGTCAAACTCGTCATTAATCAGAAGGTCAATAAGGACGGCATATCCACTGGTCGGTCATACGATGATAAGTACTCACTGATTGACGTCGTACTACGTGACCACATTAAGAACAGTGTCAAAGAAGTGGTTACTGAAATGATTAAAGAGAAGCAGTCAGTAATAAAAGATGAAATTAAACGACAACTCGCTTCAAAGAGGGGGGCCGAAAGGTTTGCTGCTGGCCTACTTGATACCAGCAAGCGCCTCATTGAACGTGGGTACGGTATGCGGTTCGATGTTTCGTTCACCGAAACCGAGAGCTAGAGAAAGAGGCCGCCCCGAAGGACGACCTCTCTTAGCAGCCCTACGGCCAGAAAATCCCGAGAAGCCAGCCGAGGAGCAGTAGCCCCAGAGAAAGCTCCACGCGATACTTCGTACCGCACGGCTTGCTGGCTTCGAGTATGACGGTCGCCCTCATGGACACCTCCATCTCGATGTGCAGGAGCCCATGTTGGAGCAGCCACTACACGCCAGACTGGTTGCCGGGTTTTGTCTCGACAAGGGGACGGGATACCGGCACACCGCTGCCCTTACCCTTCAAATAGGAGTGACTTGTGCCAACGTCAAGCTCAACTACCACATCTAGTGGTGAGAAAACAGCGCTTCGCTCCTGTATTACCCTGCAAAGTGAACAAAAAGTGAGCAAACGGGTCCCGTGTGGACCCGTCTTGTCGTCTAAGTTATTGAGATTGTTGGTAGCGGAGGAGGGACTTGAACCCCCGACACGCGGATTATGATTCCGCTGCTCTAACCAGCTGAGCTACTCCGCCCCAAGCCAGCGCCAGATAAGCGAGCCGGCCCGACCCGTCAAGGGGGTTCGATGGACCAAGCCTACCCTGCCGACCCGCCTTTGGCAGACCTTCTGAACGATGTCTGGCTGCGTCTTGACCCTGGCGTTGCCGAAAGAAATGCCCCCGCGCGACATCTCGTGCTGGCAACCGTCGGGCGCGGCGGAGGCGGCGAAGCCCGCACCGTCGTACTGCGAGCCGCCGATCGTAGGCAGGGTCTGTTGTGCCTCCATACCGACAGTGCGTCGGCGAAGGTGGCGGAACTGACGGCGCAGCCCTTGGCGACGTTGCTGCTCTGGGACCCGCCCGCGCAGGTTCAGGCACGGCTTCGATGTACCATCGCGGCCCGCCCGGGCACGGACGAGGAGTGGCAGCGCGTGCCAGACCCGTCGCGCCGCGCCTATGGCGGGGCCCCGCCGCCGGGCCGCCCGATCCTATCGCCGGGCGACTATGGCGCGGACGCCGACCGGGCGCGCTTCACCGTTCTGGAGGCCGAGGTCGCGGAGATCGACGTGCTGCACCTCGGCGGCCTCCGGCATCTGCGCGCCCGGTTTGCCCGGTCGGACGGATGGCAGGGGCAGTGGTTGGCGCCCTGACGCCGCCGCGCGCTCAAAGACGCCTGCATTCAACCCATCTAAGCTCACCCGCAGAGCGTAGACGCGGGCTCTGCCCAGAAGGAAAGGCGCCTGCGTGACCCAGTTTGTGCGGGAGCCGCTCTACGCCTCAGGGGCTGAAGAGCGGAAAGGACACACCGATGGCCCAGGCCAGACACAGGCCAAGGCCGAGGCCCTGCGCGGCGGGCCCGCAGCGCCGTCCGACCCAGCCGCCCATCGTTCCGTAGATGAGGAAGAACAGGAGGATGACCGGCAGGATCAGCAGCACGAAGAACAGCCCCTCGAAATCGAGGGCGACCGCCACGGCGAGCGACAGGAAGAGCCCCGCGCGCACCGCTAATCGCCGCGCGAGGGGCGCCGCGCCGCCGGCAGTGGCCAGCGCGTCGCCCAGCATGAACGGCACGGCCCCAAGGGCCACGGCAGCTATAATCGGGACGCGCCCGGTATGGGGAAAGAAGCTCGCGCCGAAAGTATCGAGCGCGAGGCCGAGAACGCCGATGCCATAGACCGCAAGCGCGGCGGCGGGCCAGAGCGGCCCCCGTTCGAACCGGATCCCGGCCCAATAGAGGATGGCGATCTGCAGCCCGCCATAGAGCGCCAGATGGACGGCAAGGTAATCCGCCACGAGCACCGGCAGAACGGCGGTGTCGACGGGGATGAGCGCCAGCGGCGTGACAAGGGCCGGACCGAGCGTCGCCGCACCGAGCACCCTCCAGCCCGGCACCGCCGCACGGCTGGCTTTCGGCAAAAGGGTGACCGCCGGCCAGGCAAGCGCGACGATGCCGGCCATCAGGAGCGCCACCCAGATGCCGCGCTGCGCGACGGCACCGGCGCTCTCGCGCTCGAACGTCGCATCGAGCCAGCTGCGCACCTCCCGTTGCGTCGTGTCCGCATAGAGCACACCCACATGCTCGACATGGGGCGCAACGACAGCGCGGCGCACCACCGTGTCCCGCGCCACCGTCTGCCCCTCGCCGGCACCGGGGGCCACCATCCCCATATAGCCCAGCGCGGCGGCGCGGAGATGCGGCTCCCACTGACCAGACACCATCAGCAAGCGCGCCGGCGCCGCCCCGGTCACGGCCTCCGAGTAGAGCGAAACCGCGGCGATGGCGTTCACGTCGTCGCGCTGCAGGGCCGCGCGCACCAGGACATCGGTGGCCATCGAATGCCCGACAAGGGCCAGCCCGCCGCCGGCCTCGGGGCGTTCGAGCCCGGCCGCAATCACGCGCTGCGTCTCGTCGATCAGGCGTTGCGTGGTCCCCTCGATGGCATTCACGTCGCCGGACATGGGGACGGGGTTGCGCCCATGCCCCTCGAAGTCGAACGCCAGCGCGGCATAGCCCGCCTGCGCCAGTGTGAGCGAAAAGGCCTGCATGAACTGCCGCGACCCCGCGAAGCCATGGGCCACGACGACCAGCGGCGCGCCCGTGGTTCCCGGCCGGGCGTAGAGCGTCGCGGGCGTCTGCCCCGCCGCGATCTCGGTGGTCTCGACACCGGCCCCTTCCCGCCACAGCATCGTCAGGGCCAGCACGATGGCCGCGAGCGCCGCCGCAGCAACGGCAAGGCGGGCCATGCGCCCCGTGGCCGGGCGCGGGCGGCGGCGCTGCGCTTGCCCTGCTGCCATCTGTCCGCCCTGCATCGCTTGTCCTCTCCCGGCGCCTCTGCTCTGTCCTTGCGTGACATAGCGGCGGAGTCCCTCATGCACAGTCCTGTCCCCCTTACGCGCGATCTGGTTCTGATCGGCGGCGGACACACCCATGCATTGCTGTTGCGCCGCTGGGGCATGGCGCCTCTTGCGGGCGCGCGGCTGACCCTGATCAACCCCGCACCCACGGCGCCCTACACCGGCATGCTGCCCGGCCATGTGGCCGGTCACTACCCCCGGGACGCGCTGGAGATCGACCTTGTGCGCCTCGCCCGCTTCGCCGGCGCGGGCCTCGTGCTCGGCGCTGCGACGACCATCGACCGCGAGATGCGCGAGGTGCATGTCGCGGGCCGCCCGCCGATCCGGTACGATATCGCCTCGCTGGACGTGGGCATCACCGCAAACATGCCCGCCCTGCCCGGCTTCGCCGATCATGGCATCGCCGCCAAACCCCTCGGCCCGTTCGCCGCGCGGTGGGCCGCCTTCTGCGCGGCGGTAGAGCGGGGCGAGGCCCCTCCCACCCTCGCGGTGATCGGGGCCGGCGTTGCCGGGATCGAACTTGCGCTCGCCATGCATCACCGGCTGAGCGGCCTCGGGGCCGAGCCGAAGATCACCCTGATCGAAGCCGACCGGGCCATCCCCACCCTCGCGGGCAGCACCCGCAGCATCCTGTTCGAGCGTCTCTACCGCGCCGGCATCCGCCTGATCGAGAACGACGCCGCCGCCGCGGTCAGCGCCTCACATGTCGAAACAGCCGCCGGGGCCCGCATCCCGTCGGCGCTGACCGTCGGCGCGGCGGGCGCACGCCCGCATCCCTGGCTCGCCACGCTCGACCTTGTCCATGCCGACGGGTTCCTGACGGTCGATCGGCACCTGCGCAGCGTGTCGGACCCGGCGATCTACGCCGTTGGAGACTGCGCGCATCTTGCCTTCGCGCCGCGCCCCAAGGCCGGTGTCTATGCCGTGCGCGCAGCGCCCGTTCTTGCGGCCAACCTGCATGCCGCGCTTGCGGGCGGGTCCCCCCGCCGGTTCCGGCCGCAGAAGGACTACCTGAAGCTGATCTCCCTCGGGGCCAAGGATGCCGTGGCGGACCGGACGGGCCTCACCTTTTCCGGCCCGGCCCTTTGGCGCTGGAAGGACCGGATCGACAGGACCTTCATGGACAAGCTCGCAAAGCTTCCGTCCATGCCAGTTCCGCCTCTGCCCTTGCCCCGCGCCAAGGGCGTGACCGCGGCCACCGGGACGCAGCCGCCCTGCGCGGGGTGCGGCGGCAAACTCGGCCCTGGGGGCCTGGCGGCGGCGCTCCGCACCCTGCCCGCCCCGGCCCGTGCCGACATCGCCTCGCACCCGGGAGACGACGCCGCCATCCTGAAGACCGGTGGCGCCACCCAGGTGCTGACCACCGATCACTTGCGCGCGTTCACCGACGACACGGTGACCTTTGCCCGGATTGCAAGTGTACACGCCCTGGGCGACATCTGGGCGATGGGCGCAAGGCCACAGGCCGCCACGGCCACGGTCGTTCTGCCGCGAATGGCGCCCGAAATGGCGCAGGCAACGCTGACCGAGCTCCTCACCGCGGCCTCGGAGGTGCTGCGGGCCGAAGGCGCGGAACTGGTGGGCGGGCACACGACACTGGGGGCGGAGTTCACCTTCGGGCTGACGCTGACGGGGCTGTGCGAGGCCGCTCCCGTCACCCTCGCGGGCGCCCGCCCCGGCGATGCCTTGGTGCTGAGCCGGCCCTTGGGGTCCGGCACCCTTTTGGCGGCCGAGATGCGCCTGAAGGCGAAGGGGGAGGATGTCGTCGCGATGCTCGCCACCATGGGCCGCAGCCAGGCGGACGCGGCGCGTCACCTGATCGACGCCGGGGCGCGCGCCATGACCGATGTCACCGGCTTCGGCCTTGCCGGACACCTGATGAACCTATGTGACGCCTCCGGCGTCGGCGCATCCGTTTTGCTGGCACGCCTGCCCCTCTTCTCCGGCGCGGAGGATCTTGCGGCGCGGGGCATCCGCTCCACCCTCTGGCCCGAGAATGTGGCCGCCTTGGCGGGGCGGATCCACGGGTTGCAGGACACCGCGCGGTCTGCGCTCCTCTTCGATCCGCAGACGGCCGGCGGGTTGCTGGCGGCCGTCCCGCCCGAGCGGGCCGCCGGGGCCGTGTCGGAGCTGCGCGCCCTGGGCCACGCGGCGGCCGAGATCGGTACGGTCACGGACACCGCGCCCATGATAGCGATCGACTAACACCTCGCCGCTAGGGGCCATCGTGAAGGCCGCGCGCAAGGGCGGCACGCGGCCGTCGCTACCCCCGTTCGTCCGATCCCATGCGCCGCTCCAGCCAGCGCACGCCCGCACTGATGAGCAGCACTAGTACGAGGTATTCCAGGATCAGGAACGTATAGATCTCCAGCGGGCGATACTCCGTCACGACGAGTTCGTTGGCCCGGCGGGTCAGCTCCTGCATGCCGATGACCGAGGCGAAGGCCGACATCTTGACGATGTAGATGAACTGGTTCGCAAGCGGCGGCAGAATCCGGCGGATCGCTTGCGGCAACACCACATAGCGCATCGTTTGCACGTAGTTCAGGCCGATGGTCTGCGCCGCCTCTGTCTGGCCCCGGGCGATGGATTGGATGCCCCCGCGATAGATCTCGGCCGTAAAGGCGCTGTCGGAGATCGCGAGGGTGATGATCGCGCCCCAGAACGGATCGATCGGAATGTCGAGGCCCATCGACTGAAAGACGAGCGGCAACCCGTAGAACACCCAGAAGAGCATCGGCAGAAGCGGGATCGAACGGATGAACTCCACATAGACCCGGTTCACCAGCCGGACCCAGCGGTTGGCCGACAGCGCCGGGAGGGCCACGAGCAAACCGATCACGATGGAGATCGAGGCCGCGATCAGACTGATCAGGATCGTTGCCCACATTCCGCTGACCAGGAAGCGGATGTTGACCCACCCCGAATTGGTGGAGGGGTCGATCACGTACCAGCCCCAGGTGGAGGAGGACGCGCAGCCCGACAGGGCCAGAAGCGAGACAAGAGCGGTCAATCGGAGCATCGGGGTCGCCTCAGTGCTGAAGGATCTGGCTGAGAAACAAGCGGCAGCGCTCGGTCTTCGGCGCTTCGAAGATCTCGGACGGGGCGCCCGCCTCGACGATCTCGCCGGCATCCATGAAGATGATCTTGTCGGCCACCTTCCGGGCGAAGCCCATCTCGTGAGTCACCACGACCATCGTCATGCCCTCGCGCACCAAGGTGACCATGACGTCAAGAACCTCGGAAATCATCTCCGGGTCGAGCGCCGATGTCGGCTCATCGAACAGCAGCACCTTGGGCTCCATGCAGAGCGAACGTGCGATGGCGACCCGCTGTTGTTGCCCGCCCGACAGCTGGCCCGGGCGCTTGTCGGCCTGCTCCGGGATGCGCACCCGCGTCAGGTAATGGCGCGCCCGCTCCTCTGCCTCGGTGCGGCTGAGGCCGCGCGCCTTCATCGGGCCGAGCGTCAGGTTCTGAAGCACCGTCAGATGCGGAAAGAGGTTGAACTGCTGGAACACCATCCCGACCTCGGAGCGGATCGCCTCGACCGAGCGCTTGTCCGAGGTCAGTTCGACTCCATCGACGCGTATCACGCCTTTTTGATGGATCTCCAGACGGTTGATGCAGCGCACGACTGTGGACTTGCCGGAGCCGGACGGCCCGCAGATCACCACCCGTTCCCCCTGGCCAACCGTCAGATTGATGTCCTTGAGGACATGAAACTCGCCGAACCACTTGTTGACGTCGATCATCTCGATCGCGTTGGACGACATCGCAATACTCCCGGGGGGACGTTGGCCCGCGGGAATTCCGCTTGAGGTCGTGGTCCGTTTCGCCGTTCAATCAAGGCACAACACATACCGGGCAGCAACGGTTCCCGGGATCCCAACAGGAGAGACCTTTTGATGAAACCCTTCCTCACCGCCTGTGCGGCAGCACTGATTTCGGCAGGCCTTGCCGTATCGGCCACTGCGCAGTCCGCGCTGAACGAAATCCTCGACAGCGGCACGCTGAAGGTCGGCACGACCGGCGACTGGAACCCGATGTCGGTGCGCAACCCGGCCACCAACAGCTACGAGGGCTTCGACATCGACGTCATGAGCCAGCTCGCCGAGGATCTCGGTGTCGAGGTCGAGTTTGTGCCGACCGACTGGAAGACACTGGTGAACGGCGTGGTCGCCGGCCAGTATCACATGACCGGCTCCGCCTCGATCTCGCCGCCGCGGATGAAGGTGGCAGGGTTCTCGGAGAGCTACATCGCGGTAGAGATCTTCCCCTTCACCCATACCGACCGAGCCGGAGAGTTCGACGGCTACGACTCGATCAACCAGGAGGGTGTGACGGTCGCCACGACCCTCGGCACCACGTTCGAGGCCATGGCGCGCGAGTGGTTTCCGAATGCCGAGATCAAGGTCGTCGAAGCGCCGGCGCGCGGCTATCAGGAGGTGATCGCGGGCCGGGCGGACGTGTTCATCACCTCCAACATCGAAGGGTCGACGCTTGTCGGCAAGTTCCCGGTGGTGCAGGTCGAAGGGGCGGAACCCCGCGCGCCGTCGCCCATCGCGATGTTGCTGCCGCAGGACGATCAGGTGTGGATCAACTACGTCAACAACTGGATCAAGGTGAAGCAGGCGCAGGGCTTCTTCGACGAGGTGCGCGCCAACTGGGGGCTCTGAGCCCGGTCGGATGCGCCTGGATCTGGCGACATGGGGCGAGGTGGAGCACTACCTCGCCCTTTCCGATGCGCCAGGCATTCTGCTGCCCGTCGGCTCGACCGAGCAACATGGCCCCATGGGCCTGATCGGGACGGATGCGCTCTGCGCAGAAGCCATCGCGCGCGGCGCGGCCGAGGCCGCCGGGGCCTATGTCGCCCCCACGCTGGCCTACACGCCCGCCCCGTTCAACGCGGCATTTCCGGGGACGATCTCGGTCGCGGAGGCGACCTTTCGCTCCCTCGTGGCCGACATCTTCGCGGCGCTCGGCGCACAGGGGTTCCGGCGGATCTACGTTCTGAACGCACACGGGGCCAATCTCGCTCCGCTCCGCCGAGTCGCGGATCGGGTGGCGGGCGTGCAGATCCGGCTGCGCAGCTGGTGGGCGTTCAAGGCCGTCAACGCGCTGCGGGAGGAGTATTACGGACCCTGGGAGGGGCTGCACGCGACACCATCGGAAGTCGCGATCACCCAGGACCTGTATCGGATCGTCCCGGAGGGCGCCGCAGCGGATCCACCGCGCGCGCTCGACGCCGCCGAGATCCGCGCCCGCGCGGGCGACCGGCACGGGACCGCGGAACGCCACCGTGCGGAGTTCCCGGACGGGCGCGTCGGCGCGCATTCGGCCCTCGCCCGGCCTGAACACGGCGCCGCGCTGCTCGCCGCCGCCGTCGAGGCCGTGACGGAGGACTATCGGTCGTTTCTGCAGGGCCCCGCCTAGGACGCCGCGAGAGACAAGCCTCTCGCATTCGGCCCGGCACAGGCCAGCGCACCCCCCGGTAGCACGACGAAACCACCTTCAGGCCCCGACACAGGGGTTTGGCCCTGTCGGCTGGCGCGTCAGGAAGGCAGCGTCGCCCCGGCCGTGATCGCGCCCGCGCCTTGGCGTTTCGGAAGAAGCGCTCCAAGCACGCCTCGTGCCGGATCAGCACTCCGCATCCGCCCGGAGCTTCGTCGCGCAGTGGCGCCCGGGCCGTCGCTTCCGGCCTCGCGCGATGGGCCTATCGGTGCGGTATGCCGTTGCCCCTCCACCCGCAAGAATGCCAAAGACGCGGGTATGGTCACCTCCCCCATCCCCACGGAAGACGACGCACTCGGCACGGGCCGGTGGGTGATCCTCGGCGCGGTGTGGCTGATCTACTTCTGCTTCGGGGTGACGGCCGCATCGATGGCGCCGCTCGTGGCCCCCATCAGCGACGATCTGAACACCGGCAACGCGGTGATGGGCCTGATCCTGGGCGCCTGGCCCGCCGCCTACATCGCCGCCGCCATCCCATGCGGCGCCGCGCTCGACAGGTTCGGGGCGCGCCGCATGCTGTTTCTGGCGGCGCTGATCATGGCCGCGTCCGGCATCGCACGCAGCACGGCCGAGACCCCGGTGCAGATGATAGTCGCTGTCGCGCTCTTCGGCCTCGGCGGGCCGCTGATCTCCATCGGGGCGCCAAAGGTCATCGCCCGTCTGTTCGAAGGGCCGAGCCGGGGCATGGCGATGGGGATCTATGTGACCGGGCCCTACCTTGGCGGTATCGTCGCGCTCGCCTTCACCAACAGCGTCGCCATGCCGCTTGCGAACGGGGATTGGCGCGGCGTGATGCTCCTCTATGCCGCCCTGGTGGCGGCAAGCGGCCTGATCTGGCTCGCGATCGTCTATGCCCCCTTCACGCGCTGGCCCGACCGCAACGCCGAAGGCGGCAAGAAGTTCGACCTTCGGGCCTTCGTCGACATCGTCCGGGTACCGGATGTCCGCGTGATCCTCGCCATGAGCATCGGGATATTCTTCATCAACCACGGCCTGAACAACTGGCTTCCGGAGATCCTGAAAGGACATGGCTTCAGCGCGGTCGAAGCCGGGTATTGGGCGGCGCTGCCCTCTGTCCTCGGCGTCGTGGTGGCGCTGATCGTCCCGAGGCTGGCCACGCCGCAGCGGCGCCTGCCGATCATGGCAGGGCTCTTTGCCTGTTCCCTGTTCGCCAGTCTCTGCCTACAACTGGCCTCGCCTTATGCCCTGATCCCCGGGCTTCTGGCGCAGGGCATGGCGCGCGGCGCGATGATGACCATCGCGATCCTGATCCTGATGGAAACGCCGAGCGTCCCGCCGGAACGCCTCGGCCTGGCCGGGGGATTGTTCTTCACCGCCGCCGAGATCGGCGGCGTGCTCGGGCCGGTGACCTTCGGGGTGCTGTCGGGCCTGAGCGGCGGCTTTGCCCTGCCTCTTATGGCGTTGTCCGGCGTCTGCCTCGGCCTGTTCTGGACCGTTGCCCGGCTGCGCGCGACGCAGACGTACTGAGGCCGGGCATCCATAAGCACGAGTGTGCCCGCCGTCCCGTGACGTTGGATCGCGCAACCTCTACCGGAGCCGCGGCCAGCGCTCAGTCGCCGTCGTAGGTCCAGCGATAGGCCGGGGGGGTCGGCCCCTTGTTGCGGCCGCCCTGCTGGGTCTGCTCCCAGGCATGGGCGAGGATCCCGACCGAGCGCGACAGTCCGAAGAAACCGCGCGCCAGCGGCGGCGGGCACCCAAGCTCGGCGTAGATCACGGCCGTCGCCCCGTCGATGTTCATCGGAACGGGCTTGCCCCGCTCCGTGGCCAAATGGCCTTCGATCGCGCGCCCGATCTCGGCAAAGGCGCCCGGCACCGCGCCGGCCTCGGCCGCGTCATCGACAAGCGCCAGCAAACGCGGGGCGCGCGGGTCGGTCGGCTTGTGAAAGCGATGGCCGAAGCCCGGCAGATACCGGCCGCGCTCGGCTCGCCACGCATCAAGGCTGTCGGCAAGGGCCTCCGGCCCGCCCCGCGCGGCATGATGGTAGAGTTCCACCGCCTGCTCCCCTGCGCCGCCATGCACATCACCCAGCATGTTCAGCCCCGTGGCCATCGCGCTTTGCAGCCCGATGCCGCAGGTCACGGCCATCCGCGCCGCGGCGATCGACGGCGCCTGCGGGCCATGATCCACCGCCGCCACGAGGGCGGCCTCGAACAGGGAGGCCCGCGCGCCCCGGATCTCCTCACCGGTGACCAGGAGCCAGATCATCTCGGCAAAACCGGTGGTGCCGATCAGCTGCTCAATGGGGCGGCCGCGGAGCGCGATGCGCCCCGGTGCCATGTCGATGATCGACGTGCGCCACCAATCGGAAACGTCGCTTGGGTCGCTCATATCACCCTGTCCCGTCGAAACTCCGCGATCTCGTCGGCTGTATAGCCGAGATCGCCCAGAACCGTCTCGGTATCGGCGCCGAGCGCCGGGGGCGGGTCCTCCACCGATGGGCGCGCGCCGTCGAGCATCGCCCCGATCCGCAACAGCTCGATCGGGCTATCCAGCCCCGGCACACCGTCGTATCGGCCCAGCAGATCCCGGCCCCGCACCTGGGGATGGGCCAGAACCTCGGGCACCGACAACACCGCCCCAGCCGGAACCCCGATCCCGGTCAGTTCGCGGGCCCAGTCGCGCGCCTGGCGCGTGGTGAGGACGGTTTCCAGCTCCGCCTTCAGGCGCAGCCGATTGCGCTTGCGATCCTCACGCGTAGCAAAGTCCGGATGCGCGCACAGGTCGTCGCGCCCCAGATGCCGCGCCAGTGCCTCCCATTGCTCGTCCTTGTTCGCAGCGATGTTGAGCAGGCCGTCAGCGCATTGGAATGCGCCGGAGGGCGCGGATGTCGGATTCTCATTGCCCTGAGGCGCGGGCACGACGCCGCCGATCAGATGGTTCGATACGATCCAGCCCATCGTCGCGAGGACTGAGTCCAGCATCGAGACGTCGATCACGCAGCCCCGCTCCGGTGCATTGAGCGCCGCCGCGATCGCCATCGCGGCGGTCAGACCGCCGACCGTGTCCGCCAGCGGATAACCGACGCGCAGCGGCGCGCTCTCGGCATCGCCGGTGATCGACATCACCCCGGACATGCCCTGCACGATCTGGTCATAGGCGGGCCTGTCCGCCCACGGGCCGGACTGTCCGAACCCCGAGATCGCGCAGTAGATCAGGCGCGGGTTTTCGGCGCGCAGCACCTCCGCCCCCACGCCGAGCCGCTCCATCACACCCGGGCGGAAGTTCTCCACCAATACGTCGGACCGTTGCACAAGCCGCTTCAGCACGAGAACGCCGCGCGGATCTTTCAGGTTCAGCGTGAGCGAGCGCTTGCCCGCATTCTGGGCCAGAAATGAGATCCCCATGCCCTTGGCCGACAGATCCGGATCGGCGCCGAGGTTGCGGGCGAGATCGCCACGCCCCACCGCTTCGACCTTCAGGACATCGGCGCCCAGATGAGCCAGTTGATGGCAGGCAAAGGGGCCTGCGAGCACATTGGTGAGATCGAGAACGCGTACGCCGTCCAGTGGCATGCGGCGGGAGCCTTCCCGCCGCGCACCGTCAATCGCCATCGGCAACGCCCTCGGCCCGCCGCCGCGCCCGCCGCGCCCGGTAGCTCGGCAGCAAAACGAGCACGAGCGCCAGCACCAGCAGACCGGCTGTCATCGGCCGCTCCCAGATGAAGTCGATCCCGCTATAGAGCTGCATGGAGCGCGCGAAGTTGTCTTCCAGCATCGTGCCGAGGATGAACCCGATCAGCAGCGGGGCCAGCGGGTAGTCGGCAAACCGCAGGATCGTCGCCACCACGCCGAGGCCCACCAGAATGAACAGCTCGGTCGCGTTGTTCTGCCCGATATAGGCGCCCATCAGGGTGAAGAACAAAATGAACGGGATCAGGTAGTTCCGCGGAATCGCAAGGATCTTGGCGATGTACGGGATCAGGGGCAGGTTTAGGATGAGCAGCACCAGATTGCCGATGAACATCGAGATGATCACGGCCCAGAAGATCTCGGGCGTGTCGATCATCAGGCGCGGGCCCGGCGTGACGTTCAGCGCGATCAGCGCGCCGAGCAGGATCGCCGTCGTCCCCGACCCCGGAATGCCTAGCGTCAGGAGCGGCACGAACGAGCCCGTACAGGCCGCGTTGTTGGCCGTCTCAGGGGCCGCGAGGCCCTTGACCGAGCCTTTGCCGAACTCCTCCTGCTCCTTCCCCTTGGCGATGTTGCGCTCCACCGCGTAGCCAAGGAAGGAGGCGATCGTCGCCCCCGCGCCGGGCAGCACGCCGATGAAGAAGCCCTGCACCGATTGCCGCCCGATCACCGGCACCATGGCGCGCCCCTCGTCGCGCGAAAACCGCAGGTCGGTGATCTTGCTGCCGCCGCCTTCGCCGGAGGCGCCGCGCGCCGGGTTGAGCACCAGAAACAGGGCCTCGGGCAGGGCGAACATGGCCATGGCCAGCGTGATGAAGCTGATGCCCGACTGCAGGTCCATCAGCCCTATCGTGAAGCGCGGCATGTTGAACAGCGCGCCTTCCCCCACCGTCGCGAGGATGAGGCCCAGGATCGTCATCATCAGCGCCTTGGCGACCTGCCCCGTCCCCGCGAAGGCCGCGATGGCCGACAGGCCGACGACCATCAGCGCGAAGTATTCCGCCGAATGGAACAAGAGCGCGACCGACGAAAGCGCGGGGGCGAAGATCATCAGAAGGATTGCGCCGATGGTCCCGCCCGCAAAGCTGGCCACGGCGGCGATGGTGAGCGCCTTTCCCGCCTGCCCCTTGCGGGCCATGGGATAGCCGTCGAAACTGGTGGCGACCGTCCCCGCCACCCCGGGCGCGTTGAGCAGGATCGAGGAGGTCGACCCGCCGAAGATGGCCCCGTAATAGACGCCCGCAAGCAGGATCAGCGCCGCGGCGGGATCGCCCAGCGTGATGGCCACGGGGATCATGATGGCGATGATCGACATCGGGCCGAGACCCGGCAGCATGCCGATGAACGTCCCGATCAGGCAGCCCGCCACCACCATCATCAGGTTCTGGATCGAAAAGGCCGCTGACAGGCCGATCAGGATCCCCTCAAGCATGGTGCGCCTCCCCCCTAGTTGCCCTGCACCGGGCCCATCCTGCACGTCCCGCCCAGCGCATCCGCGCATACCCTGCCGGCACGCGGCTTGTGGCGCCGCCAAGGCACTCCGCCGGCTGGCCGGGCATCGTCAGAAGCCTGCCGGGAACGGCCGCAGGAAGATACCAAGCACGATCTGCACCAGGTACCAGACGAAGCCCGTCGCCAGCAGCGCCACCGGCACCATGATGTGCCACTTGCGCTCCCCCAGGATGGCGCTTCCGGCCACCAGAAAAACTGTTGTGGCCAGCAGGAAGCCTGCCGGGCGCAGCATCCCCGCATAAAGCACCATGAGGGCCAGCAGCATCAGCGCCTGCCCCAGCTTGTACTCGGTCAATCTGCGATAGTTGATGTCCGTCGCGCTCGGTTCCTTTTCCTCATGCACCGCTTTTTCGACGCCAAGCAAAACGATCAGACCGACGACCACCCCAAGAACCGCAAGCACCTTGGGAAAGGTCGAGGGCCACACCGGGTTACGTTGCATGAAGGGGGGAAGGAGTTGATCCATCGTGAAAAACGCCGCGTATCCGTAGACACAGCAAAACGTCACGAAGATCAGCGCGATCCAGCGGTCCAGCGCCATAATCCCCTCCCCCATTGGTCTTGTTGGGCCGCCCCGCGCCAGGGCGGAGCGGCCTGTCGTCCGACTTGGCTCAGAGGAAGCCGAGCGTCTTCATCAGATCACCGATCACCTTTTCCTGCTCTTCCAGGAAGGTGCGGAAATCGTCGCCGCTGTTATGGATGTTCACCCAGCCGTTGCGCGCGCGCACTTCTTCCCAGGCATCGGTCTCGTACATTTCGGTCAGCGCCATCTGGAACTTCTCCAGCTGCGCCTCGTCTATGCCCGGCGCCGCAAAGAAGCCGCGCCAGTTGACGAAGGTCGTGTCGAGGCCCTGCTCCTTCATCGTCGGCGCATCGCCAAAGGCGTCGACACGCTCGTCCGAGGTGACGCCGAGGATGCGCACCTCGCCCTGCTGCGCCAGCGCCACCGCTTCAGAGAAGCCGGTGGACAGCGCCTTGATCTCGCCAGACAGAAGGCCGGCCATCGCGGCGCCGCCCGCGTCATAGGGAATGTAGTTGAAGGCGGTCGGGTCTTCGCCCGCCGACTGCATCACCATCGCCGCGACGAGGTGGTCCATGCCGCCCGGCACGGAGCCGCCGCCGATGGCGAAGTTCAGCCCGTCTTCGCGATAGGCGCCGAGTAAATCGTCCATCGACTGGATGTCGCTGTCGGTGGGCACCACGAGCGCTGCGAAATCCCCGATCGTTCCGGCAACCAGGGTCAGATCGCGGAAGCTCTGCGGGAAGACGCCCGTCAGCGAGCGGATCACGATAGGGGTGGAGTTCACCATCATCGTGTTGCCCATGGATTCGGCGTTTTCGATCAGGTGCGCGATGGCCACGCCGCCGCCGCCGCCCGACATGTTTTCATAGCTCGCGGAGCCGACGAGGCCCGATTCGGTCAGCGCTTCGCCTGTGCCGCGCGCGGTCCCGTCCCATCCGCCACCGGCACCGCCGGGGATGAGAAAGTGAACATCGTCGAGCACCTTGTGCCCGTCGGCTTGCGCCGTTCCGCCAAAGGCAAGCGTTGCAGTCGCCGCGGCAAGAAGCGCCCGGCGCGTCCACCCAAAGGTGTTCATGGTTGTCCTCCCGTCAAAGGGGTCGGTCGGCGCCGCCCCGATTGTTGTGCGCAGAGATGCTTGCACGGGGATGCAGCCATGGCAAGCAGCATGGATCGGCGTCGGGGTGGCGCGAAACGGTACGCCTGTCTTTCGGGCAGGACCCGGCATGCGGCACAACCCTTGGCAGATAAGATCCCCCAACCTCGGGGGGTTAGAGCCCTTCGGCCCAGCGCACGATCACCTCGACGGCACGCTCCGTCTGGCCGGGGCTCAGGATATCGCCCGCAATGACGTGGGAGGCCGGATCGTCGCCCCGCCCCATGACGAAGGGATGGGCTGCGGCTGTCCCGCCCCACCGGGCCACCACGCTACCCGTGGCCGCCGGAGACACCACCGCATCGTGTTCGGAGTAGAGGAAGATCGCCGGGATGCGCGCGCTGCGATGGTCCAGCCCGATGGCCGAGCCGACGAGCGCCGCCATCGGCAGCACCGCAACGGACGGGTAGCGGGTCGTCCAATGCAGGGCGTGACGCTCGTTGACCGGCGCGAAGGACCGCTCCGCCCCGAACAGGGCCGGTGCCCATTGCCGCGCCCAGGGCCACGTGAGCAGCGGCGCGGCGGGATGGTTGATCCCGAAATTGGGCGACACGAACGCAATGCCGGCCACGCGCTCGGCGAGGGCGGGATCGTGCGGAACATGGGCGGCGAGCGTGCCGCCCGTGGACGTTCCGATGACGATCACGCGTGCGCCGATCCGGCGCCCGATCGCCATGGCCTCGGCCACGTCGCTCACCCAGTCCTGCACCGTGGCTTCCGCCATCGCCGGCCCATCGCGCCCATGTCCCGCCAGCCGCGCGAAGTAGAGGTTGGCCCCAAGCCGCTCCGCCACGAGATCGGGCACCGGGCGGATCTCCTCGGCAGAGGCCGAGAACCCATGCAGATAGACGACGGAGAGCGGTGTGGCCTCTCCCGCCGCGCCTGCCCAGACGATGCGTTTCTCTGCCCCGGGCCGCAGGGCCGTAACCTGCCCCTCCTGCGCGGCGAGCCAGGCGTCGAGATCCTCACCCAGAACCGCAGGGTCGAAGCTGTGGGCGGTATCGGCCGGCTCGCGCGGCCCGAACCACCATGCCAAAAGCACCGCCACGGCCAGCAGAGCGAGGAGGGCGGCCGCCCCTTTCACCCGCTCACCTCCTCGATGGCCGCCACGATGAGTTCCAGGCACGCGGGCGTGGAAAAGCGATGGTCCGCGCCCTTGACGAGGGTCAACCGCATGTCCGGGCCATCGGCATGGTCGAGCAGGCGCAGCGCCACGGACATATCGACGTCCGCATCCGCCGTTCCCTGCAGCATGCGGACGGGCATGGGCAGCGGGAGCGGCGCGCGCAGCATCAGATGTTTGCGCCCGTCCTCGATCAGCTTGCGCGTCACGATTATCGGATCGCCATATTCCGACGGCAAGGCGAGCTGTCCCTCCCGTTCGATCTCGGCCCGCTGCGCGTTCGAAAAGCCGCCCCACATGCCATCCTCGGTGAAATCCGGCGCCGCCGCGATGGTGACGAGGGCGTGCAGCCGGTCGGGCCGGGCGCGCGCGGCCAGCAGCGCCTGCCACCCGCCCATGGACGAGCCAACGAGCACGAGCGGGCCCTCCGTCAGTGCCGCCAGCACGGCTGCCGTATCCTCGGCCCAGTCGCCGATGCAGCCCTCCTCGAACGTGCCGGAGCTTTGCCCGTGCCCCGAATAGTCGAACCGCAGGAACCCCCGGCCCGCAGCCTCGGCCCAGGCTTCGAGATGGACGGCCTTAGTCCCCGTCATGTCCGAGCGCAGGCCGCCCAGGAACACCACCACGGGGCCGCGCCCCTCCCGCCTGTGATACGCGATGCGCCGCCCTTGCGGGGTTTCCAGATACGCCGGCTCTGCCATGTCCTCTCCCTCTCTGCGCGGCAAAGGTACCGGCGCGGGCGCACGCCGCAAGCCCCCGCCCCCTTGCCGCTGCGGGTCTCCTTCGCCTAGGCACTGCCCATGTCAGATCCTCGTCTCACCCCGCTCGCCGCCACGCTGCCCTCGACCGTCCCGTTCGTTGGGCCGGAGACACAGGAACGCGCCCGCGGCCGCCCGTTCGCCGCGCGCCTCGGCGCCAACGAATCCGGCTTCGGCCCGTCGCCCGCAGCGCAACAGGCCGTCGCCGCGGCAGTGGCGGACATGTGGAAGTACGGCGACCCCGAAAGCCACGACCTGCGCGCCGCTCTTGCAACCCACCACGGCGTTGCCGCGGAGGCGATCGTCGTCGGCGAGGGCATCGACGGGCTGCTGGGCACGCTCGTGCGCCTGTTCGCGGGGCCTGCCGACAACGTGGTCACCTCGCGCGGCGCCTATCCGACGTTCAATTACCACGTCGCGGGCTTTGGCGGCACCCTGCACACGGTGCCCTACAAGGACGATCACGAGGATCTGGACGCGCTCGTCGCCCGGGCCGGCGAGACCGGCGCAAAGCTTGTCTATCTCGCCAATCCCGACAATCCGATGGGGTCCTGGCACCCTGCCGAACGGATCGCCGCCGCACTCGACGCGTTGCCCGCCGGCAGCCTTCTCGTGCTCGACGAAGCCTACGCGGACTTCGCCCCGCCCGGGGCCATTCCACCGCTGAACACAGACGACCGGCGCGTGCTGCGCCTGCGGACGTTCTCCAAGGCGCATGGTCTGGCCGGGATGCGGGTGGGCTATGCACTCGGCCATCCCGATCTGATCACAGCCTTCCACAAGGTGCGCAACCATTTCGGCGTTTCCCGGCTGTCCCAGGTGGCCGCGCTGGCAAGCCTGGCCGATACGGATCATCTTGCCGGGACCCTCGCCCAAGTGGCCCGCGCGCGCGACGCCATTGCCGCCCTCGCAGCAGAGAACGGGCTGCGCGCGCTGCCTTCCGCGACGAACTTCGTCGCCGTGGATTGCGGGGCGGACGGTGCCTTCGCCCGCGCGGTATTGGAGGAGTTGACGGCGCGGGATGTTTTCGTGCGGATGCCCGGCGTGCCGCCGCTCGATCGCTGCATTCGCATCTCGGCCGCGCCGGAGGCAGAGCTTGCCCATCTTGCCCGCATTCTGCCCGATGCCCTGGCAGCGGCCCGGGCCCGCAAGCCTGCCTCGGAGATCACGAAGGCTTAAGCTTCTTTTGTCAGCCTTTCGCGTTATGGTGCTCTGGGTCACGGAGGTTCACATGCGCGGACGACCAGCGCCTCGGCGCGCCCCGGATTACACCAACGCGGCGCTCATCATGGGCTTCATGAACCTGATCTGGATCTTCGTCCTGCTCTGGGCGGCGTTCGGGTTCTGGACGGTGCTGGCCGCGGGTATCGGGCTGAACACCCTGATCACCCGCCTGGAGGATCGGTTGGAGCGGCAGTAGCGGTTGCTCCCCACACGCGCGGCGCTATGTCGCACCCAATGCAGCTGATCCCCTTCCTTATGCGCACCTTGGCAAGTCTCAGCCTCGCATACGTGTTGTTCATTCTCTGGATGGGCGCGGGCCTCCTTCCGGTGCTGGCATTCGCCAGCCTCCTGCATGGCGGCCTGAGCCTGGCGCGGCACGGCGACCGCCCGCTGGAACAATGGCCGGTTCTGCGGCGGGTCCTGGCGCGGCGCCGCCCGCACCTGCCGGCGGCCGACGTGCGACCGCACCGGCGCGCCTGACGCGTTGCGCGAAGCCACCGGATGCACGACAGGCCGCGCGCTGTAGTGCGACGGTGCCGCAATAAGGTACGGCGTGCCCGCGACCGACAGCTTGTGCCGCTGTCGGCGCACGGGTGGCCCACGCCCGCCAGCTTCTGCCCTTGTCACTCCGCCCAGCGTCACAGCCGTCTGCTCAGGTGGCCAATGCGCGCCTGCCCTGCCCTTGGCACGCCGCCCGGCATAGCAGCCGTCGGCGCGCTGGCCGGTCGCGCCGCCGCGGCGCCCTTGTGGTCAGGGTCGCGCCATCGCCTCTGCCGCCGCGTCGAGCGCGCCGGACCCGTGCGGAATGTCGAGCGCTTTGAGCCCGGTGCCGATCGCCCCGAGCGCGCCCATCACCATCTGCGCGTTGACGTGCCCCATATGGCCGATCCGGAAGAACCCGTCGCCGCCGGGATCCTCGTCGTTCGACATGCCGATGCCGAGGCCCAGGGTCAGCCCCGCTTTCGACGTGGCCCAGTTGCGCAGATCCCGTCCGTGCGGCGCCCCGATCCGGAGCGACGTCACCGCGTGGCTGCGCACCTCCGCCGTCTGTACGTTCAGCTCCAGCGGGCCGGCCCGGCCCCACGCCTCGCACGCTGCCCAGATGCCACGCGCCAGCGTGGCGTGCCGCGCCCATACCTGCTCGAGGCCTTCCGCCGCGATCATGTCGAGCGCGACACGCAACCCGTAAAGATGGTGCGTCGGCGCTGTCCCGCAGAAGATGTTGTAGAACGCTTCGGGGTCGATCCGGGGCCGCCAATCCCAGTAATGCGTCACGCAATCGGCCCGGGTCCGCGCGGCGTCGGCGCGGTCGTTGAAGAACACAAAGGACATGCCGGGCGGGGTCATCAGGCCCTTCTGGCTGCCGGTGACCATCACGTCGACGCCCCAGGCATCCATCTCGAAAGCGTCGCAGGCGAGACACGCGATGCAATCCACCATGAGCAACGCCGGATGCCCGACCCTGTCCAGTACCGCACGCAGGCCAGCCACGTCGTTGCGCACCGAGGTGGAGGTGTCGACCTGAACCGCCAGCACCGCCTTGATCCGGTGGGCTGTGTCCGCGCTCAGCGCCTCTTCCACCCGCGCCAGATCAACTGCGGCGCGCAGCCCGAAATCGATCCGCTCGACGACCACACCCATCTTCTCGGCCATGTTGGCCCAGCCATGGGCGAAGATCCCTGTGGCGAGGGACAGCACCGTGTCGCCGCGGCTGAGCGTGTTGGACACCGCCGCCTCCCACGCGCCGTGGCCATTCGCGATGTAGATCGCCACCTGATGCTGTGTGCGTGCCACGGCGCGCAGATCGGGGATCAGCCCGTCGACCAGATCGTGCAGCTCACCCTCGTAGATGTTCGGCGTCTGGCGATGCATGGCGCGCAGCACCGCATCCGGCATGACCGACGGTCCGGGAATGGCAAGGTAGTGGACACCGTTGGCGAGCGTCATGTGCGGCCTTTCTGAAGCGTGCGTCGTCCGATGGCTTAGGCTATCCCCCGGCGGCGTCAATCTCCCAAGCTTGCGTCGCTGGCCGGTTTGGGGCAGTCAGCCGCCAGAATGACCGCCGAAAAGAAATCCAAGCTCAAGCGCCTGGAGCGCAGGATGCGTCAGTCCTTTGGCAAGGATATCTCTACGCCGGGGGCGCGGCTCTGGTCATGGCTGCACTTCCATCTCTTCGACCACGGGTTCCTGCGCGTGCCCTGGACGAACTTCGACAAGGTGGCGGAGGGCGTCTACCGCTCCAACCACCCGGGCCCCTGGCGGCTGAAGCGCTACAAGCGCATGGGGATCCGCTCGATCCTCAATCTGCGGGGTGAGAACAGCGAGTCGCCCTGGCTCTTCGAAGAGGAGGCGTGCCGCAAGCTGGGGATGAACCTCTACGTGGCCAAGATCTACGCCCGCAAGCCCGCCACGCGCCGCGAGATGATCCGCCTGATCGACACGATGCGTGTGATCGAGAAACCCTTCGTCATGCATTGCAAGTCCGGGGCGGATCGGGCCGGTCTCGCCGCAGTCTACTACGCGCATATCATCGACGGGCAGCCGCTAGCCGAGGCGCGCAAGCATCTGCACTGGCGCTATTGCCACCTGAAATCCTCGAAGACGGGCGTCGTCGATCACATTCTGGACCTTTACGAGGAACGCGCCGCGCGGGATCCGATCTCGCTCGAGGCCTGGTTGCGGACGGAGTACAACACCCGCGACGTGGCCGTCAGCTTCGCCCGCCTCAGGGGCATCGAGCCGCCACCGCCGGGCCGCGCCAAGCCGATGCTCGAGGCGCCGGAACCAATCGTGCCGGTCGTCCGCGCCGCCGAAGAGCCCGCCCCCTGAAGCGATGACCAAGCGCCGGTTGAGCATCGTCCTTGCACGCCGTCCTCGGGCGAGATTGATCGCCGTTCTTCAGGCATCGCGGCGAAGGCGCTAGCGCTTTCGGTAGGATCGGGCGAGGCGCACCGGAGAGACGCCCGCCCTGTACCGCGCAAACGTCCACAAATTGCGCGTCCCCCGCCGCAGCCAGCCCTCGGCCTCGTACCGCGCGGCGCTGGTCCGCGCCTCGGCCGGCATCAGCCGCGGCCGGCGCGGCAGCACACGCATCAGCGCCACATCCTCCATCAACGGGATGTCCGCGTAGCCGCCGACTGTGTCGTAAAGCGCGCGGGTCATCAGCACGCCTTGATCTCCGTAGGCCAACCCGAAGGCGCGCGTGCGCAGGTTCGCCCACCCCGCCGTCCATTCCGGAAGAACGTGCGCACCGGGGCGCTCCGTCCGGAAGGCGAGGCGAAAGACATGCGCGTGTTCTGGGTCCCGCAGGGCCTGAGCGACAACGCGCGCCCAGCCGGGCGACAGGTGTGTGTCGGCGTGGAGCACGAGCAGCCACGCCCCACACGCTGCCGCACAGCCGCGGCGCAGTTGGCCACCCCGGCCCGGCGCCCCCTCGACCCAGATCGCGCCCGCCGCATCGGCAATCGCGCGCGTGTCGTCCGAGGACCCACCATCGGTGATCACAAGGTCCCGCACCAACCCGTCCGACAACCCTTCCGTCAGGGCGGCGAGGGTTTCGGGCAACTCTGCCCCGGCGTTGAGCGTCGGGATCACGATACTGATCGGCGCACGCACCTTGCTGCTCCTTCCCGTCGGATGACTCGGTCTATGGCTTTCGCCGCTGCCTGTTCCCTCCTATATCGCGTCCGAGCAAGGAGGGCATGACATGGCAGGCGAACGGCATCACGGGCGAACGGTTCTGGCGATCGGTGGCGGGGACCGGATCGAGTTTCTGCAGGGTCTTGTCACCAACGATGTGGGGCGCCTGAAGGAGGGGCTCGTC
This sequence comes from Pseudomonadota bacterium, assembly GCA_038757905.1. Taxonomy (GTDB): domain Bacteria; phylum Pseudomonadota; class Alphaproteobacteria; order Rhodobacterales; family Rhodobacteraceae; genus HLUCCA09. The sequence continues at coordinate 16,127 of JBCDGG010000026.1, read as the reverse complement.
TATGCCGGTCTTCTGACGCCCCAGGGCAAATATCTGGCGGACTTTTTCCTCGCCGATAACGGCGACCGTATCCTGCTCGACGTCGCCGAACCGCTCGCCGCGCCGCTCGCGAAGCGGCTGCGGATGTACATGTTGCGCGCCGATGTGACGCTCGAAGAGACCGATCTCGTCCCATTGCGCGGATTGGGCCCGAGGCCGGAGGGCGCCTGGGACGATCCGCGCCACCCGGATCTCGGCTGGCGGCTCTACTCTGACGCGGCCGCCCCTGAACACGCCCCCTCCGACGATGGCAGTTGGGAGGCACTGCGCGTGCGCCTGTGCGTGCCGGAGACCGGGATCGAACTGGTGCCGAACGACACCTTCGTCCTGGAAGCCGGGTTCGAACGGTTGAACGGCGTCGACTTCCGCAAAGGCTGCTATGTCGGCCAGGAGGTCACGGCGCGCATGAAGCACAAGACCCAGCTGCGAAAGGGCTTCGTCACGGTGGCGGTGGAGGGTGACGCGCCCCCTCCCGGCACGGACATCGTCAACGGGGAAAAGACCGCGGGCGCGCTCTACACTGTCGCCGATGGCCAAGGCATTGCCTACCTGCGCTTCGACCGCGCCGGGGCCGATATGGTGGCGGGAGAAGCGCGCGTGTCCTACACACCCGCCGCCGCAGAGGGCTGACCGTCAGGCGCGTTCGGCATATTCCATTGTTTCGGTGTTGACGACGATGGCTTCATCCTGGCCAACAAACGGCGGCACCATGACCTTGACCCCGTTGTCGAGCACCGCCGGCTTGAACGAGTTCGCCGCCGTCTGCCCCTTCACGACCGGCTCCGTCTCCACCACCGTGCACGTTACCTTTTGCGGCAGCGTCGCGTTCAGCGCCTCGCTTTCGTAGTACTCGATCTGAATGGTCATCCCGTCTTGCAGGAACGGGCGCCGCTCCCCCAGGATCTCCGCCGGCAGCTCGATCTGGTCGAAGGTCTCTGTGTCCATGAACACGAGCATCCCGTCGCTTTCGTAGAGGAACTGCTGATCCTTCTGCTCCAGGCGAACGCGTTCCACCTTGTCGGCCGAGCGAAACCGCTCGTTCAGCTTGGAACCATTGCGCAAATTGCGCAGCTCGACCTGCGCAAACGCCCCGCCCTTTCCGGGTTTGACATGGTCGACCTTCACCGCAGCCCAAAGGCCGCCGTTATGTTCCAGTACGTTTCCGGGGCGGATTTCGTTGCCGTTGATCTTTGGCATGGGCTCACCTGTTGAGATCGCATTGCGCGAGCCTATATCCCGGCGGCGGCGTGCTCACAAGGAACCCCGCGTGCATTGACGGCAAGAGACGGCAAAGGGGCGGCAGGCCGTCCGGCGGCTAACTCTAAGATCCGAGACATGCAGATCGCGCATGGGAGCCATGCGTTTAGCGGCGTACCGAATCGACACACTAATGTCGTACTTAGGCCCGCACGGGAAAGGCAAGAGCAAGAATAAGGACCAAGAATGACTCAATTTGTTGACGGAACTGCGTTCAATCATGAGCAGGGCCAACGCGCCCGCAAGCTCTTCGCAGCCGTTGTACTCGCCGCGCTGGATGACGCCATCGCGGATGACAAGAAATACGGGAATGGCCCCGACCAGATCGCCCGCTGGGCCCGCTCCCGCGATGGGCGCGAGGTGTTGAGCTGTGCCGGCATCGACCCCAATGAACGGGTTGTGGAAGGGCTGATGGAGTTTGTCGGGAAAGGTGTGCGGACCTCGGTGGCCCTGTCGCGCGAGGAAAGCGAGCGCCGTCAGGCTGCGGAGCAGGCCGAAGCCGCCTGATCTCGCAGGCACATCTGCAGAGGAAAGCGCCCGATCCGGGCGCTTTTTTCTTTTGAGGGGGCGGTCATGCGAGGCGTACTTCCCCTGCGCAGGCGATGACAAACGAACACTGATGCGGCGCAGGTCAGTGCAGGCTTTAGGCGCCTCAGGTCAGTCCGCGGTCTTCCAGGGCGCGGGCGATTTCTCGGCGGACGAGTTGCCTGATGTTGTGGCTCACCCGCTCGCCAAGAGCGCCTTGCAACTCGCCATGCACGACATCGGCTACGAGGGCCCGCAGTGCTTCCTCGTCCAGAACCGCAGGGTCGGAGCCGAAGACGTTCAGCCGATCGGATGAGGCCGATCCCGTGCCGGACGCCAGCCCCTGCTCGGGCGACGTGGGGCCGTCTTTTTCAGGGCTAGACCCCTTCGGAGCGTCCAGTGCCTCATCCTCGGGGAAGTCCATCTCGCCAGGCTGGCCCGGGTCTTGGGCGACAGCCTCAGCGCCGCTGCCAAATGCCGGATCGTCGTCGGCGTCGGGCGGCGGCGCGATGTGCTCCGCGTCCGCCATCACGTGCTCCAGCAGGGCATCCTCCGAGAGTGCGGCCTCCGGAGCCTGCGTCATCGAGGGCGCGACTGCAGCATCACTGTCACTCTCCATCTCGGAAGCGGCGTCGATTGCGTCTGCGTCATCGCCCACCACCCCTTCGAGCGTCTCCTCGCCGGACAGGTTGTCTCCAAGCTCAGCGCTTTCGGCGTCCGGCATATCGGCGTCCGGGCCATCGCCGCCCTCGAGTCCCGCGCCCTCGGCAGTGGCGGGTGTGAGAGCACCGGCCTCCTCAAAAGGCACTTCGTTTGCTGCCGCAACTGCGGTGTCCGGCGAGGTAGTCGCTTCCAAGGACGGCGTGAAGGGTCTGGAGGATGCGGGGGCGCTCTGCCCAAGGTCGTCTTGCGACGCCTCGACCGGTGCATCCGCTTCAGAGTCGTCGGCGGCGCCGTCTGCGATGTCTCCGGCGGGCATGTCCAGTGTGAGCCCACGATCGTGCCCTGGGCCGGTGTACGCCGGGCCGGCCGTGTCCGCTCCACGGGCAATCTCGCTCAGCGGGACATGGCGGACAGGATCGTCCCGCCGCGCCGCGCCGAAGCCGAAGCCGGTTCTCGGCGCCTCCTCGGTGCGCGGCGGCGCTGTACGCTCCGCTGCGCGCTTGGCCATCAGCGTCTCCGACAGGAACGGGGACTTGCGATGCTCGAACTCGAGCGCGGGGCCGTCCCCCTCCGCATCATCCCCTTTTGCATCGTCGCCCGTTTCGCCGCCTTCGCCAGTGGCAGCCTCGAAGTCATCCGTTTCAGCCTGCTCGGGGTCATCGCTGGCCAGTGCTTCCGAGAGGGACAGCACGGCCTCGGCCCCTTCATCGTCCGAGATTTCCCGCTCGATGGCGATCTCATCGTCGGACAGTTCGTCTGCCTCGGCCCGATCTGCAGCGGCGTCATCTTCCCACTCGTGATGCGGATCTGCCGCCTCGGGGCTGTCCTCACCGATCCGGTGGGACGGGGTCAGAACAAGCGCGCTGTCGTCCTCCGCCTCCGGCGTAGTGTCGGGATCGGCGGCCCCATCCTGCCGTTCGGACGCAGACTTTGCGCCGCCAGCCACCAAGCGACGGATGGACGAAAGCACATCCTCGATCTCGGCAGGGTTCGCTTGATCGGACATGAGGCTTCCTCGCTAGTGGCCCATACTCGACTCGCCTGCACCGCGCGCAGATCTGAGACGTATAGCATCGCCACTCGCCAGGAGAACACCGGGCTTATTGCCCTAGGATCACCCCCTTATTGCCGCCCGATCCGCTTCAGGACCCGGTCAAGGGCCTCTCCCTGTTCGCTAAGTCTGGCCGGCGCGGTCTTGACCGCATTGTAGTACGCGGATGGGTCGTACGTCGGGATCCCGAGTTGCAAGTGCTGTACGTTCAACAGACCCATCGCAGAAAGAAGTGAATAAATCGCTACGAACCGCTGGGCGCGGGCGTCGATCTCGGCGGCCCGGGCGTCGAGCAGATCCTGCTCGGAATCGAGCACATCCAGCGTGGTCCGCGCTCCGAGACGGGCCTCTTCCCGTGTCCCTTCAAACGCGATCTCTGCGGCTCGGACCTGCTCCTGCGTCGCGGCGATCTGGGCCTCGAACACGCGGATCTGCGAGAATGCGTTCGCCACCGCCTCGCGTACGTTCAGCGTCGTCTCATGCAGCCGCGCGCGGGTCTCGTCGCGCACGGCGATGGCGCGCCGCTCCAGCGATGGCAGGCGACCGCCGGTGTAGATCGGCTGGCGGAACTCCAGCCCGAGGCGGGACTCGTCGTCCCGGTCGTCGTCCACCTGCCAGCGCCCGGTGGCCGACACAGTCGGCCCGTAGGCCCGCGATGCGATCTCGACGCTGATGTCGGAGGCCGTGACCTCGCGCTGCGCCTGGCGGATCGCCGGGTGGCGGCGGACGGCGATCGACAGCGCCTCCTCCACGGTAGAGGCGGTCTCCGGCACGGAACTGGGCGGGATCAGTGTGCCGGGATACCGGCCCACGGCGACGCGATAGGCCTCGCGCGCGGTTTCGAGCTGACCGCGGGCGGCAGCGAGCTGGCTGCGCGACTGAGCCAGCCGGCTTTCGGCCAGGGCCACATCCGTGCGGGTGACTTCGCCCACTTCGAACCGGTCCTGCGCGGCTTCGAGTTCTTCCTGGATCAGGCGCAGGTTGTTCTCGCCCAGATCCACGAAAGCCAGCGCGCTCAGCACGCCAGCATAGGCGCTCACCGCTGAAAGAAGCACGTTCTGCTCCACACCCAGAAGGCTCTCGCGCGTGGCCAGAACCGTCTCCTTGGCCAACTCCGTCTGGAGGCCACGCTGACCGCCATCGAGGATGACAAGCTGCAGAACGATCGCGTAGGTCGACGTCAGGGGGTTCTGGCCATCGGGCGAGTTGCCGAACTGGTCCACGTTGGACCATCCGTAGGTCGCCACGAAGTCGAGCGTCGGGCGCAGCGCCGCGATGGCGCGCGCGACATCCTCGTCCGCAGCCCTCAACACGGCGCGGTTCTGTTCCAGTAGGTTGGAGTTCTGATATGCCGAAATCAGCGCGTCCGTCAGCGTTTCCGCAGCGGCTGTCACGGGGGCCGTGACGGGCGCCGTCGCAACTGCAAGTGCGAGCGCAATGCGGCGGAGCCGATGCGCGACGGCAGGTTTCTCGATACTCACCTCAATCTCCCCTGCTCCGGGATGTCTTTTCCCGGACAATAACAGTGCATCTGCCGTCTGGACAGGTGTTTCGTCAGAGCGAGAAAGCGCGTTCGGCAGTGAAGCCTTCTAGCACCGGTGCGGCCGCATTGAAGGAAAAGCGCCACGTGATGGCCCCGTCCGCTTTCAGCCCGAGCCGCACGACCCCGAGCGCACCGTCCATGAAGATACAGGCGATGCGGCCGCCGTCGTTGAGCTGTTCGGTGAAGGCCTGCGGCACCTGTTCGACGCCCCCCTGCACGAGGATCACATCGTAGGGCCCGTGGGCCGCCATGCCGGCGGCCAGTTCCCCTTCCACGACGACGGCGTTGTCCACGCCTTCGTCGGAGAGGGTCTGTTCGGCATCGCGCGCCATGCTCCGGTTGGCCTCAAGCCCCACAACCGCCTCGGCGAGTTGGGCCGCAAGGGCGGTGGAATAGCCCAGCCCGCATCCCACATCGAGCACGGCTTCCGTGGGCTGAATGTTCACGGCATCGAGGATCTTGGCGATCGTCCGGGGCTCCAGAACCACCCGCCCATCGCCAAGCGAGACGTTCTCTCCGGCATAGGCCGCCTCGCGCGCGCTTTCCGGAACGAAGCGTTCGCGCGGGACGGCGAGCATCGCTTCGATGACGGGAAAGCGCGTAACATCCGATGGCCGGACCTGCGTGTCCACCATCACTCTGCGTCGTTCGTCGAAGCTTACCACAACGTCCTCTCCGGATCTGTTTCAACGATGGGGCACGGGATCGTGCGGTGCCCCCGGTGCCAAAGGGGGGCGCCGTATGGTTCGCCGGGCAGGGTCGGCGCTGGGCAGCGGGTGCTACTCCTCGCGCATCGACGTGGCGATGGCGTCGGCCAGGGGCGAAATCAGGTAGTACATCACGCTGCGTTCGCCGGTCGCGATGACAACATCCACGGGCATGCCCGCAGTGATCCCTTCGCGGACGTTCTCCGGCATGTCCTCATCGGCGACAACGACACGGGCGAGGAAATAGGGCGGCACGTTCTCGCCTCCGGACACCACGTCGTTCGAGACGGACTGCACCGTGCCCATCACCACGGGTGTGAGCTGCGCATCGAAGGAGGCAAAGCGCAGCTCGGTCTGCATGCCGGGGGTCAGGCTGTCCACATCCGTGGGCGAGACCTGAGCATTCACCAGCAGGGGTTCGTCCACCGGAACCACCTCCATCAGAATGTCGCGCGGCCCGATCACGGAGCCTACGGTGTGAACGCGAAGGTTCTGGATCGTGCCGGAGCTTGGCGCGCGGATCTCGGTACGCTGCAGGGTGTCCGCGGCGACGCGGATCCGTTCATCCAGCTCTGACACCTCGTCGGAGATCTCGTTCAACTCGACGCTCGCGCGCTGCGAGTATTCCTGCCGTCCCTGCAGCAGGTTCAACTCCGTTTCCCCGATGGAGGCCTGGGTCTGCGCGATCTCCGAGATGATCTCGCCCAGGCTGGCCCGGATCTGGATCAGAGCATCCTCGAGCTCGGTGATCCGGTTGCCTTCGACGACACCGCGTTCCTCGCCGGCGCGGAGGCGTTCGATCTGCTGCTCGCGCAGCGCGTGGCGCTCCTCCAGCGCGGCCTGCTGGATCTGAAGCCCCTCCACCTGGCGCTCCAACTGGGTCACGCGGCTCTGGAGGATTTCAGTCCGCGAGGACAGGATCGACTTGCGGTCCTCGAAGATGTTCCTCTGCTGCGCAAGCGCGCTGGCGATATCCAGATCGTCCGAGTTCAGCAATTCGTCAGGGAACGTGATCTCCTCCTCGAACGCGCGCTCGGCCTCCAGGCGGGCCTTGGCCGCGCTCAGCATGAGATAGCGCTGCTCGTAGACGCCCAGGCTCGATGAGGCCTGCAGCGTATCCAGGCGGATCAGGACATCGCCGACCTCGACGCTATCGGCCTCGCGTACGTGGATCTCGCGCACGATGCCGCCTTCGAGATGCTGCACCACCCGGCGATTGCTTTCGAGGGACACGGTGCCGGAAGCGATCACGGCACTGGCGATCTTGGCGGTCGCGGCCCATCCGCCGAGAACGCCGAACATGAGGATGATCACGACATATCCCGCAATCACATAGGGCCGCGGGGTCGACTTGCGTGTGCGGGTGGTGGTTGACGCATCCGTCATGGTGTTGCGCTGTCCTCAATCAGGTCCAGTTGTCCGGATCGGCAACGGCGCCCTGTGCGGGGCGACGTTCGCGATCAGCTTTCGGCCGATTTCACGGCCGTCAGCGGGGTCGGCGCGCTGCCGCCGCCTGCATCGGCGGCATCCTGGGCCGCTTTCCGCTGCGCCGCCTTGCGATATAGCGCATCCGTGGGCCCGAAGCGCTGCACTTTCCCGTCAGCCATGACCAGCGTCTTGTTGCAGAGCTGGAGGAGGTTCGCCTTGTGCGTGACCACGACAACCGTTCTGCCCAGCTTCTTGAGCTGGTTGAGACACTTGATCAGGCCCTCTTCGCCGTCGCTGTCGAGGCTGGAGTTCGGTTCGTCGAGAACGATCAGGGCCGGGGTCTTGTAGACGGCGCGGGCGAGGCCCACGCGCTGGCGCTGCCCGCCGGACAATTGCGAGCCGCCATCGCCGACAGGGGTTTCGTATCCGTTGCGCAGGCCCTGGATCATCTCATGGGAGCCAGCCAGGGTCGCCGCGGCGATAATATCCTCGTCCTTCGCATCGGGATCGAAGCGCGAAATGTTCTCGGCAACAGTACCGCTGAACAGTTTGATGTCCTGGGCGAGGTAGCCCATGTTCTCGCCGAGCTGCACCGGATCCCAGTGCTTCAACTCCGTGCCGTCCAGGCGGATGGCCCCGGCGGCGGGGTTGCCCGCACCGGCGACATGGCGCACGAGCGTGGATTTGCCCGAGCCCGACGGCCCGACAATGGCCAGCGTGTCGCCCTTCTTGATGTCGAACGTGATGCCTTTCAGGATCGTCTCGCGCGTCTCCGGCAGAACGGTCGTCACGCCTTCGACGCGAAGGTCGCCCTTCGGCTTCGGCAGTTCCGTGCGTTCTTCATCCTCGTCCACGGCATCGAAGAGGCGCTTGAGACGCGCGCCCGATTGCCGTGCGGCAACGAAGCCCTTCCAGTTGCCGACCGATTGCTCGACCGGGGCAAGCGCACGCCCCATGACGATGGACGCCGCAATCATGATCCCCGGCGAGATCAGCTGCTGCATGGCGAGATACGCACCGGTCCCGAGGATCGCGACCTGCAGCGTCATGCGAACGAACTTCGAACACGCGACAATGGCGCCGGCGCGGTCGCTCGCGCGCGACTGCCCTTCGAGCATCTGATCGCGCTGCGACAACCAACGATTGGCCAGACGCTCCTCCATGCCCATGGAGCGGATAACCTCGGCGTTCTGCAGCGTCGTACTCGCGAAATGCGCCGCGTTCGAGCCCGCATTCGTGGCTTCCTGCAGCGCGTCGCGCGTCATGAACTCGTTCGCGACCGCCAGGATGAAGATGATCACGGCCCCGGCCGTCGCCACCACGCCGAGCCAGAAGTGGAACGCGAAGCACAACGCCAGAAAGATCGGCACCCAGGGCGCATCGAAGAACGAAAGGATCCCCTGGCCGGTCAGAAAGTCCCGCACCTTGTCGGCGTCCTGCAGGGCCGTGCGCCCGCCAGCGCCCGGGTGCATCACCTGAAGCCGCACCGCGCGAGAGAAGAGCGGGCTGGCGATGATCTCGTCGAACTGCATGCCCGCCCGCACAAGGATGCGCGATCGCAGAAACTCCAATATGCCGAAGATCACAAGCAGACCGACAGCGATGGCGGTGATCATATAGAGCGTGTTCTCATTGCGGCTGGACAGGACCCGGTCGTACATCTGCAGCATGTACAGAGGCCCGACGAACATCAGCAAATTGATGAAAAAGCTAAGGAAAAGCGTCGTCAGGATTATCGCGCGAAACCGCCCATAAGCCTGAGAGAGCGCAGACGTCGCCGCCATGGCCTACGTCCTTTCTATACGATGTGGGCCGTTTGTGCGGCGACCAATTTAACCGAGTACATCGCTTTCTACCCGATCAAGCCGTTCCTTGCAATTGTGCGCCGCCGGACTGTGGTGACAATGCGAAGAAGTCGCGACCTTTTGCGCACGCCCGGTCAGGGCGGTGGCCGACGCTCACATCGCTCAGCTGTCTTTGGGGAGATGCTTCTTCAGGGCCTGCAGGTACGAGGAGCGTGCGGTGCGCACCATCGCGATCTCGCCCTGAAGCTCCTGCAGCCGCGTGTCGCAATAGGAGACGTTCTTCACCTGCGCCTGTGCCTCTTCGGTCAGGGCGTCCATGTCGAACTCCCTCCCTTCGATGGTGACCTTTGCCATGGGGGCCTGCCTCTTGGTTTTTCCTCTTCGGCCCAGCGTCTACTTTCCCCAGAGCCAAGATGCAAAGTGAAAAGCCCCCCGCGATGCGGGGGGCCTTCCTTTGTCTGTAGAGCGTGATCCGGAGATCAGCTGAGGAAGAAGTTGTCTTCGCCCAGCGACTCCCACTGAGTACCGATCAGCTCAACCTGAGCAACGAGCGTCGCGTCGGCATCTGCACCGCCACCGTTACCGGCCATGTAGAAGAACGAACCGATGTTGTTGGCGCCTTCCGAGTCGTCGAACACGATGGCGATGGCCTTTTGACCAGCAGCGAGACCGCTGTACTGCTCCTCGGCATCGGCAACGGTGACACCGGTCCAGAGATCGATCTCGTTGTTGCCACCAGCTCCACCAGGTGCAACGAGACCGTTGTAGGTATCCCAGTCGCCGTCGCTGCCGAACGAGGTGATGCGGAAGATGTCATCCAGCGCATCCGTACCCGTGACCGAGGCACCGTCACTCAGACCCGTCGTGTCGAAGTGGATCACGGTGTCAGTACCGGCCGAGTCGCCCAGGAAGATGGTCTGCTCCGCGGTCAGCTCGTCCGGAGACGCATCATCAGCATCGAAGACCGCCTGGCTCGACGACATCACGATGTTGTCGTTGCCAGTGCCACCGATGATCTTGCTGTTGGTCAGAGCCGTGGACTCGCCACCGAACTGCTGGAAGTCGAACTCGTCGTCTTCGAAGGCGTCGAACGTGTTCACCACAGAGCCGGTGTCGCCGTCGCGCCGCTCAAGCGCCACGTCGAGATCGTCGATGGTGAAGTCGCCGTCGATCTTCGACCAGACAAGCAACGAGTTGCCCGGACCGTCCTGAACTTCCAGCACAGCGTCGAGGAACGAGTCGTTCTGCTGGATGTCCTTGATGGCCTGGATGATCTCCGACTCGGAGATGTTGTCACCCGTATCGAGGTCCAGCTCGACGTCGGCGTAGTAGGCCGTGGAGTCGTCCGCACCGTCGTCCACAAACTCAAGGGTCACGTACCAATCATCGTCAGCCTGTGCGGAGGACAGGTTGGTGAAGAGATTGTCGTTGGTCTGACCCTGGATGTCCTCGACCAGATCGTTGTCGCCGTTGTCGTCGTTGAACGTCCACACCGCATTGATCGCATAGTCGATCTGGTAGTGATCACCGCGGATATTGTTCGCGATGTCATCCTGCGCCGTGACCGGACGGTCGATGACCGAGTTGATCAACGGAGCCGGAAGATTGGCTGCGCTCAACAGCCAGCTCACACCCGAGTTGTCGGCGTAGATGGTGTCATCTCCGGAGCCACCGTCGATGCGGTAGTCGCCGTAGCCGTAGGTCCAGATGGTGTCGTCACCGGCGCCACCAGCCACGTCGAACTTCGACGTATCGGCACCATCCTGCCCGGCATGGTTCTCGTACCAATCCGGAACATCGTCCTCGTCGACATCGACAGCGGACGAGACGAGGCCGCTGGCCACGTCACCTGCCTGGTGCGACATGCCGAACCAGTCCTGGCCCTGATTGTCGATCACCTTGAAGCTCTCGCCGACGTTGGTGGTGATCCAGTCGTCGCCGCCGCCGCCGTTGATATCGAGAACGAAGTCCTCACGGGATCCAGTGCCTGCATCGGTCAGGGCATTAGAGCTCATGTTGAGCAGGAACTCGTCGTCGTTGCTGGTGAGGTCATAGTCGAACGTCACATCGTCGGTCGACTGATCCTGGTCCGTGTCCTGCAGGTCCAGATACTTCTCGACAATCTCGTCGGTCAGTTCTGCCGTCAAGTCCACCGCGCCATTCAGGGCCGTCGCGTTGATCACGCGAACGTCGCTAAACCCGTAAATATTGTGCTGCGCGTTCATACCCGGGAAGGGGCCGTTGTCATCCCCGCGGCGACCAATCTCCGACGACGTCGCAATATCGTCTTCTGGCGTCTTGCCGCGAACGATCAGATCACCCGACTGGAGGTCGTCGCGACCGGCGATGGAGTTGGAGTCGCCCCGTGCCGTGTCGTTGTCACGGCTCATGATGGTCACTTCTTCGAGCGAGTTGTTCGTAGAGTTGATCGTCTGCAGGTTCGACTCGCGGTCGACATAGATGTCGAAGCACTGGATGCCGATGGAGTCCGACTTGCGCGGATCACCGTCCTGCGTACCGGTCGACATTGCGCCGATGACGAGGTCGCCACCTGCGGAGCTTTTGCCCACGTCGTCGAGCACGACATCGATGCGGATGCAGTCTTCAACGAAGTCCTGCTCCGACGAGATCGAGCCGAAGACGTCCGTGTCCGTCTCACCGAAACCGATCACCTCGATACCGGCAAACGTCACCTCGGCCAGCTCGGCACCGCTTTCGGAACGGATCGCGATCTGCGGACCGAAGACAAACTCTTCGTTGCCCTGCTCGTCGTTGTTCGTACCGACAACGGCCTGGAAGGTGCCCTCGAAGTCGACCACGAGGTCGGACGAGATATCTTCCGAGAGCTGGTTCTCGATGGCGATTTCGACGGCCTTACGAAGCTCTTCGTAGGTGGCGCCTTCGCCGACGAGAAGCGGAGAGTCCGGCTTCAGCTGCGGCACACCTTCGACGATCTCGACAAACTCGTCCTGCAGGCTGACGCGCTGCTCAACACCGTTGTAGAAGAATTTGAACTCGGACAGGAGCGCGCTTTCAAGGCTGCCGGTGTCGGCAGTCGTCGAAACCGCAGCGGCCGAGAACACGTCGCTGTTGTCCTGGTCGATGGCGCGAACGAAGACGACGTCGTCGTTCTGGCCGGTGTTGACCGGATCATCGAAGTACACGGCGTAGTCAACGTTGCCCGGGTCGGTCGAGACCATGGCCACCGTGATATCGGCGGTGAAGGTACCGTCTTCCGGGGTGTCGTCGCGGGCGTCCTCGATGACGAGGTCGGCGCGGGAGTCGAAGTTTTCCCAGCGATCCACACCAACCATACGGCCGGCATCGTAGTTCACATCGACGCCCTGGATGTTGTTGTCGCTGAAGCCTCCGCCGTCGCGGTCCTGCATCGTTACGACAAAGTGCTCGACGCCGTTCGTCACGGGAGAAATCTCGTCGCTGAACGCGTCAGAATCTTCGACAACGATCAGCTCGTCCAGACCGTTGACGCCTTCGATGCGGTCGCCGGTGATCAGGTCGCCCGGCTCGGCGAGGAATGTGTCGTCGCCCGAGGTGCCGACCAGGTTGTCGCGGGTGAAGAACTCGCCCGTGTCGGGGTCGATGCCGCCGGTGCCGAGGAAGAAGACGTTACCGTCGGAACCACCGGTACCGTTGATGAAGTCTTCCGTCTTCTGATTGGCATCGTCGACCGTGTCGGGATCGTCGGTCACTTCCGAGATCACTTCACGCGCAGCGGCCAGCGGGCCGTCGAGCGGAACCATGTTGCCGTCGGCGTCGGTCGTGAAGAAGTCCAGGCCGGCCGTGGCGAACGCGGTCGTGAAATCATCGGCCGCGTCGATCTTGTTCTCGAGCGTCGTGAGGTCCTGACCGGCATCGGTGTTTTGTGCACCGGAGATGATGTTGACGATCGCCTCGCCGACGGGCGCGCCGCCTTCGAGTTCGCCGACCCAGTAGGCCAGGCCCTCGTCATCGGGTGCGCGGTTGAAGAGGTTCTCGAAAACCTGCGTCACGAACGCTTCGGGAGAAACGATGTTCGGGAACGCCAGGAAGGGGTAGAGATCGGTTGCTTCCGGCTGCACGGAGAACGACTGGGCGATCTCCGCCAGCGTCATCGTGCCTTCTTCGATCTCACCAAGCCAGTAATTCAAACCTTCGGGATCTGGAGCCCGGTTGAAATAGCCTATGTATAGGCTGACGATGTCGTCACGGGTAGCCATAGCTGTTGTGCCCTCTGCATCTTATTAGACGTTTACGGGGTGCGCCTGTACGGCTCGAACGCCTTACGGAATCCGAGCCCCACACCTCACGCCGCAGCGGTATGCGCTTTTTCTTTGCCGAGCAAGAAGAAAGTGTATAGTGAATTTCATACCCCTTGCATAAATGCATCACCTAGCCGGGTGCGAAGGGGTGTGATATGCCATCGTCAAGCCTCTCGGGCGCTTGGCGATGGAGGCGTGCAAAGAGGACGCGACGATTGTGATGTGGGCGCTACATTCTTTGTGCAGACATCGCAAGGCGTGTTCGACGGGGATCGGCACGGCGTGACAAATGGGCCAGACTGGGCTGGCAAGAGATGGAGACAAGGGATGCTGACCAAGGCTTACAAGGCCACTCCCGAAGAAACGCGGGAGTTGCGGCTCGAGATGGGGCACTGGCTGAAGACGATCCGCGAGGCCCGCGGAATGTCTCAACGGGATCTCGCCAATGAACTCTCGCTCGAATACTATACGTTCATCTCACAATTGGAGAATGGGCGCGGGCGCATCCCTCCCCAGCGGTATGTCGACTGGGCCGAGGCGCTCGGCCAGGATCCAAAGGCGTTCGTGAAGCGGCTTCTTTCGTATTACGAGCCCATCGCCTACGGAATTCTGTTTCAGGACGAGGCCTGATCCGGGCCAGCGGGCGACGGGATCAAAAGGGTAGAGCGCATGGCTGATATCGTCGATCTCTCGTCACTGATCCGCCGCGACGAAACCGTCGACGGCACAGAGAGCTTTACCGACATCGACCAGTCCGACGATGCATCCGGCGCGACCGATGACGCTGACGGCGCCGCTTCTGGCCTCGAAGAAATCACGCTGTCCCCGTCGGCCGACGGACTGATCGATTTCGGCCCGGCGCGGCGCCCCGGCACATCCGCCCCGCAAAGTGTGCGGCGCGATCCCATGCTCGACTGGAGCAATCAGGAGCTGGCGGATCTCGTACGTGTGCAGCGCCTGCTGGCGCAGGCTGGTGTCAACGTCTCCACAGACAGAGGCGCGACCGACGAGGGCGACCCCTGGTTCGTGTTCCTGGATGCCTATGGCGAGGTCTTCGTCCACCTGTCGCGGATCGACGGGCTCTACGTGCTCGACAGCGCAGTGCAGGAGGGCGTGGTCACCGGGCCCTGCTTTGCAACGCTGATCGAGCGGTTTGCCGGGCGCGCTCAGGCAGTGGCAGCTGTGCGCCCCGACGGCAAGAATGTGATCGACCTCAAGCGCGGCGGCAAGATCGTGCTGCATCCCGGCGCAGCCCTCGCGGCTTTGATCTGGACGATCCTGCTCGAAACCGAAAACCTCTCGTTCTTCGAGGAACCTACGGAAGACGTGGCAATCGGGCCCACGGGCGTCGACATGGCGTGGGAGGCGAACACGTCGGATAGCGCCGCTTCGGACGCAGAACTGGACGGGGCGCCCGGCGCGTCCGCGTTCGACGAGTTGTTCCTCGACAAGGACGACGCCGATGACTTTCTGGCCGCTGCGAAAGCGGCGCGCGACGGAGCCGATCGGGGCGTTCAGGCAGAGATGCGCGACGCCGGACACTCGTCAACCGGGGTGGCCAACTCCATCGGGGCGACGGGGCTCGGGCTTACCGCGCTCGCCGCTGCCTATGGTATCAACAGGCAGCAGGCGGCGGACGAGGCGGAATTCGATGCCGAGGCGACCGAAGTCGCACAGGCGGACGCGGCAGACGACGGACTGTCCTCGATCTCGGATGAGTATGCCGATGTCGAAACGGACTCGGTGACCAAGCATGTGGCTGCGGGCCACCTCTTTGACGGCAAAGGTGCCAATGCCGACTCGGCCCAGGCCCATGCCGCCGAAGAGCGGGAGGGGGCGGCGGCGCAGGCCACGGCGGCGGATGTTGCGGCGCAAGCGGCGGCCCAGGCAGCCGCGTCTGCGATGGAAAGCACCGACATCAGTGCCGCGGATCTCGAATCCGCCGACGGGGACGCGCAGGGCCCCCTCGAGACCTACGGGCTTGAGGATGCCGACGTCGTCGGCGCCCGGGGTGGCCAGGACGCGACGACCGACAGCAAGCTTGCCCGTTTCCTCGAAAGCGTCGGGCTTGAGGACCTCATCGAAAGCGATGACAGTGCCGTCACCTCCGTCAGCGACAAGTACGGCGACGCGTCCGACAGCCTCGTGCGTCTGATCGACGAAACGCTGACCGTCGTCTCCTTCTCCGAGTTTGCCGAACGCGGTGCTGTGATTTCAGACGCCAAGATGCGGCTGCCGGGCCTCGAAGGGCAGATCGTGCCCGAGATCATCATCTCGCGGCCGGAGGCCAGCCTTCCCGAACACGACGACTTCGAGTTCGAGGAGTTCACCACCGAAGTCCGCGATTTCATCGACCACCTCGTGCTGAACAGCAAGATCGAGGTGATCGCGCTGGAGAACCAGATCTTCGTGATCGACGTCCGGACCCTGTCCGACGGGGGGGCGGAGGCGTTCGCACGCACGTGGTCGCTCGATGAAGACCGCACGATCTCGACCATCGGCGTCAAGGCCGACTTCGAGGCGTTCGACCTGGCCGTTTGAGCCCGGAGATCCTGGCGCGGCCTTTCGGCGTGGGCGCGTGGCCCGATTTGGTTGGGCATAGCGGCGCAGAGCATTCGGGCCGTCACTGAAGCCCATCGCATCGTTCTCCCGTTCGGGCGCAGGGAAAACCCGCGAAGAGTCGGCTCAGGATAGGATCGAACCGCTTCTGGCGTCGCGGTTCAGCGACAATCCCATCAGCATGTCGTGCAGCCGCGGCCCGAGACGCGCGTAGGACGAGGCGGCGCAATGCCGACGCGCCCGGGCCAGCATCGGCGCGAAGTCCACCCCGCCGATCATCTGCGCCAGGAT
>JBCDGG010000025.1:0-39021 GCA_038757905.1 Pseudomonadota bacterium | reverse complement strand
GGGGGGGGCCGCCGTGGGGGCTGGGCTGTGTTTTGTCCCGCCCGCGCGGGGGGTTTTGGCTGGGGGGGGGGGCGCCGGCCGCCGCCCCCGACCGGCTGCCGCTGGACGACGTGCATCTCAATACCGTGCCGCGCACCGAAGCGGAGCGCGGGCGGATCGCGGGCGTACTTGCGCCGCCGACGGAATTCTCGGCGTCCGAACGGTTCGAGGCCCTGCCGGCGGGCGCGGCGACGGTGCGCGCGCGCACCGATGACAGCGCCTTTTCCCAGCCCTCCAACCTTCTCGACCACGACGCAGAGTTCGATTTTCTGATCGGCGGCAGCCTGTTCGACAAGATCTGGGTCTCGTCGCCCGCCTCGACGCGCGCCTCCGACGGGCTCGGCCCGCTGTTCAACGCGCGCGCCTGCCAGAGCTGTCACTTCAAGAACGGCGCGGGCCGCGCGCCCGCCGGCCCCGAGGACGACCGTTCGTCGCTTCTGCTGCGCGTGGCCGTGCCCGGCGACGCCACGGGCGAGGTGGCGCAGATCGAGGCCTATCTCGCCGCGGCCCCGGACCCCGTCTATGGCGGCCAGATCCAGGACCGCGCGGTTTTGGGACAGGAGGTCGAAGCGCAGGTCGAGATCTCCTACGAGGAGATCCCGGTCACGCTGGCGGATGGCACCGTAGTCTCGCTGCGCAAGCCCACCTACGGGGTGCGCAAGGCCGCTTTCGGCCCGCTCCATCCGAACGCGGTCCTCTCGCCCCGTGTCGCACCGCAGATGATCGGGCTCGGGCTGCTGGAGGCGATCCCGGCCGAGGACATTCTGGCCCGGAGCGACCCCAACGATGCCGATGGCGACGGGATCTCCGGCCGGCCGCAGATCGTCTGGTCGTCGGTGCATGGGCGCCCGATGCTCGGACGCTTCGGGCTGAAAGCCGGGCAGCCGACGCTTCTGGATCAGGCGGCCTCGGCCTTCTCGGCCGATATCGGGATCTCGACCCCCTTCCTGACAGATCCCGCCGGCGATTGTACGGCCGCCCAGACCGCCTGCCGCGCCGGGCCCCATGGCGACGGCGATGTGCGCGTGTTCGAAATCGATGCCGAAGCGCTTGGGCTCGTGGCCTTCTTCAGCGCCAATCTCGGCGTTCCGGCAAGGCGCGACATCGACGATCCCACCGTGCTGCGCGGCAAACAGGCGTTCCATGCGTCTGGCTGCACGTCCTGCCATACGCCCAAACACGTCACCGCCCGGCTGGAAGACCGGCCCGAACACTCCTTCCAGCTGATCTGGCCGTATACCGATCTGCTGCTCCACGACATGGGGCCGGGTCTGGCCGACGATCTGCCGGAGGGGCAGGCCAGCGGGCGGGAATGGCGGACACCGCCGCTTTGGGGCCTCGGCCTGACGGCGCAGGTCTCCGGCCACACCCAGTTCCTGCATGATGGCCGCGCCCGGTCGCTGCTGGAGGCGATCCTCTGGCATGGCGGCGAGGCGCAGGCGGCCCGCGACCGGGTCGTCGAGATGCCGAAAGCCGAGCGCGACGCCCTGATCCGATTTCTGGAGAGCCTGTGATGCGACCCCTTAAGCGCTTCGAGACCACCCTGAGTCGTAGCTTTGCGGGCCCTCGTGGCGTTCGACCGCGTAGCCTAATGGGGCGTGTTTCGACGAAAACGCGCGCCGCCCTGGTTCTCGTTACCGCGGTCCTTCTGCCGCTCCCGGCAGGGGCAGACGTGATCGACCGTGCGGTCGACGAGCATGTGCTGCCCCGCGTCACCGCCGCCGCGGAGGCCGCCGCCGCGCTGGCCGAGACTGCCGAGGCGGATTGCGCCCCCGACAGCGAGGCGCTGCGCGCCGCCTATCACGCCGGCTTCGATGCCTGGATCGCGGCCTCTCATCTGCAGTTCGGCCCCGCGCTGGAGGACAATCGCGGCTTCGCCATGGGCTTCTGGCCGGACCCGCGCGGCGCCGGTCGGCGGGCGATCGCGGGCCTGATCAGCGCCGAGAACCCGATCGGGCTGGATCCGGCGGGCTATGCGGAGGTGTCGGTGGCGGCGCGGGGCTATCACGCGCTGGAAGCGATGCTGTTCAACGAAGAGGTCGCCGGGAGCGGCACGCCGGAATATCGCTGCGCGCTCGTCCGGACGATGGCGTCCGACACGGCGGCCACGGCGGCGGCGATCCGCGACGGCTGGCTGGGCGGCCATGCCGATGCGATGCGGAGCGCTGGCGCTGCGGGCAACGCCGCGTATCCTGGCGAGGCCGTCGCCCTGCGCGCGCTCTTTGGGGCGGCGTCGACCGGCCTGCAGTTCACCTCCGACACGCGGCTCGCCCGCCCCCTGGGCACGTTCGAGCGCGCCTATCCCCTGCGGGCGGAGGCGCGCCGGTCGGAGCGCAGCCTGCGCCATGTTGCGCTGTCGGCGGACAGTGCCGGGGAGCTGGCGCTGATCCTGGCCGGGCCCGCCGGTGCCGAGGTCGAAGACGAGATCCAGCGCCATCGGGATCGGATCGCAGCGCTGATCGAGCGGCTGGACGATCCGACGCTGGCGGGCGTGGCGACGCCCCAAGGCCGCATCCGGGTGGAGGCTGTGCGCGCGCAGGTCGATGGCTTGCGGCGCACGCTGGCGCTCGACGTGGCCCCGGTGCTCGGGGTCGCGGCGGGGTTCAACGCGCTCGACGGGGATTGATCCGTGGCCACGCGGCGCCGCGTGCTGGCCGGTCTCGCGGCAAGCGCCCTGGCCCCGCGCCTCGGCTGGGCCGAAGCGGGTAACCCGGGCTATCTCTCTGCGGCACGGGACGGCTCCGGCGCCTATCGGCTGTTTGGGCTCTCCGAGACGGGGCAGGCGGTGTTCTCGGTGCCGTTGCCGGGGCGCGGGCATGCCGCCGCCGCCCATCCCCGCCGGGCCGAGGCGGTCGCGTTCGCTCGCCGCCCGGGCACCTTCGCGCTCGTGCTGGATTGCGCCGAGGGGCGCGTTGCGGCGGAGCTGACGGCCCCCCCCGGGCGCCATTTCTACGGCCACGGCGCCTTCTCCGGCGATGGGTCCCGGCTCTATACGTCCGAGAGCGATTACGATGCGGCACGCGGCATCATCGGCGTGTGGGAGGCCGGCAGGGGCTACCGACGGATCGGAGAGTTCCCGTCCGGCGGGATCGGCCCGCACGAGATCCTGCGGCTGCCCGGCGCAGAGACGCTCGTCGTCGCCAATGGCGGGATCGAAACCCATCCCGCATCCGGGCGAACCAAGCTCAACCTGCCCACAATGCGGCCGAACCTCGCCTATCTCAGCCCGGAGGGGCGCGAGCTGGACAGGATCGAGCTTGCGACAGTGCTGCATATGAACTCGATCCGCCATCTCTCCGCACGGGCCGACGGGCTCGTGGCCGCGGCGCTGCAGTGGCAGGGCGATCTCGGGCGCGCACCGCCGCTTCTGATGCTGCACAGGCGCGGCGCGGCGCCACGTCTGGCCGAGGCGCCCGGACCCGCGCAGGTCGCGATGCAGGGATATGCCGGATCGATCGCCTTCTCGGGCGATGGCACGCGGGTGGCCATTACCTCTCCACGGGGCGGGCAGGCCCATGTTTTCGATGCGGAAACGGGGCGCTTTCTCTCTGCCTGGGCGGCGCCGGACATCTGCGGCGTCGCGGCGACGGCCACGGGGCTGCTCGCTACGACAGGCACTGGCGATGTGATCGCGCTCGACGCCAATGGCGCGCGCACAGTACACCCTGTCGCGTGGGACAATCACCTGGTGGCGCTGGCCTGAGCCTCCGCCGAGGCAGAGGCGGCCGAGGCTACGCCTTGTCCGCGCCTGCGCGGCGCGTGGGCCTGACCGCGCAACCGACGATCAAGCCGGTCACCGCACGCAAGCGCAAGGCCGCATCGCCACAGACCGTCGCCCTAGGCGCCCCCCGAACGGCGCCCCCTCCACGTGCCGCCTGCGACCCCCCCATCAACCGAACCCCCGCTCCCCATCATCTTGGTTCAAATACTCCCGCCGGAGGCTGCTCCCGCGCCAAAGCGGGCGACACTGGGTTCGTGCGTCCCACATTCCCAGCGAGCATCGTCCGTCGGCCGAAAGCCCCGATACGCCAGGCCGACCCATGCCGCGCCTGATTGACGTACCTCAGCAAAGCGGCAAAGCTACCCGCGGGAGCAGGAGCCAAGGGGAGGGGCCGGTGTCCAAACCCACGGTTCATGACATCGCCCGGGAGGCCGGCGTCAGCCTCGCAACGGTCGACCGCGTGCTCAATGCCCGCCCGGGCGTGCGCACGAAGACCGTGGAGCGGGTGCAGGCGGCGGTCCGGCGTCTGGGCTATGTGCGTAACACCCATGCCGCCAACCTCGCCCGCCAGCGGCAATACCGCTTCGCCTTCGTCCTGCCCGAAGGGCCGAGCCAGTTCGTCGAGACGCTGCGCCTGTCGCTCGCGGAGACACTCGATGCCAAGACCGACGAACGCCTGACCGTCACCGTCGTTCCGGCCCCCGCCAACGATCCCTACACGGTCGTGCGCACGCTGAAGCGCCTGTCGCATTCCCGCACGGACGGTGTGGCGCTGATGTTGCCCGAAACCCCCCAGGTGCGGGATGCCGTGGCGCGCATGAAGTCGGCCGGCATGGCAGTCGTCACGCTGGTCTCGGATCTGCCGCACGCGCCGCGCGACCATTTCGTGGGGATCAACAGCTACTCCGCCGGCCGGACGGCCGCGCAACTGATGGGGCGGTTTATCGGGGATCGCGGCGGCGACGTCCTGGTGGTCACGAACACGCTGCAGGCCCGCGACAGCCTCGAGCGCAGGCTCGGCTTCGACGCGGTGATGGCGGCCGAGTTCGGCCAGCTCCGCGCGATGCCGACCGTCGAGGCCTATGACGACCCCGACCGCATGCGCCAGATCGTGGAGCGGGTGGTGTCCGGCAACCCGCGGATCGCCGGGGCCTACTCCATGGGATCCGGCAACACACCGCTGCTTCAGGGGCTGCGGGCCTCGGGCCGGATCGGCGACCTTGTGGTGGTGGCGCACGAGCTGACGCCGGTCACACGGCAGGCCCTTGTCGCGCGCGAGATCGACGCCGTGATCAACCAGAATGTCGGCCATCTTGTCCGCAGTGCCCTGCGTGTCCTGCGTGCCCGGGCCGACCGCACACCCATCTTCGAGGCGCAGGAGCGCATTCGAACGGATATCGTCATCAGGGAGAATCTGCCCTGACGCCGCGAGGGCCAGGGGCGGAAGAGGGAGGAAACCATGAAGACCATCAAGGGCCCGGCGCTGTTTCTGGCGCAGTTCGCGGGCGATAGCGCACCGTTCAACTCGTGGGACGCGATCACCAAATGGGCGGCCGAGTGCGGTTACAAGGGCGTCCAGGTGCCGAGCTGGGACGATCGCCTGTTCGAACTCGCGCAGGCCGCCGCGTCACAGCAATATTGCGAGGATTTCAAGGGGCAGGCCGCGGCGAACGGCATCGAGGTGACCGAGCTTTCGACCCATTTGCAGGGTCAGCTCGTCGCCGTGCATCCCGCCTATGACGACGCGTTCGACGGCTTCGCCGCCCCAGAGGTGCGCGGCAATCCCAAGGCGCGGCAGGAATGGGCGGTCGATCAGCTGCGCATGGCCCTGACGGCCAGCCGCAATCTGGGCATTACCGCGCATGCCACCTTCTCGGGCGCGCTGGCCTGGCCCTATGTGTATCCGTGGCCGCAACGGCCCGCGGGGCTCGTCGAAGCCGCGTTTGACGAGCTTGCCGCGCGCTGGCGTCCGATCCTCGACCATGCCGACGAGATGGGCGTGAACGTGTGCTACGAGATCCATCCCGGCGAGGATCTGCACGACGGGATCAGCTATGAGATGTTTCTTGAGCGCGTCGGAAACCATTCCCGCGCGATGATGCTCTACGACCCGTCGCACTACGTGCTGCAGGCGCTCGACTACCTCGACAATATCGACATCTATCACGAGCGCATCGGGATGTTCCACGTCAAGGATGCAGAGCTCAATCCCAGCGGCCGGCAAGGCGTCTACGGCGGCTACCAATCCTGGGTAGACCGGGCCGGGCGCTTCCGCAGCCTCGGCGACGGCCAGGTGGATTTCGGCGCCGTCTTTTCGAAACTCACGCAATACGACTTCGCGGGCTGGGCCGTGGTGGAGTGGGAATGCGCCATGAAACACCCCGAGGACGGGGCCCGCGAAGGCGCCGCCTTCGTGCGCGATCACATCATCCGTGTGACCGAAACGGCGTTCGACGATTTCGCGGGTGCCGGGACGGATGACGCCGCCAACCGGCGGATGCTCGGGCTGGAGGGCTGAGACATGGCGATCGAAGGCAAGGACAGCATCGCGGATCGCCGGATCCGCCTCGGCATGGTCGGTGGCGGGCGCGACGCCTTCATCGGCGGGGTGCACCGGATCGCCAGCCGGCTGGACGACCATTACGAGCTGGTCGCGGGCTGCTTCAGCGCGACGGCCGAGAAGTCCCGCGCGTCGGGCGCGGATCTCGGCCTGCCCGAGGACCGCGTCTACGACAGCTTCGACGAGATGGCCAAGCGCGAGGCCCGGCTCAAGGCCGGGATCGAGGCCGTGGCGATCGTCACGCCCAATCATGTGCATTACCGGGCCGCCAAGCCCTTTCTGACGCGGGGCATCCATGTCATCTGCGACAAGCCGCTGACCTCGACCTTGGCGGATGCCCGGAAACTGGGCGCGCTGGCTGAAAAGTCCGACGCGCTGTTCGTGCTGACTCACAATTACACGGGCTATCCCATGGTGCGGCAGGCGCGCGAGATGGTTGCCGCGGGCGCGTTGGGCGACCTCCGCGTGGTGCAGGTCGAATACCCCCAGGACTGGCTGACCGAAGCCACCGAAGCGACCGGTCAGAAACAGGCCGCCTGGCGCACAGATCCGGCCCAGTCCGGCGCGGGGGGATGCATCGGGGATATCGGCACGCATGCCTTCAACCTCGCCGGGTTCGTCACTGGCCTGACGCTTGAAAGCCTCGCGGCGGATCTCTCGACTTTCGTCGAAGGGCGGCGGCTGGACGACAACGCCCACGTGCTGTTGCGCTTCGAAGGCGGCGCGCGGGGGGTCCTCTGGTCCAGTCAGGTGGCGCCGGGCAATGAAAACGCCCTGCGCCTGCGCGTCTACGGCGCCAAGGGCGGCCTTGAATGGGCGCAGGAGGAGCCGAACACGCTCTGGCATGCCCCGTTCGGCGAGCCGGTGAGGAAACTGACGCGCGCCGGGGCGTGGGCCGGCGACGCGGCGGGCCGGGTCAGCCGCATACCGCCCGGCCATCCGGAGGGGTATCTGGAGGGCTTCGCCAACATCTATTCCGAAGCGGCAGCCGCCATCCGGGCCCATGCGGCCGGTGAGTCGCCCCCGCCGGGGGTGCACTTCCCGACCGTGCAGGACGGGGTGGCGGGCGTTGCCTTCGTCGACGCCTGCGTCCGCTCGTCCGGACGAAATGGAGCGTGGGTGCGACTCTCGACGTAAGGCCATACTGTTAGGGGTGGTTTCTCATGTTTCACCCGTCGGAGTGCAGGGTGTTGAGACCTGTAATGACGTACGTACCTCAGACATTTCCCTTTACCTGAGGAACGCCCCTCCCATACCCTTTCGACATCCCGAATGCGCGGCGGACAAGCCGACGAAACGGGGCCATAGGGAGGACGTAACCGATGAAAACCACCAAGTTGCTGGCGGTCACGGCGCTGGCGGGCACTGCGAGCATGGCCGCAGTCAGCGCGCAGGCCGAAGACCTGACGCTGTGCTGGGCGGCCTGGGATCCGGCGAACGCCTTGGTCGAACTGTCCAAGGAGTTCGAGGCGGAATCCGGCCACTCCATGAGCTTCGAGTTCGTGCCCTGGCCCAACTTCGCCGACCGGATGCTGAACGAGCTGAACTCGGGCGGCAAGCTGTGCGATCTGCTGATCGGCGACAGCCAGTGGATCGGCGGTGGCGCCGAGAACGGCCACTACGTCAAGCTCAACGATTTCTTCGATGCCGAAGGCATCAGCATGGACGATTTCGCGCCTGCGACGGTCTATGCCTATTCGACCTGGCCGAAGGGCTCGCCGAACTTCTACGCGCTGCCCGCGATGGGCGATGCCAATGGTTGGTTCTACCGCCGCGACTGGTTCGAGAACGAAGAGATCGCCGCCGCGTTCGAGGCCGAACATGGGCGTGCACTCGCACCACCGACGACCCAGATGGAGCTGATGGAGATCGCCAAGTTCTTCCAGGAGCGCGAGATCGACGGGCAGACGCGCTACGGTGTGTCGATCTTCACCGAGCGCGGCTCCGAGGGGATCACGATGGGCGCCACCGGGGCTCTCTATGCCTGGGGCTTCAAGTACGAGAACGAGCCGGGCACGTACGACATGGAAGGGGCCGTGAACTCTCCGGAGGCCATCGAAGCGCTGGAGTTCTATAAGGAGCTCTACGAGTGCTGCACGCCCCCGGGCTACACCGACGCCTATATGGAGCAGTCGCTCGACGCCTATAAATCCGGCCAGGTGGCGATGGCGATGAACTGGTTCGCCTTCTTCCCCGGCCTCTATGCCGATCCCAACACGGGCGGCGACACGATCGGCTTCTTCGTGAACCCGCCCCAGAATGTCGAAGCCTCGACGCTGGGCGGGCAGGGCATCTCCGTGGTGGCCTATTCCGACAAGCAGGACGCGGCCCTGGAATACATCAAGTGGTTCGCCCAGCCCGCCGTGCAGGCGAAATGGTGGGAGCTTGGCGGCTACTCGGCCCACAACTCGGTCCTGCAAGACCCGGGCTTCCCCGACAGCGCCCCATTCGCGGCGGACTTCCTGAAAGCCATGGATGGCGTGCAGGACTTCTGGCAGGAACCGGCCTATGCCGAGCTTCTCCTGGCGATGCAGAAGCGTCTGCACGATTACATCGTGGCGGATCAGGGCACGGCCGAAGAGGCGCTGAACAAGCTGATCGAGGACTGGACGGAGACCTTCGAGGACGAAGGCAAGCTCTGACGTCTGAGCGGGCCGGCCTGCGCTCCGCACGCCGGCCCAGATCGACACGCGCGCTCCCCTCCCGTTCCGGCGCCGATGCCGGGGCGGGCGGCGGGCGGCCCCCATGTCGGACAGCGCGATGACTGATACGCCCCTAGACCGCGCCGCCCGGGCGACGCCGCCCCATGTGGCCCGGCGTATCCGCGGGCTTTCGGACCGCGCCATCGCCTGGATCTTCGTTGCACCGACGATCTTTCTGCTTCTGGCCGTCAACATCTTTCCGCTGATCTGGACGATCCGGCTCAGCTTCACCAACTTCCGCGCCAATCGCCCCAACCGCGAGGTCGAATGGGTGGGTTTGCGCAACTACGAGCGCATCCTGACCGACAGCGACATCTGGCTGACGATGCAGGCCACCGCACACTTCCTGTTCTGGACAATCTTCTTTCAGGTACTGATCGGCTTCGCGCTCGCCTACCTGATCAATAAGAAGTTCCGCGGCAACTATCTGTGGACCACGATCATCGTGCTGCCGATGATGCTTTCGCCCGCCGTCGTCGGCAACTTCTGGACATTTCTCTACCAGCCGCAGATCGGCCTGTTCAACTACGTGGTCGCGTTCTTCACCGGCGTGGATCCCTCGTCGTTCGAGATGATCGGCGACGTGCAGCTTGCGCCCTGGTCCATCGTCATTGTCGACACCTGGATGTGGACGCCGTTCGTCATGCTCATCTGCCTCGCCGGATTGCGCTCCATTCCCGACTACATCTACGAGGCGGCCGAGATCGACCGCGCCTCGAAATGGCGGCAATTCTGGACGATCACCGTGCCCATGGTGCTGCCGTTTCTGATGCTGGCGGTGCTCTTCCGCGGCATCGAAAACTTCAAGATGTTCGATCTCGTCGTGCAGCTGACGGGCGGTGGCCCGGGCTCGGTGACGGAGGTGACGTCCATCAACCTCAAACGCGAGGCCTTCGAGAAATGGCGCACGGGCTATGCCTCCGCCTACGCAATCATCCTGTTCGTCACGGTGTTCGGCCTGGCATCCATCTACGTCAAAGCCCTCAATCGGGTGAAGGAGCGGTGAGGATGCGGCCACTTTCTTTGAGTATTTCTGCCAAGATGATGGGGGGCGGCCCTCTCTATCATCTTGGTCCAAATACTCCCGCCGGAGGCGTCGGGACGCGGGACCGCTCGGGGGAGGGCGGGCGATGAGTGCCTATTCGATCACCGAGCCGTCGTCTCGGACGAAGTGGGTCGCGGGCATACTCGTGATTGGCTACGCGCTCATCACCATCATGCCGTTGTTGTGGATCCTGGCGACCGGGTTCAAATCGCCGGCGGACGCGATCGCCTATCCCCCCAAGGTCGTCTTCGAGCCGACGTTGGAGGGGTATGTGAACCTGTTCACCACCCGGACCCGGCAGACCGACGAGTACCTGGCGGCCAATCCGCCAGAGACCTGGGCCGATGAGATCGTGCGCCAATACGACATGGTGATCGTCGGGCCGTCGCGCTATGGCGAGCGGTTCCTGAACTCGGTCGTCATCGGGTTCGGCTCGACCTTTCTGGCGGTGTTTCTCGGCACCATGGCGGCTTACGCCTTCTCCCGGTTCCGCATCCCGCTGACGGACGATCTGCTGTTCTTCATTCTGTCGACGCGGATGATGCCGCCGATTGCCGTGGCGATCCCGATCTTTCTGATGTTCCGGTCCCTTGGCCTGTCCGATACCCATCTGGGGATGATCCTGCTCTACACCGCGGTGAACATCTCGCTCTCCGTCTGGCTGATGAAGAGCTTCATCGACGGCATCCCGCGCGAATACGAGGAAGCCGCGCTGATCGACGGCTATACGCGGTTTCAGGCCTTCATGAAGGTGGTGCTGCCGCAGGCGGCGACCGGGATCGCCTCCACCGCGATCTTCTGTCTGATCTTTGCCTGGAACGAGTATGCCTTCGCCGTGTTGCTGACCTCGGGCACGGCGCAGACGGCCCCGCCCTTCATCCCCACGATCATCGGTGTCGGAGGGCAGGACTGGCCCGCCGTGGCGGCCGGGGCCACGCTCTTTCTGATCCCCGTCGTCGTGTTCACGGTGCTCCTGCGCAAGCATCTGTTGCGCGGCATCACCTTCGGGGCGGTGCGCAAATGAGCGGGTTCTTCAGAGGGTTGATGCGGCTGCACCGGGGCCCGTGGGAGATGGTGGCGAGCGTGCTGATTGCGGTGGGCGTTCTGATGCTGATGCAGCCCTATATCATGTGGCTCTACACCTATTCCTTCATCGTGACGCTGACGGGCACGGTGATGTTCATCATCGTCAGCCACTTCCCGGAGGGGGAGTGATGCTGCGCGTGGCATGCCCGCTGATGCCGAGCCGTGATCTGGCCGAGACCGCGCGGTTCTATGCTGGGCTCGGCTTCGAGGCGGTCAACCGCTACGCGGAGGAGCGTTATCTCATCGTGGCGCGGGAGGGGGTGGAGCTGCACTTCTTCGACGCCGAGGGGCGCGCGCCCGATCAGTCCGGCAGCGGCGCCTATCTCCGGACGGGCGACGCGGCGGGGTGGTCCGCCGCGGTGGCGGCGCTCGGCCTGCCGGGCACGGGCGTCCCACGCTTCAGCGCCGTGGAAGACAAGCCGTGGGGCATGCGCGAGTTCTCCGTCGTCGATCCGGACGGGAACCTGCTGCGCGTCGGACAGGATATGGACAAGCCCCATGGCTGAGATCGTGATCCGCAACCTGCGCAAGGAGTTTGGCGATTTCACCGCCGTCCAATCCTCGTCCTTCAAGATCGAAGACGGGGAGTTCTTCATGCTGCTCGGGCCCTCGGGCTGCGGCAAGACGACGACGCTGCGCATGATTGCGGGGCTGGAGCTGCCGACGTCGGGCGAGATCTACATCGACGGGGAAGAGGTCGGCCAGAAACCGGCCAGCGAGCGTGACATCGCCTTTGTCTTTCAGATGTTTGCGCTCTACCCGCATATGAATGTCCGTCGGAACATCAGCTATCCGCTGGTCAGCCAGGGCATGGCCAAGGCGCAGGTGGCCGCCAAGGTGGCCGAGGTTTCGCGCATTCTCGGCATCGAAGACATTCTGGATCGGCCGGTGGGCGGGCTGTCGGGCGGGGACAGGCAGCGTGTGGCGCTTGGCCGGGCCATCGTCCGCGATCCGAAGGCGTTCATGATGGACGAGCCGCTCGGGGCGCTCGATGCCGAGTTCCGCGAGCGCATGGCCGAGGAGCTACGCGCGCTGCATGACCGCATGGGCGCGACCACCGTCTATGTCACGCACGATCAGCTCGAAGCGATGCAGATGGGCGACAAAATCGTGGTGATGAACCACGGGGTGATCGAGCAGTTCGGCGCGCCGCAGGATATCTACGACAAACCGGCGACGATGTTCGTGGCGGATTTCATCGGCTCGCCTTCGATGAACTTCCTGCAGTTCCATGGCAGCGTGGAGGCCGGAGCGCGGCAGGTCACGCTGCATCACCACGAGTTCGAGATCCCGCAGATGCGCGAGCCCTTCGACGGCGACATGGTGTTCGGCGTCCGGCCCGAGCACGTGCGCCTTACCGACGACGCGCCCTATCGCGCCGAGGTTCTGGCGACGGAGTATCTCGGCACCACTCAGATCGTGACGCTGCGCACGCGGGACGGCGACATCAAGGCGCGCACACCGTCGGATCAGACGGCCCGCGTTGGCGAGACGGTCGGGCTGGAGTTCAACGGCGCGACGGTGTCGCTGTTCGACAATCAGTCGGGCAGGGCTCTGCGTTCCGACCTCAACGAAGGGGTGCTGTCCCATGGGTGACGTGGCCCTGCGCGAGGTGACGAAGACCTTCGGCAAGACGGTGGCGCTGTCCGCGGTCTCGCTCGACATACCCGACGGGGCGTTTGTGGTTCTGCTGGGGCCGACCGGGGCGGGCAAGACGACGACGCTGCGGCTGATCTCCGGGCTCGACCGGCCGGATAGCGGCGATATCCGGATCGCCGGGCGGTCCGTCCTCGACGAGACACCGGCGCAGCGCAACGTGGCGATGGTGTTCCAGCAATACTCGCTCTACCCGCATCTGACGGTGCGGGACAATCTGGCGTTTCCCCTCCGCTCGCCGATCCTCAAGACACCCGAGGATGCGGTGGCGCGGAAGGTGAAGGAAGTCGCTGAAGTACTTCATATCTCGCACAAACTCGACAACAAGGCCACGGCACTGTCGGGCGGCGAGATGCAGCGTGTGTCGATCGGGCGGGCCCTGGTGCGCCGTCCGGAGATCTACCTGATGGACGAGCCGCTCAGCTCGCTCGATGCCAAGCTGCGCGCCGATCTGCGGATCGAGCTGAAGCGCATTCAGGCCGATCTGGGGGCCACGCTGCTCTATGTCACGCACGACCAGATCGAGGCGATGACGATGGCCACCCATGTGGGTGTGCTCGACGAAGGGCGGCTGGTGCAGTTCGGCCCGCCCCGCGAGATCTACGAAAATCCCGTCAGTCTCTATGTGGCCGGCCGTCTTGGCCTGCCACGGATCAACGCCCTGCCGGCCACGCTCTTTGCCGGGGCCCCGTCAGGGGCTGCGACGATCGGGTTGCGGCCCGAGCACATCCAGCAGGGGGAAGGCAGCCCAAGCCGTGTCGTGCGTGTCGAGCATCTGGGCGACCAGACGCGGCTGCACCTCGATCTGGAGGGGCACGACCTCATCACGCTGACCGACGTACATACCGATCTCGAACCCGGCGACACGGTCGCCATCCAGCCCAGGAACCCGCTCTACTTCGATGCGAGCGGCGCCCGGATCGTGTGAGGAGACTGGCCATGCAACAGTTCATCAACGCCAAGGAGGCCCTTGTCACCGAGGCAATCGACGGCCTTTTACGCACCGCGGGCGGCCGGATGGCCAGGCTGGACGGGTATCCGCATATCAAGGTCGTGGTGCGCACCGATTGGGACAAGTCCAAGGTCGCGCTGGTGTCGGGCGGCGGATCGGGGCACGAACCCAGCCACGCGGGGTTCGTGGGGCAGGGCATGCTGACGGCGGCCGTCTGCGGCGACGTCTTCGCCTCGCCTTCGGTGGATGCGGTTCTGGCGGGCATCCTCGCGGTGACGGGCAAGGCGGGCTGCCTGCTGATCGTGAAGAACTATACCGGGGACCGGCTGAATTTCGGCCTCGCGGCGGAGCGGGCGCGCGCCTTTGGGCTGAAGGTCGACATGGTGGTGGTCGACGACGATGTGGCGCTGCCGGACATGCCGCAGGCGCGCGGGGTCGCCGGGACGCTCTTCGTGCACAAGATCGCCGGCGCGCTAGCGGAGCAGGGGGCGAGCCTCGATACCGTGGCGCAGGCCGCACAGCGGGTCGTGGGTGGTGTCGTGTCGATCGGGATGTCGCTCGACACGTGCACGGTGCCCGGATCCCCGAAGGAGGATCGCATCGGGCCGGGCAAGGCCGAGCTGGGGCTGGGCATTCACGGGGAAGCTGGGATCGAGCAGGTCGATTTCTCCACCGCGCGCGAGGCGATGGAGATGGTCGTGGACCGGCTCGCGCCGCGCATCGGGCCGGGCCCTCATGTCGCGCTTCTGAACAATCTGGGCGGCGCGACGCCGCTGGAGATGTCGGTGCTGGCCGAGGAACTGACGCGCTCGCGCGTGGGCGAGCAGATCCGCTGGATGGTGGGGCCCGCACCGCTGATGACCTCGCTCGACATGCAGGGCTTCTCGGTGTCGTTGCTCCCGGCCAGCAAGGAGGATGAGAGCCTGTTGCAAGCGCCGGTTGCGCCGTGGGCCTGGCCTGGATGCCTGCCCGTGGGGACGGTGGCCACGGTGCCCCTGCCGGACGGTCTGACGCCCATTCAACCCATCGCCTCGCAGAACGATGCCACCCGCGCGTTCCTGCAGACATGCTGCGCGATCCTGATCGACGCGGAGGGCGATCTGAACGCGCTCGACGCGAAGTCGGGCGATGGAGATACCGGAAGCACGCTGGCAACCGCCGCGCGCGCGCTGAACGGCGCGCTCGACAAGCTGCCGCTGGCCGATCTCACGCAGCTCTACCGCGCCATCGGGCAAGAACTGAGCCAGACCATGGGAGGGTCGTCGGGCGTGCTGCTGGCGATCTTCTTCGCCGCCGCGGGAGATGCCTCCGCCAGCGGCAAAGACGAGGTGGGCGCGCTGAAAGCGGGGCTCGACCGGATCCAGCAGGTGGGCGGTGCGCGCCCGGGGGACCGCACGATGATCGACGCGCTGATGCCGGCGTTGGAGGCGTTGCCATCCGGCCTCGACGCGGCCGCCGCCGCCGCGCGCGCCGGCGCCGATTTCACCGCGACGATCACCCGGGCCAAGGCCGGACGGGCGAGCTATATTAGCGAAGAGAAGCTCGCCGGGCACAATGATCCGGGGGCGGAGGCCGTGGCCCGCTTGCTCGAACGGCTTGCCACCGCGAACCCCGTCGCCGAGGAGCCCGCGTAGCGGCGCGTGTCAAGCGGGCCGCCGACGGTGGCCGCGTCCGTCCCGCGCCGCGAGATATCTCCCAACGCGGGTTCGGCGAGCATTCCGGCCGCGCGTGGCTTTGATGGGGCAGGGGGCGCCGTAGCCCCTCTGCAAGGAGGCTACGCCGAGCGATCAGGCAGCACGCACAGCATTTCATAGAGCAGGTTGGCCGCGATGAGCGCCGTGTTGCCCGACGGATCGTAGGGCGGCGACACCTCGACCAGATCGCACCCGAAAAGGTTCAGCCCCTGACACCCGCGCACGATTTCCAGGGCCTGCCAGTTGGTCAGCCCGCCCGGCTCCACCGTTCCGGTGCCCGGCGCGAACGCGGGATCGAGGCTATCGATGTCGAACGAGAG
The DNA here is from genome assembly GCA_038757905.1 of Pseudomonadota bacterium. Lineage (GTDB taxonomy): Bacteria > Pseudomonadota > Alphaproteobacteria > Rhodobacterales > Rhodobacteraceae > HLUCCA09. The sequence continues at coordinate 23,246 of JBCDGG010000025.1, read as the reverse complement.
ATAGCACGGCGCATCGCCGATCCGGGCGCGCACCTCTTGCATCAGCGGCGTCAGCGAGCGGTGCCAGCACTCCTCCGCCTGCACGACGCGCCAGCCCTGACGGCGGCCCCAATCGAAGTCGTCCGCCGCATAGCCCGTGCCCCGAAGGCCGATCTGCACGACGCGGTCGTTGAGCAGGCAGTCTTCCTCCCATGCCCGGCGGAACGGGCAGCCATGGGCCTCCCTTTCGCCGAACATCGCGTCGTTGATGTCGGCATGGGCATCGACATGGATCAATGCGACGGGGCCGTAGCGTTCCTTGATGGCGCGCAGGATCGGCCATGTCAGCGTATGGTCGCCCCCCAGCGTCAGGGGAATGGCGCCGTGGCCGAGCAGGGCGCGGTAGTGCTCCGCGATGATCCCGACCGATTTCTTGAGGTCGAACGTGTTGATCGCGACATCGCCGATATCGGCCACCTGCATCCGGTCGAAGGGCGCCGCGCCCGTGGCCATGTTGTAGGGCCGCAGCATGCGGCTTTCGTCGCGGATCTGCCGCGGGCCCAGCCGCGTGCCCGGGCGATTGGACGTTCCGATATCCATCGGGATGCCCACGAAACAGGCGTCGAGCCCCGCGGCGCTGTCCTGCGTCGGCAGGCGCATGAAGGTGGCCGGCCCGCCGAACCGGGGCATCTCGTTTCCGCCAAGCGGCTGGTTGTAGGTCATGCGGCCTCTGTCGAGATCAGGTGGGCGAGCGTCCGTATGGTCGCCCGTACGTTGGACCGGAGGGTGGTCAACGTCATCGCCTCGTCGGACACGAAACCGATGAACGCTTGGTTCAGCGTGTCGAAGACGACCCGGCCGAGCGGCTCGGGATCGACATCGCCCCGCACCTCGCCGCGCGCCTGAAGGACGCCGATCATCTCCGCCACTTGGGCCTCCAGCCGCCGATCGAGTTCGGCATAGCGGCGGCCGTTGGGGGTGCTCGGCGCCTCGATCGACAGCGCCATGGCCCGGCGCCACATCTCCTTCGACAAATAGTTCAGGGAGTGATCGTAGTAGCCGAAGATCAGTGCCAGAAGCGCCTTCTCGGCGCCATGGGGCGGGGCGGCGACGAGGGCGGCGCCTTCCTCCAGCACCTCCTCCACCTCCATCGCCACCGTGGCGATCAGGATGTCCCCTTTGGTGGTGTAGTAGTTGTAGACGGTGCCGACGGAGACCTCCGCCGCCTCGGCCAGATCCTCGATCCGGACGGAGCGATAGCCGTCCGCCCGGAATCGCGTCACCGCCGCCTGCAGAATGCGCTTCTCGCGGTCGGCTTTCTGTTTTTCGCGCAATCCGGCCATGGCCGTCCTTCCCTGAACGCCCTTCAAACATAGTGTTGACTGCAAACGTGAATGGGTTCAACTTTTTTTCAAGAGCCGTGCGAACGGCCACCATCAGGGAGACACAGACATGACCCGCACGATCCCCATCCTGCTGATCACCACCTCCATTGCCGGCGCCGCCCAGGCGCAGGAGGAGCTGAATGCCTTGGTCTGGTGCGACCACACCGACGACGCGCTGATCGAGCCGTTCGAGGCCGCGCACGGGGTGGAGGTCAATCTGCGCGAATACGAAGGGACGGGGGCGGCGCTCGCGCTCCTCGAACAATCCCGCCCCGGGGATTGGGACGTTCTGGTGATCGACGGGATCGACGTCTTCCGCGCCATCGACGCCGGCATCCTCGCGCCGCTGCCGGACGAGGCGCTGCCCGTGGCGGACTTTTTCCCCGAGGTCGTGATGGCGGAGAACAACACCCGCGACGGCGTCACTTACGCGGTGACGGAGAAGTTCGGATACAACACGATCTCCTACAACGCCGACGCGGTCGATCCCGGCGACATGGCGGATCTCGCCACCGTCTGGTCGGAAAAGTACGACGGCCGGATCTCGATTTACGACTATTACCTGCCCGTGATGGGCCTTGCCGCGTTGGCCGAGGGCATCGCGACCGAGGCGATCGACGGCGATAGCCTCGAGACGATCGGCGGCGTTCTGTCGGACATGCGGGCGCGCGCGGCATCGGTGGGCGGGGTCGTGGCGGCACAGACCGCGCTCGCCACCGGCGAAGTCGATATCGTCGTGGGCGGCGGCGAGTGGCTGACGGCCGTTCTGGCCGAGGCCCAGCCGGAGCTGACCTGGACGATCCCGGAGCAGGGGGCCGTGCGCTGGACGCAATCCATCGGCATTCTGGCCGACAGCGAGAAGCCCGACCTGGCGCTGGAGTTCGTCAAGTACATCGTGTCGCCGGAGGGCCAGGCTCGGCTCGCCACCTCGGCCTGCTTCTGGGGGATGCCCGCCAACGCAAAGGCCGGCGACATCCTGACCGACGATCAGAAAGAGGTGCTGCGCTGGGACAGCCAGGCGGACTACCTCGCCCGGACGCAGCTTTACCCAGCGCCCGATGCCGATCTCGATATCGAAATGCAGGATCTCTGGCTCGATACCCTACAACAGTGATCGGTGGACATGCGGGCCGACACCTATCGGGGTTGGGGGTTTGTCGCTCCGGCCCTGATCTGGACGGCGGCGTTCTTCGTCGTGCCGCTCGTGGTCATGGGCGCCATGAGCCTTGCGGTGCTCGAGGGGCGCACGCTGGTCTGGGGCCTGCATGCGGACAACTACGTCGAGCTGGCGACCCGGCCCTATCTTTGGCGCGCCGTGGTGGTGTCGCTGGAGATCACGCTGACGGTGACGCTCGTCTCGGTGGTGCTAGCCTATCCGCTGGCCTGGATCATCGCCTTTCGCGTGCCCGAGCGCTGGCAGCGGCTCGTCCTGCTCCTCGCGATCCTGCCATTCTGGACGTCTTATGTCGTCCGCTCCTATGCGTGGCTGATCGTGCTGGCGCGCGAAGGCATGGTGAACCAGACACTGGTGGGGATGGGCCTGCTCGCCGAGCCGGTTACGCTCGCCAATACGCGCTTTGCGACCGTGACCGGCTTCGTCCACTTCTTCGTGATGCTCTTGACGCTGACGATCTATGCCAATCTGCGGCAGCTGTCGCCGAACTACATCCGGGCGGCGACGGATCTGGGCGCCTCGGCGCTGCAGACCTTTCGGCACGTGGTGCTGCCGCTCACCCTTCCGGGGATCATGACGGGGGCGTTTCTCACCTTCGTGCTCTGTATCGGCGATTACGTGACGCCGCAAATCCTGGGCGGCAACACCGAGTTGACGGTGCCTCAGGTGATCATGGTGCAGCTGGGGCGCCGGGCCGACTTTCCGCTGGCGGCCGCCCTTGCGCTGGTCCTCATGGCGCTGGTGACGCTGGCCTATCTCGCTGTCGCGCGGTGGCTGACGGTCGACCGGCTGTGAGCGCGCCCGTGCATCAACCCGTTCGCAGGGGGAGCCGGTGATGCGCGCGGTGCCCTGGATCTACCTCGTGGCCGCGTTCGGCTTCATCTACCTTCCGGTGTCGGCCCTCGCGGTGTTCTCGTTCCAGGGCGGGTCGCTGCCGGTTCCGCCGTTCGACGGGCCGTCGCTGCAATGGTACGCTGATGTGCTGGGCGACGACGATCTGGTGGAGGCCCTCGCCAACTCACTACTGGTTGCAGCCGGATCGGCGGCGCTTTCGACGCTGCTCGGTTTTCTCGCTGCTTACGGGCTTGCACGGCATGCGCTTCCCGGAACGGCACTCATGCGGGCGCTCCTGATCGCGCCGTTGACCGTCAGCTATCTCATCGTCGGGCTGGGGCTTCTGATCGTGCTCCAGCAGGTGGGGGCGGGGCTGTCGCTCTGGACCGCGGGGATCGGGCATGTAGTGATCAACCTGCCGCTCTGCTTCGCCATCCTCTATGCGTCGATGGGGGCCCAGCACCGCAACGCCGAGGCCGCCGCCCGCGACCTGGGCGCGGCGGAATGGCAAGTGCTCGCGCTGGTGACGGCGCCCATGCTGAGGCCTGCGCTTCTGGCGGCGTTCTTCCTGTCGGTGACGCTGTCGTGGGACGAGTTCATCATCGCCTTCCTGCTCACACGCTTCGACGTGACGCTGCCCGTCGAAATCTGGTCGATGCTGCGCTCGGGCCTGTCGCCCCGTTTGAACGCGATCGGCAGCCTTGTCTTCCTTGTGTCGGTCGCTGCCGTGATCTTGGCCGAGGTCGTTCTGCTCGGCCGGCGGCGGACATGAGCGCGCCTGTCCATATCGACGGCGTGTCGCACCGCTTCGGGTCGTTCGAGGCGCTGCGGCACATCACGCTGGACATCGACGCCGGCGAATACGTGACGCTGCTCGGCCCCTCGGGCTGCGGGAAGACGACGCTCCTGTCGGTTCTGGGCGGCTTTGTCCACCCCAGCGAAGGAAGCGTGCGGATCGGCGGGCAGGACGTGACGCAGATCCCGCCCGCCAAGCGCCCGACCACCACGGTGTTTCAGGACTATGCGCTCTTTCCCCACATGACGCTGGCCGACAACGTGGCCTTTGGGTTGCGTATGGCCGGGGTGACGCGGCGCCGCCGCGCCGAGATCGCCGCGGACAAGCTGGCGCTGGTCGGTTTGGCGGAGGCGGGGCGCAAACGGCCGCACGAGTTGTCGGGCGGGCAGCGGCAGCGGGTGGCGCTGGCCCGCGCGCTTGCGGTGGAGCCCCAGGTGTTGCTCCTCGACGAGCCGCTGGGCGCCCTCGATCTGAAGCTCCGGCGGCAGATGCAGGACGAACTGAAGAGCATCCAGCGCCAGATCGGGACGACCTTCGTCCATGTCACCCACGATCAGGAGGAGGCCATGGCCATCGCCGACCGGATCGTGGTGATGAATGCAGGCCGGGTGGAGGATGCGGGTACACCCGAACGGATCTACCGCCAGCCGGCCAGCCTCTTTGCCGCGGGGTTCATGGGCGAGACCAACAGGATCGCCGCCCGCGCTACGGGCGATGCCATCGAAACCCCGCTCGGCCTTATCCCGGTCGCGCCGCCCGCGCGGGGCGCGCTGGTTCTGTGCCTCCGGCCCGAGGCGCTCGGCCCGTCGGGCGGATTGGCGTTGGGGCGCGCACGTATCGCCGATGCGGCGTTCTTCGGCACCTATGTGCGGACACATCTGATCCCGGAGGCCGCCCCCGACCTCACCCTGGTGGCGCATCTGCCGCCCGCCCCGGTGCCCCAAACGGGCGATGTGATCGACCTCTGCGCGGACACCGCAACCCTCGCCGTGTTCCCTCAGGAGTAGCGCGATGAACCGAGCCCGCCCCGAAGACTGGTACAGCCAACAGAGCATGGGCGACGGGGTCACCCTGATCTCCGAGCCCTTCATCAAGGCCTTCTACCGCTGCAATTGCTGGCACGTCCGGGGGCGGGACCGCGACATGCTGGTCGACAGCGGGATGGGCGTGCTGCCCCTGCGGACCTGGGTGCCCCTGGTCACGGAGCGGCCGCTCAGCGCGGTCGCCTCGCACACCCATTTCGATCACATCGGCGGCCATCACGAGTTCGAAGACCGCATCGTGCATGCGGCGGAGGCCGAGATTCTCGCGCATCCCAGCAACGCCGCGACCCTCGCCGACCCCTACGTGACCGACGAGATCTTCGAGCGTCTGCCCCCCGCGCCCTATAGCTCGACGACCTATGCGCTGCACGCGGCCCCGGCGACCCGGCAAGTGGGGGACGGCGACGTCATCGATCTTGGGGACAGACATTTCGAGGTGGTCCATACTCCGGGGCATTCCCCTGGCGGGATGGCCCTGTGGGAAGCGGCGACGGGCGTCCTGTTCTCGGGCGACATCGTCTATGACGGCCCGTTGATCGAAGACACCTATCACGCCGATGCGGCGGACTATTACCGCTCCATGGTGCGGCTGCTGGACCTGCCGGTGCGTGTCGTCCATGGTGGGCATTTTCCGAGCTACGACGGCGAGCGGCACCGGCAGATCGTTCGCGCCTGGCTCGACGGGAAGGAACGGAGCTAGCTTGCGACCGTGTTCCGCGTGCGAGCGCGGCGCGGCAACGGGGTCCTTCCGCGGGGACAGGCAGAGTGGGGCTGAACGGTCGGCCCGTCGGGGGCAAAAGCCCCTTTCCCGCTGCCCCGCTTCGCGGAGACCGGGCCCGTATTGACGATCTGCCACGGTCGGGCGGTGGCTTTGGCGGACGGTGACGCGGCACTGGACTTTGCGGGGAAGGTATCGCATTGCCATGGCGCCCGTCACTGGCGCGGCATCCCGTACAGCGCCCCCAAGGCGCAAGGGATGCGACCGCGTATGCCCCGCGACCGGCAACAGGAGCGCTTGGATTGCCGATGCCCATGGAGAGCCCCTTGAAACCTAAGCAGATCTGCTTCGTCCACATCCCAAGCTGCGGTGGGACGACCTTCATTTCGCTGCTGAATGCCGCCTATGGAGGCAAGAACAGTATACGGATCAAGGACGCGCGCAAGGCGCTGGAACAGGATGCCGATCCGGCCAGCACCTATGCCGGAAAGGATTCCGTGGCCGGGCATTTCGGCTATTCCTTCGCGAACCGCTGGTTTCCGGATCGCGCCAAGATCACCCTCCTACGGGACCCGATCGAGCGGCTGCAGAGCCAGATGAACCGGCATCTGCGCCGGGGCCGGCTGAACCGCAAGAACATCGACAAGCTGATCTCGCCCGAAACGATCGGGCCGGCGACGCACAAGCTGGCGTTCTATCTGTCCGATGCCCCGACGCCGCACGGCGAGAAGCTGCCCCAGGTCGATGGCGACCCGGACGAGATCGTGGAGGCCTGCGTCCGCTCGCTGAAGGACAACTTCGTCGCCTTCGGCTTTCAGGAGCGGTTCGACGAGACGATGTTCATGTTCGCCGATGCGCTCGGTTGGAAAGAGGTGCCGACCTACGACAAGCGCAACTATGCCGCTTCGAAGGATCTCCTTCTCAGCGACGAGCAGCGCGAAACCCTGCGCGAAAAGCTGAGCATCGAGATGGCCATTTTCGAGCGCGCCAAGGCGCTTTTCGATGAACGCTGGGCCGCCCTGTCAGAGCGGTTGCCCGAGGGCGCGCTGGAGGCGTATCGCGCCCGCCTGGAAGAACGCCGCCACCGGCTGGAGGCCGAAGAAGGCGCGGATCGCTACTCCAAGGCGCCCCGCGTTTCTTCGTGATAGGCGCCCCGCTCGTATCGCTCCCCAGCGAAGCCGGTTTCCAGGAAACCGGCTTTGGCCGAGGGTCGCCCGCGGGCGGCGCAGGACGGCGTACCGCCGGTTTCAGTGCGTAAGGCCGGGCAGGGGCCTTACACCGGCCCCTTGTATTCGCCGCGCGCGGGGTAGTTGTTCGCAATCGCGAAGTCGAGCGCGCTGACGAGTTCGGAAAAGTGCGGCCGCACGAACGGCATCGTCTGGACCGACCCGTAGTAAAGGCTCTGCTCCGGGGTCACCATGAACAGGCCCGGCTCGGAAAACAGCGGCGGCTCCTCGATCCCGATGGAGGTCTTTCCGCGTGACGTCGAGATATAGAGCCCCCATTCGCGCGCCTTTTCCAGCGGCAGGTCGTAGGCAAAGCGCAGCGTATCGGCCGAGATCTTGTCGGCCATCTGCCGCGCGCGGTCTTCGCCATCGGAGCTGACGGCGATGGTGGCGACACCGCGTTCGGCGAAATCGGCGACGCGCTTCTGAAACTCCGTCAGATAGGTGGCACAGATCGGGCAGTGCAGGCCGCGGTAGAAACAGATGACCGTGCCGCGTTCCGTGGCCTCGCTCGACAGATCGAAGCCGCCGTGGTCGAGGGTCGGCAGGGCAAGGTCGGGGGTCTTTTCTCTGGGAAGAAGCATGGGGAGCCTTTGGTCGATTGGGTTTGGTCAGCACGAGAAGCGCGCCTGGCCGACGGGGAACGTCGACCCGGCGCACCTTCTTTTTCTAGCGGCCCGAGATCGCGGTGCCGAGGGCCGGAAAGCGCACGATCCGGTAGGTGCCGAGCGACGCATCCTCGCCGCCATTCAGCACCGGCGAGCGGTGAAGCTCGTTGATCGTGGCATAGACATAGCCGTCCGCCCCGATGGAGAAGCCGTCAGGCCAGGGCAGATCGGCGTCGGATTGGAACAGAACTTCGTAAGTCCCGTCGGGCCGCGTCACGCCGATCGCGTTGTCGGTCATGGCGGTGATGTAGACGTTGCCCGCGGCGTCGACGGTCGAGCCGTCCGAGATCGGCTTGTCGCCATAGCGCTCCACCCGCGCCTCCAGCGCTGCGGTATCGAGGCTCTCGTCGCGCAGGTCGGCGGTGCGGATGCGGTACATCGCACTGCCGGTCATCGGTGCGAAGTACACCCACGTGTTCGTCGGGTCGATGGTGATGGGGTTGATCCCGATCTTCGCGGGGTTTCCGCCAAGCAGGATCTCGCGCCCGTCGATGACCATGGGCGTATCCTCGGCGCGGGTGTACTGGCTGCCTTCCAGAACGCGGCGGGCGCGGCCGGTCTCCATATCGATCACGATGATGGCGGACTCGACGTGGTTGGCGGTGTCGGAGATGTAGATCGCCTCGTTCTCGCGATCCACCGCCAGATCGTTGAGGAACGAGAACGGCCGCGCGGCGGGTGCTCCGATATAGTAGATCGCGTGCAGTTCCTCGGTCCGGGTGTTCCAGCCGACAACCCGGCCCGTCTGGTTTTCGCCCTGGCCATCCAGCATCCACAGGATGCCGTCACGGTCGGCGCGCAGGCCCAGAACGCCGTTCAGGCCATCGCCATCCCCGCTCGGAGCGCGGGCCCAATCCTCTGTCGGATAGGGAACGGTGCTGCCATCGGGCATCACTTCCACGACGCGCAGTTCGGGGCCGTAGAACTCGTGCACCGACATGAACATGCGCCCGTCCGGCGCGATGGCGAGATTGCCGGGCGGCGTGTCGCGCGGGAACTCCAGATAGGTCTCCGGGCTTTTCGCAAATGCGGCGCCCGAGAGCGCCAGCACCGTGCCGAGCGCGATCAGATGGTGGTTCATAGGGTCCTCCTCCAACGTTGACCGGACCCTAAGAGTTGAAATATCCGCAGGATAGAGGGCCTTTTTCGAAACCAGCTTTTGAGAATTTCAAATGTACAGCGTGGACGATCTGAAGACTTTCGTCGTGATCGCGGAGACGGGCGGTGTCACGGCCGGGGCGCGGCGGATCGGGATTTCGCCGGCCACCGCCAGCCACCGTTTGGCGAAGCTGGAGACGGCTCTGCGCCTTACGCTCTTTCACCGGAATAGCCGGGTGCTGCGCCTCACCGCGGAGGGGCAGGTGTTCTTTGAACGGGTCCAGCCCATTCTGGCCGATCTGTCGCAAGCCGAACGCGATGCGGGCAGTGGCGTGGCCGAACTGTCCGGGAACCTGCGCATCACCATGTCGCCCTGGATTCTGTCGCGCTTCATCCTGCCCGCCCTGCCGGAGTTCAGCCGCACCCATCCGCGCCTGACATTCGAGTTTCTGGCCGTCGACCGCTACGTATCGCTGGTGGCCGAAGGGCAGGATTGCGGCATTCGCGTCGGCCAGATGAAGGACAGCGCGCTGGTGGCCCGCAAGCTGTGCGACAACCGCAGGATCGTCTGTTGCGCGCCCGCATTCCTGGATGCGCACGGCCCGTTCGACGACACCGACGCGTTGATCGACGCGCCATGGGTGAGCCTGCCCTGGCAGCGGCACCTCTCGGTGAAGGACGCCAAGGGGCGCCGGCGCGATGTCACGGTGCGCAGCACGGTCATGGTGTCGAACTCCGACATGCTGACCGAAAGCGCGTTGCAGGGCCTCGGGCTCGTGATCAAGTCGCGCCTCGCGGTGACGTCGGAGTTGCGCGACGGGCGGTTGGTCGAAGTGCTCCCAAGCGCCCTGTGGGAGCCGTCCGCTCCCATCTGGTTCGTCTACTCCCCTGAGGCGCGGACCAGCCAGAAGACGAAGCTGTTCGGCGATCTGGCCACGCGCGCGTTCCAGGCGGTTGCCGCGTGATCCTGCAGCGGGCGAGGCCCTTGGGAAGTGCCGGGGCGGCCCGTCTCGGCGTGGCTGGCCGAGGCATCGGAGGTGTGGTCGGGGCGCCCTGGCCCGGGGACGAAACCGGGCGTGGTTCCCTGAACCCAGGCATGGTGACCCGCGCCCATGAGCACCCGCGTGGCGTCGCCGCCAGACCCCCTGCTGGGGAGTGGCACCATGATGCCGGGCATTCGGCGGCTGGTTCGCGCGGATCACGGATGCTCCAGCCGGGCACCGCCCCGTGGGCGCCTCCACGGACGGGACCGCACGAGGCGTCGAGGTGATCTGCGATAGCGACCTCTAGCGCGACAGCGCCCGCGTTTCGCGCGGTCTTTTCGCCTCGGCGGAGGCCTCTGACCGGATCGGGCGTAAAGCCGCCGTCTCCCCGGTGTGGGTATTGTAAACCCGGCCGGTCGCGCGCTAAGACGCCTGATCGTGGACGACCACGTCAAAGCCTTCTTCTGGTGTTGGCGGGACGAAGTGCTGGGCGATCCGATGGAACTGCGCCTCGGTGACCGAGAAGGGATGATCGCCGCCGGCATTGCGCGCCCTGAGGCGCGCCAGGCACGTCTCGTCCGGCGGCACCAGCATGTGAAGCGCGTGATCCGCGTCGGTCTGCTCCAGAATCTCGCGCATCCACGCCCGGCTCTCCACGGTGTTGGCCTGAAAGTCGAGCACGACCGACAGGCCGGCCTTCAGGAGGGACACGATATGGGGCCCGATGATCCAACGGAGTTTCGCGGCATAGCGGACGTAATCCTTCGGGGTCGACATCTCCTCCGCGAAGAGCGCCGCGAGCCAGTCGTCCTCGGCGATCAGCACCGTGGCGTCCCTGTCCGCCAGCTTGGCCGCGAGGGTGGACTTGCCGGCCGCAACCTTGCCGCAGAACAGATGGAGGGTGGGCTTTGGTGGGGACACGGTCGGCGGTCCTCCCTCTTCAAGGGGCCTGGGCGTGAGACGCGTCGCGCCGCATACCAAGCTTGGGCGGCCGTGTCAGCCTGCAGGACCCGTTGGCGCACATGCGGATATGCGTCCGATGGGCCAATCCGAGGACACGCGAGGACTATCTCGCCGGGGCGTGCCGGGGACGGTTCTGGACGAGAGGCCAGCGGCCGCATAGCGCAGGAGGCGGCCGCCCGGAAAGACCGGCTAGCGGGTACTCAGGCTGGCACCTGCCAGAGCCGCGCACTCCGATCGAGTGAGCGCGACCGCACCGAGACGGCCCGCCCCGCAGCCGAAGGGCGGGCAGGACACGGCGGCCCGAGCTACACGGAGCGGCGCAACCCGCCCCGCCGTCACTTGAGCTCGATCACGACGCGCTCGATCTCCCCCGTGAACGCGAACGGCGCCCGGTCCTCGTAGTCCAGCGAGACGGTGGCGCCGAGATCGGAGCCGATATCCATCGTCTCCGTCGTCGAGAAAGCGATGGGCGCGACCCGTTCGATGACGCCGCTGTCGACTTCGGCCCCGTTCACGCTGAGCGTCGCCGCGCCTCCGGCGATGGAGGGGCCGTCGATGGGCTGTTGTTGATAGGATAGCAGGATCGTATGGCGCCCCTCCGGCAGGGGGTTGCTTGCGGCAAGCCGGTAACGGGCGAGGCCGAAGAAGTTGTACTCGTAGACCGGCCGGCCGTCCTCGACGTACAGACTGTATCCAGCGGACGACCCCCCGGCCGCCAGGATGACACCCTCGGCGCCCTCGGCCGGGATCACGATGTCGGCGCGGATGTCATGCGACCTCTGGTAGACCGCCGGCGAGGTGCCTTCGGGGAGGCGAATGGTCCCGGGCCGGTACTCGAACCGCGTCTGGCCCTTGGTGAGAGACGGGCGTTCGGGATCTATCGCGCGCTCGGTGAAGCGGTCGTCGAGCGGGAAAACACCGAACTTCCCGGCCTCGGCATCGAAGATTTCCTGAAGTTCGGCGAGCTTTTCGGGGTGTTCCGCGGCAAGATCGTGCGCCTGGCTGAAATCCGCCTCGATATCGTAAAGCTCCCAGACGTTATCGTCGAAGCCGATGGATCCGGTCAGGTTCCACGGGGCGCCATGGAACGACGAGGCGACCCAGCCGTCATGGTAGATGGCGCGATGCCCGCCGGTTTCGAAGTACTGGGTCAGCCGCGTGCCGGGCGCGTCGGCGTCGGCAAAGCTGTACGCCATGCTGGTTCCGGCCATGGGGATCTGGGGCACACCGTTGACGGTCCCGGGCTCCCGGAGCCCTGCCGCTTCGAGGATCGTCGGGGCGATGTCGACGGCATGGTGAAACTGCGTCCGGATGCCGCCTGCATCCGCGATCTCCTGCGGCCAGGAGATCACCATGCCGTTGCGCGTGCCGCCAAAATGCGACGGCACCCGTTTCATCCACTGGAACGGCGCGGCCCCGGCCCAGGCCCAGCCGACGGGATAGTGATTGTCGTGCCGTGGCCCGCCAATCTCGTCGAGCCGCGGCAATTGGGCCTCGACGCTGTCGGGAATGCCATTGAGCGTCATGGCGTTGTTGATCGTGCCGGTCACGGTTCCCTCGGCGCTGGGGCCGTTGTCGCCCGCGATCAGGATGATCAGGGTGTTGTCCGCGTCCGGCATGGCCTGCACCGCGCCGATCAGGCGGCCGATCTCGTGATCGGTGTGAGCGACGAAGCCCGCGAAGACCTCCTGATGGCGCGCGAAGACCCGCTGCGCCTCGGCGTCGAGGCTGTCCCAGGCCTGAATCTCCGCCGGTCGGGGCGTGAGGTCGGCATCCTCCGGAACCACGCCGAGGTCCTTCTGCCGGGCGAGCGTCTCTTCACGCACCGTATCCCAGCCCTGGTCGAACTGGCCGGCGAACCTGTCGGCCCAGTCCTTGCCCACATGCAGCGGAGCATGCACCGCCCCGGGCGCGAAGTAGACGAAATACGGCCGGTCCGGCGCGATGGAGTGCTGCTGGTCAATCCAGCGGATGGCGTCGTCCACCAGATCGAGCGTCAGATGATAGCCTTCGTCGGGGCGGCTCGGGGGCTCCACCGGTACTGTGTTGCGGAACAGACGCGGCTCCCACTGGCTCGTCTCGCCGCCGTGAAAGCCGTACCAATACTCGAACCCCAAACCGGTCGGCCAGCGGTCGAACGGCCCGATGGGCGTCGTTTCCCAGCCGGGCGTGTTGTGCCACTTGCCGAAGGCGGAGGTCGAGTAGCCGTTGTGCTTGAGGATCTCGGCAATGCTCGCCGTTTCCCGCGGCCAGAGGCTGTTGTAGCCCGGGTATCCGCTGGCAAGCTCGGTGATGCTGCCGAAGCCCGACTGGTGATGATTGCGCCCGGTGAGCAAGGCTGCGCGGGTCGGCGAACAGACGGCTGTGGTGTGCATCCGGGTGTAGCGCAGCCCGTCTTCGGCCAGGGCATCCATCGCGGGCGTCGGAACCGGCCCCCCGAAGGTTCCCGGCTGGCCGAAGCCGAGATCGTCGATCAGGATGAGGACGATGTTCGGTGCGCCGTCCGGCGCGGCGACGGGCTGTGGATAATCCTGCCGGGAGCCTTCGAAGGTCGGCTCGATCACCCCTTCGAACGGGGCTTGCGGAATGGGCAGTACCGACCCGTCGCGCGGCGGGGCGCCGTCTTGCGCGAGCGCTGTTCCGGCCAGTAGGGTTGATGTAAGGGCGGCAAGGGCGAGTTTGGAGATCATTCTGTGGCTCCGCTGGGTCTTTCCGGTACTGGCAAGACATGGGGTAGTATCCGCGCGATGGATGCCAGGCGACCGGCCGCACCCGGGCTGGCGGCGGTCCGCAACAAGACCGTCGGCCAGGCGAAAGAGCGGCGCGCCGAATCGCGCACGGTGTCTGCTGTCGTGGTTAACGGGCGGACTTAGCAGGGAACGCATCATATGAGGGATTCGGGATCACAAGACGCCGACGCGCGCATCCGGTCGCATGTAGAAGCTGTGCTGACCTCCAAGGGTTGGCTGTCCGCCTGCAGCCCCAGGCTGCGCCAGCGCTTGCTGGAGGTCGGCACGGCAACGCGGTTCGAGCCGGGCGAGGGCCTCTTTCGGATCGGCGATGTACCGCAGGGAATCTATGGTGTGGCCGCCGGGGCGGTGCATATCGCCATGCCGGCCGATGATGGGCAGGAACTGGTGATCTACCACGCCGATACCGGGTTCTGGGTGGGCGATCTGGAGCTGTTTTCCGAGCAGCCCCGCATGGCGACCGTCACCGCCGCGGCCCCGACCCTGTGCCTGTATCTCTCCCGGCGGCAATTGCGCGCGCTTCTGGACAGCGATCCGGAGTTTTACCGGGACTTCTACCAGATGTCCTACGAGAATGGCCGGACGATCATGCGCGCCCTGGCCAACATGACGGTCACAGGGTCCGACAAGCGCCTGGCCCTGCGCCTGCTTCAATACGATGAGGCCACCACGGACCCGGATGGCTGGATCACGGTCGCACAAAGCCAGCTTGCAATGACGACGGCCCTGTCGGTTCCAACCTTGGAGCGGGTGCTGCGGCGCATGGCGAAGGCGGGACTGGTCGAGATCGGGTACGGCAAGGTGCGCATCCTCGATCGGGCGGAGCTGGCCAGAACCTCCAAGTCCTAGATGCGCGGCCATGGCCCGTCCGCTGCCAAGGAAGGCGGTTGCGGATAGGGTCGGGTGTTCGAGGGATGGGCGTCCCTTGCCGGCGCGCTTCGTCCCTCTGGCGGGGGAAGGGGCCTTCCGAGGCTCGGACTTGGGCGGAGTGCTTCTTGTTGGCTGCGCCGCGGGGCCGTTGGGGCCGATGCACCGCGGCCAAAGGCGCGGCATCGGGAGATCCCCGAGCCCGCCGGCAGGAGCGCCGCCGCTCTCGCGCCCGCGCTTCCTATCGCCATTGTTCGAAATCCAAAGCCGGGCCGGAGTGCAGGGCGGCTCAGGGACGGCGGAGGGCCGCGAGGGCCAGAACCAGTGTGTCGCGGATCTGGCCAGGGTCTTCCCCGGCCGCGCGTTGGGTCAACGCGAGCCCGATCTGTTCGACAAGAAACCGGGCGGCCAAAGCCGCAGAGATGTCGCCAGCCCAGTCACCCGCCGCGCGGCGCCCCTCCAGATAGGCCGTGAACGCGTGCACCGCCGCGGCGTCGATCTCCTCGACCCGCCGCCGCGTCTCGGGGCCAAGGCGGTGCTTGCCCGCGCGCATTTTGTAGAACAGGCAGCCCCGTTCCATCTTCGGATCTTCGCTGGCAAACGCGGTCAGCGCATCGAGCGTCTCCTCCAGCGGCGCGTTCTTGGAAAGGACGACGAAGACGTCCGACAGGACGGTCTCGGCATACCGGTCGAGCGCCGCGCGCATCAGCCCGTCCTCGCCCCCGAACTCCCGATAGAGCGCGGGCTTGGACACGGCGGCGCGCTGACACAGCGCGTTGAGCGAGACATCCGCCGGATCCGCCTCCCAATAGGCCGTCATGGCGATGTCGAGCGTTCTGTCGCGATCGAACGTCTTGGGGCGGCCACGCTTCGGTTTGGGGTCTTTATCCGACATTTAGTACCATTCGGTAATTTAATATTGACCAGCCTTTGGATTATTCGTACCAAGCAGTCCGTAAAACTTCAAACAGCCTGTTGACCCAAAGAAGAAGCTTGGAGACCGGACCATGAAGAAGACTCTGACACAGGCCGCCCTGATCGCAGCCGCGATGGCCACACCCGTCGCGGCGGGCGATATCGACACCGTCCGCGCGTTCTATGCCGACATTCTGACAGCCCCGGCCGAGACCACCGAGGCCCGCTACTACGAATTGTTCTCGCCCGATGTCGTCTCGATCCCGACGCCTCCGGGCGGACCCGGCGCGCAAGGCATGCTCAACACCATCGCCTTTCTCGGGCAGGTGGTGCCGGATCTGACATGGACACCGGACGAGATCATCCCGCTCGACGGTCGCTACGTTGTGCGCGCAACGGCGACCGGCACGCCGACCGGCGCGTTCTTTGGCGTCGACCCTGCGACCGGCAGAAGCTTTGAGATCATGTCCATCGACATCGTCACGGTTGAGGACGGGTTGATTACGCATGTCTACCACCTGGAGGACTGGACGGGAGCGGTGGCGCAACTGACCGGGGAGTAACCGGGGCCCCGCGCGGAACCGCGACCCACGCGGCGGCCAAGCTCGCACGTCGAACCCGGGATCTCGCAATAGCGGGAAGAAGATAGAGGAGGGCCAGGTTGCCCGCGCGGCCAACCTCCGCCGACAGAGTACCAGCAACCGTGCTGACCGGCCCGGAGAGTGGTTGGAGTGGGTCACAGACGGAGGTAGACTTCGCCGAAAAACGACCGGGCAGGGGCGGAGCACATGACCGAATCATCGGATTGGCGGGCCATTCTCTCGGCGTTCCTCGTCGGTGTTTCGGGGGCTGTTCAGGTCGGGCGGATCGCACCGGTGGCGCCCTTGCTGGAGCAGGATCTTCAGCTCGATCTGCTGACGCTCGGTTGGCTGATTTCCCTCGTTACGCTGGCATCGGCGGTGCTGGGGCTGCTGGCGGGGTACGCGGTGGTCCGGGCCGGGCTGCGTATATCGGTGATCGCCGGGGCGCTCCTGATGGGGCTCTGCGCGGCCGTCTCGGCGCTGGCGCCGTCCGTGCCCATGCTGATCGGCACCCGGATCGTCGAAGGGTTTGGATATCTGATCGTGGTCGTGGCCGCGCCGACGCTGATCGCACAAGCCGCGTCGCGGCGGGATGCGCCCCTTGCGCTCGCGATCTGGGGCACGTTCTTCACCCTGGGCCTGAGCATCGGGGCCGTTGCGGGCGGCGCGATCGGGGAAACCGTCGGCTGGCGTGGCTGGTTCCTGGCCAGTGCCGCGCTGATGGTGCTGGCGGCGGCCGCGGTTCTGATCTGGACGTCCGCGCAGGCAGCCCGGGCCGACGCTCGACTGGATCTGGCGGCCGTAATGGCCGAGATGCCCAAAGCGGCATGGCTGCTGGGTGCGGCCTTCCTGGGCCTGACCTTGCTGAGCCTGGCGGTTCTGAGCCTCTTGCCCACGTTTCTGGTGCAGGAGCATGGCTTTTCCCCGAGCCGGGCCGGCAGCGTCACCGGGGGCGTGGCCCTTGCCAGCATTGCCGGAAGCCTCTCTTACGGGATGCTGGCAAGACGGCTGCCCGAACCCGCAATCGCTGCGGCCGCATCCGCCGCCCTGATCGCCGCCGCCTTTCCCACGTTTGCCGCTGCCGCTGCTCCTGGCCAGACCCTCCCCTGCGCGGCGTTGGTGGTGTTCATGTCCGGTATCCTCGTCGCCCAGACCTTTGCCGCCGTTCCAAGGATCGCGGGGGCGCCCCGTCTCATCGGGCCGGTCAACGGGCTGGTCGCGCAGTTCGGCAGCATCGGGGCGTTGAGCGGTCCGCCCCTGGTCGGCGCGCTGATCTCGGTCGCCGACTGGCGCGCGGTGCCGCTCGTCGCCGCCAGCTTCGCGCTGTCCTTTCTGGGACTGTTCGTGCTGGCCGTCAGGTTCCACGCCGCCTCGATCCTGAGAGACCCGACATGAAACAGACAACACTCCCCGCAGAACCGGACGGAGTATCGCCCGCCGGGGCGGAGATCCGCTTCATCATGGATGGCCCGACCGGAAACATGATCCACAGCACGGTGCCTCCGGGCCAGATCAACCGCGCGACGATCCACGCGACGGTCAGCGAGTTCTGGTATGTTCTGGAGGGGCAGGGGGAGATCTGGCGGCGAGAGGGCACTCGTGAGCGGATCACCGTCCTGGCGCCCGGCGTCTCCATCGACATCCCGGTCGGAACCGCCTTTCAGTATCGCAATACCGGCACGATCCCCTTGCGCTTCATCTGCATTTCAATGCCGCCCTGGCCGGGAGATTCCGAGGCGAGTTTCCTTGACGGTGTGTGGACACCGTCGGTCTAGCTGGCCTTGCGCGCCTCGTTGGCGAATCGATCCCGGGGCGGGTGAGGGCCGCTGTGGGATGCCCCTGGGCGGGATCGACGAACGTGCCGCGTGTCCGGCGCGGATCCCGGCGCATCGGGGCGGTGAGAAAGATGGGGCCGGCCGCCGTAGCGGCGCCCGGCCCCAAATGCCTTAGAACAGATAGTCGGAATCCGTCGGCACGGGAGCGCTTTGCGACGGCGCGTCCTCATCGTCCGTCACGACCCGCTCGAAGCTGAGATCGGTGACGCGCACCCCATCGTCGAGCGACGACAGGCGCAGTTCGTCGAACGTCCCTTCTTCGAGCGACACCGCGAGACCGTCGGCATCGAAGGAGAACTCCTGCGCGCCGAGGTCGATGCGCTCGCCGTCCAGAAGCGCCTCGATCGCCACGAGCCCGGACGATTCCTTGAAGTCGAAGGAAAACGCCGTTCCTTCGCCGTCCTGCAAGGTCACGACGAGGACCTCCTCATCGTTCACTTCCCGGCGCTCGAAGAAGCGGTCGCCCCGGCTAGAGATGCCATAGGCGCCCTTGTTCGCCGTGACAAAGCCGAAGCTCGCGTCGGCGGATAGCTCGAACCCTGCCTCATCGAACTCGACCCGCCGCTCGAACGGGCGGGCGAACTGGCTTTCGACGACTTCGTCTTCCACCGTGACCGTGGCCTTGTTGAGGAAGAAGAACTTCCTGTCGATCGAAAGCGCCACCGTCTCCGTCTCGACAGGCGCGGGCAGGAAGAGGCTCGCCACGACGGGATCGTGGTCGGACGCCCGCCCATCGGTCTCTGCGAACTCGACATTGACGTGGACGACGTCGAACTGCGCGGTCTCAGCGAGTGTGTCGGTGACGAGGATATGGTCCAGCGCCTGGCTGTTGCCCTGGAAGATGAAGCTGTAGCGCTCATTGTCCGGCAGCGTGTTCGTCAGATTGACGAGGCCCGCGTCGCTTTCCAGATCGCGCACCGGCGAGACGAACTCGAACTCGTTGAGATCGCCGAGGACCACGATACTGGCGTCGCGATCCGCACCCAGCTCGGTGGTGACGAAGGTCTGCACCGCTTCCGATTGCGCCTGCCGCTCGTCGAGCGACCCGTTGACGGCGACGTCTTCCTGCCGATCCTCGAACGGCTGCTCCAGCCCCAGGATCGGGGCAGAGCCGCCCTTGGAAGAGAAGTGGTTGTTCACCAGTGTAACCTCCTCGCCGTTGAAGGCGAAAGTCGCAACGAGCGGCAGGCGCGCGCCCTCATAGGGGCTGTTCGGCCGGAGCTGTACGTCGCCATCGGTGGTGAGCGCGCCAGTCTCGTCGATGGTGCCGACCGAGCCCTGCAAAAGGTCCACGCGTTCCTCGTTATAGAGGTACGCCGTGCGGATGTTGCCGCCGGGCTGTCCGCCACTCGCCCCATCGCTGATGAAGGTGTTGTCGATGAAGCTGTAGGAGGGGCCACCCGCCGCTTCGATGGCGTCAACCAAGGCTTGCAGCGTGGCATCGGCGGCGGTGACCCCGTCATTGGCGGAGCCGCTGCTGTCCTGCACCTCCTGCAGCGCGATCACGTCCGGCGTGTTGAGATTGTTGACGATCTGCGCGGCGATCGCCTCGAACCGGCCATCGGCGAGATCGGCGTCGCCGTCGCTGTCATTGGGGTCGAGGTTCAGAACGTTGTAGCTCGCCACCGTCAGGTCGTCGGCGCTCCCCGCCACGTCCGTCTGCTCGGGGGCGAGATCGGTGTTGTCGATCACGTTGCCGGTGAAGTCTTCGGTCGGGATCAGTTGAAAACTGCCGAAGTCGTAGCCGATCACGCCGGTCACATCGCCGAGGAGCGCGCCGGTGTTCACCACCGGATTCTCGAAGCCCGAGACGTTGAAATCCGTGTCGATCTGAAGCTTCTCGGGGTTGAAATCCCCGTCCACCACGCCGTCGCCCGGGGCCGTGTCGCCGTCGATGTTCAGGGTGCCGCGCTCCGACACGCCGGTCGCATCGGCGCCCTGATCGGTGACGGTGAAGATCTCGCCGAAGCGGCTGGTGCCCGCCACTGTGATGAGATCCTCGGCGGTCACGCGCATGCTCTCGAGGCTTTCGAAGAAGTCGGCCGCGTCCTCAAGGGTGCTCGTGGGGATGGCGCGCCCGCCCTGGCCCAGGATCACGGCGGCGGGCAGGGCGTTGCCGCTGCTCAGCACCTCTGTCTCGGCGAAGGTGATCGTGGTGATATCGAGATCGGCGCCGCCGCCGGCAGGGTCGCGCTCGGCCACGGTGCCGAGAACGCGGACGGCGTCGCCGATAGCCAGCCCGTCCGTCGAACCCACGACGAAGATCGCGTCGGATGTGGCGTCGTCGCCATCTCCGTCGGGATCCTGCAGGTAGTAGCCGTCGGAATCGATGGCCGTGACGATGCCCGACGTGCGGACGACCTCGCCGGAGAACGGCGAGTCCTGACCGCTGGCGAGCGTCACCGCCCCCTGAATTTCGTAGATCGCGAGGTCTGGAAAGTCGTCGTTCTCGATGATGCCTTCCGCAACGTCGTCGGTGATCGTGGCACCGCCGGTCGCGTTGGACAATGTGACCGTGAACGCCTCGTCCGGCTCGACATCGGTGTCGCCAGATACGCTGACTGTGATGTTCTGCGTGGTCTCGTCGGCTGCGAAGCTGACGGTTCCCGAAGGCAGCGGGCCGACGAAGTCCGCCGCGTCGGCCTCGGTCGCTGTCACGGCAAAGTCGACCTCCGTCGCGCCGGACGTATCGCCGGAGCGGGTGACGGTGAAGACGAAGTCGGTGCTGCCGCTGTCGCCCTCGGCCTGACTGACATCGCCGATGGAGAGGGTCGTGCCGGTCGCCACGGCATCGGAGCCCGTGATCGTGAAGTTGTCGAGGCCCATTGGCTCGCCGCCCGAGGGCGTGCCCTCATAGCTCACCCGAATGTCGAGGGTTTGGCCGATCCGGTCCTGCAGAAGGGTGGACGTGAACGTGTCGAACGCCCCGGTGACCGGATCGGACTTGTCGAGAAAGCCAAGCGAAGTGCCGGTGTCGGCGTTACCCAAGAAGAGTTCGAGCGGGTCGTCGTCGGAGAAGACGAACCCGCCGTCGAAGGGGCGGTAGCTCTTGAAAGCCTCCTCATCGACCCGCGTGTCGAAGAGCGTCTCAAAGGTGCCTCCGTCGAGGCTGACATCCACCCGGAACCCATCGGAACTCGCTTCTTCGAAGTCGCCCAGGGCCGCCATGTCGATCGAGATCTCGTCGATCCGCTTCGTCGTGCCGAAGTCGAAGCTCAGGGTGCGCGATGTCCCGACGATCCCGGCGCCGTCCATGTCGTTCAACGCAAAGAACGCCGAGGTGTTCTGGCCGGCGAGCCCCAGCGTGTCGCCCGCAAAGGCGCCGCCGCCCGAAACATCGGCCACGGAATCGTCCGCGACGTCGAAGGGCATGCCCGTAGTCGCGCCGTCGACGCGCCCGAACACGTCGCCGCCTGTTCCTGCGGTGCTCGACGGGTAGTCGGTGATATCGGAGCTGGCGAGGTTGAGCGCGCCGCCGTCGAAATCCTCGAACCCGATCACCTCGATCGCATTCCCCGCGATCACGATGTTTTCCGCGGCAAAGGCCTCTTCGCCGCCATCGCTCCGTCCGACGAGTTGCAGGGTCAGGGTGCTGCCCGCACCGGCGAGGCTTTCGGTAAAGGTCTGGAAGGCGTCGGACAGGGCCACGCCGTTGATCTGCATCGGGTCGTCTAGCGTGGGCGTCGCGCCGCCCTCCATCGTGTAGGTCTGCGTCCCGTCTTCATCGACGGAGGCGGTGAAGACGTCCTGAAACGTGCCGCCGTCGATGGTATAGCTCCAGACGTAGCTGTCGGAGGTCTCGAAATCCCCCATCGCGGCCATGTCGATGCTCAGCTCCAGATCGGCGAACCCGGCGATGTCGAACACCCATGTGGCTGTGCCCGTTCCACTCGCATTGTCGCCGTTCACCGTGTCTACCGCGCCGAAAAAGCGATCCGTCGGGGCCGTCGTGCTGTCGATGATGCCCAGCGTATCGCCGGCAAAGACGCCGCCGCTGATCCCGACCGCGGAATCGTCGGCCAGCGCGAAGGGCACGCCGGCGCTCTGGGGCCAGGCGCCATATGCCGCCACGCCGAACCAGTCACCCGCGCCCCAGTCAGCGGGATCATTGCCTCCGGACGTGGTGACCGAGAAGCTGTTCAGCCCTCCGTTGCCCGTTCCGATCAGATCGAACGCCACTGTAGCCATTGTCCCTCCTCGCCCCGCCGGGCCATTCCCAGATTTCATTGTGATCGCGCCCTTCGAACTCTAGCTCGAATTGCACATGAGCGAGTCGGCTCGCTGTACGGTTGTGCGGGTAGGTGCGCGCCGTTTCAACCATATGACCGCCCGACGACAGCTCCATGACGACGGGCGGCGCCCTATCGCCGACGCGTCGCGGCTCAGGGAGGGGCAGGGGCCCCGTTCATAGTTTCGGACGGCCTGGCTGGCGCATCTCACGCGTCCGTTGTCGGCACGGTCTTGATGCCTGGGTATCGCTCCCGGTCCGGCGCTCTCCCGTGGTGAGGTTCCTCCGCGGAGGAAGGCGCAGTTTTGCAAGTGTGAGGTTCCTGCGAGAATGGCCTCAATCGTGCCATAGGCAGCGACGTCAGTGAGGCAAGAGACAACCGAGGCCGACGTCATCGATACTGGCCTGCAGGTCCGGCGCACAGGAGATGAGGATGCACGCCAAGCATTGGTGATCTTACCGGTCGGACTGCTGGGCCGACCCTCTGCTCTACCCGGATTTGTCCCTTCCGGTATTCAATCCGTCCGTAACCTGCCAACCTACTTGGTGACCACGGCAGGGACTTCGGCTCAGAACAATTGATCGCAAAGTCCTGGCAAATGGCACAGACGCGCAACATGGCCAGTATCCCTAGGTGCGTGGTCCATCCACGGCGTTGGACCGATCTGCCTGATTGGACTGCGTCCCGAGCTTCCCGCAGAAGACATCCGGTTCATGGTAAGGCGTGCTACCGATGAGCCATCGTATAGGCTTCTCAGGGCAAGGAACGGATACATGCGAGCTAATTGCGCAGGCATCAGACTGGCGGACCTGACGGGAGAAAGTTCGAACTCTCTCTTTGAGGTTTTAGAGGACTGGGAAGCCCAATTGAAGCCACATGAAGCCGATCTGCCGGGGATGGAACCATGAGCCATCTGCGACAATCCTTCCCCGATTCAATTCTTGAACCCAGCCCCGAGGCTCGGAAGAAAAGGTCACAATCCGCCCGCAAGAAAACACCGCCGCCGTTCTCACTGCGTCTGACGAAGGAAGAACGTGAAAAGCTGGACCATGCTGCGGCTGGAACACCGCTTGGTCCCTAGGGTCAGGACCCATTGATTAGCTACTGCGCTTGTGATTCACCAGCTGAAAACGAGCGGTGACATGAACAATCTCTTTTGGCTAACCGAGGCGCAGATGGCGCGTCTGGAGCCCTACTTTCCC
>JBCDGG010000024.1:0-39062 GCA_038757905.1 Pseudomonadota bacterium | reverse complement strand
TCCGAACCTCATGTCGGAATACCTGACGGGGATCGACGTGCACCCCCTCGTGTTCCTGCTCCTCGTCAATCTGCTTATCCTGCTGCTCGGCTGCGTGCTCGACGCGACCACGATCATCCTTGTGATCGTGCCGCTGTTCATCCCGACATGCCAGGCGCTGGGCCTAGATCTGGTGCATTTCGGCGTTCTGGTCGTGGTGAACTCGATGATCGGGCTCATCACGCCGCCCTACGGAATTCTGCTGTTTGTGATAAACGCGGTAACAGGCATTCCCTTAGGCGAGATCATTCGCGAGGTGTGGTCGTTCCTCGCCGTCCTGATCCTTGCGCTGCTGCTGATGATCTGTTTCCCGGGCATCGTACTCTTCCTGCCGCGCGTCTTCGGATATGCCGGGTGACGCGGATGGGGGCAGGCTCAACGCTCCCGAAACACGGCCATCTCCGAAAGGTGTGTATCGGATTGCGGAGTCGGTGAGGGGAGGCGCCGCCGCCGCGCCTCGGTCGCGCGCAAGGGCGGCCCGAGCGGGGCTTCGTCTGACCATACCGCAGGGCGTGATCCGGAGAAGCCAGGATGCGGCCGCGCGTCCGGCGGGGCGCCGCCTAGAACTCTGCCCTGAGGGTCGCGACGGCCTCCGCCAGCAGGACGAGATCCACGCCCACGGCCGTGAAGGTGGAACCGAGGGAGATGTAGTCTTTCGCCGATGCGGGATCGAGCGCCATGATACCAACGGGCACGCCGAGGCGCGAAAGACGCGCGAAGGCGTCCTTGATCGCGGCAACGACATCGGGATGGCCCATTTCGCCGGGATACCCCATGCTCGCGCTCAGGTCGGCGGGCCCGATGAAGACACCATCGACGCCTTCGACGGCGGCGATCTCCTCCAGCGCGTTGAGGCCGGCCACGGATTCCACCTGAACGATCAGGCACAGCTCCTCCTCGGCGCGGGTGAAGTAGTCCGCGACCCTGCCATAGCGGGTGGCGCGGGTCATGCCGGCCATGCCGCGGATGCCCCTTGGCGCATAGCGCATCGCGCGCACGGCCTCGGCGGCCTCTTCCGCGCTTTGCACGAACGGCACAAGCAGGGTCTGCGCGCCGAGATCGAGCAGACGTTTGAACAGCACGGGATCGTTCGCCGCCGGGCGCACGACACCCGAAACCCCGGGCGCCCCTGCGATGGCCTGCAGCGCCGGCAGGACATCGACCGTTTCGATGGCGGCATGCTCGCAATCGACCAGCACCCAGTCGAACCCGGCCGTTCCCAACAGTTCCGGCACGGTGTTGCCGCCGATCGTGTTCCAGATCCCGAGCTGGGGACGGCCCTCCCGCAACGCTGCCTTGAACCTGTTGCCGGGAACGTCCATTCCTGCTTCTCCCCCCGATGTTTGCCCGCCGCATATGATACCCATTCCGCAGGGCTGACCAGTCCCGACAGCGCCGCCCGGGAGGCGGCACCGCCCTGATCACCATGAGGAGACGCCGATGCCGCCACCCGATCTGCTCGCCCTCGGTGAGCCGCTGATCGAGATGGTGCGCCTTCCCGATCCGGTGGACGGGCGCCCGGCGTTCCGGCAAAGCGTGGGCGGGGATGCGCTCAATGCCCTCGTGGCAGCCGCGCGGCAGGGCGCGCGCACGGGCCTTCTGTCATCCGTCGGAGCGGATCCGTTCGGGCGCGAGATCCTCGATCTCTGCGCGCGCGAGGGCGTCGACGGCTCCCACATCTCTGTTCGGGACCAAGGGCAGACGGGCGTGAACTTCGTCTATCCGGATCCGGCCGGGCGGCGCTTTCAGTACGCCCGAAAGGGCTCGGCGGCGAGTTGCTACGCCCCGTCCGATCTTCCCGAAGGCGCCATCGCGGCGGCGCGTATCCTGCATGTGACGGCTGTCAGCCAGGCGATCAGCGCTTCGATGCGCGCCGCGGTCGACCGAGCCGCGCAGGTGGCACGGGCGCAAGACACGTGGGTGTCCTACGATCTGAACCTGAGGCTGAGCCTGTGGGATCTGGAGGTCGCGCGCCGGTGCATCACAGGCTTCCTGCCGCGAGCGGACATCCTCCTGCCCTCGCAGGACGAGGCGGAGACCTTGCTGGGCCCCCGAGGTGCCACGGAGTTTCTGGATTACTTCGAAGGCTTCGGGGCGCGCTTCGTCGTTCTGAAGCGGGGCAGCCTTGGCGCGATCCTCTCCGGCCCCGACGGCCGGACCGAGATCCCGGCCGTGGCCGTCGACGCCCTCGACAGCACAGGGGCAGGGGACAGCCTCGCGGGCGCGTTTCTGGCATACGTTCTGGAAGGGGTCGAGGCACGGGACGCGGCGAGGCGCGCCGTCAGCGTAGCGGCGGGCACCGTCAGCGGCTTCGGCGCAATCGACCCGATCCCCCATCGGGCGCAGATCGTCAGACCCTAGGCCGTGCCGCGCGTACCCGTCCTTCTGGATGCACACCCATCCGGCGCAAGAGGGGGGGGCGCAAGTTGGGGAGGTCGGTTGTGCCCTCCGTGCCTGCTGCTTCCAATGCTCGGGCTTGTCCCGCACACCCTCAGGGCGTCGCGCCGGGAGGGTGCACAGGGCCTCACAGCGGCGCGGTTTGTAAACCACGCGCCGTCCGCGCGCGACATTCTTGGCGTCGTCTGGGAACGCCGCGCCGATGCAGCGTTCCGGCGATACGCCGGACGGCCGAGTGCGCCGGAGATCGCCGCCGCCTCGCGCAAGGGATCCCGGGGCGCGGCGCTGGCCTCGGGCGTCCTGCGCCGCATGTACGGGGGCGCCACGCTCCAACCAAGCAGCAAACCTGGCAAGCTCGCTCCCTCTCCCGCGCGCCTGGCCCTGCCCGGTCTGGTTCAAGTCAGAAGCTGACGGGGTCGACAGGATCCGTGCCCACGCGCAGTTCCTCGGGATCGATAACCCCGTCTCCATCCGAGTCGGCCTTGTAGGGGAACGTCCCCGCTTGCAACTCAAGGTCGTTCGACAGCCCGTCGCCGTCGATATCGGCGTCCAGCGCGTCTTCGATGCCATCCCGGTCGGTGTCCTCCCAGCGGGTGGCGTCGTCGGGATAGCCATCGAAATGGTCCTCCACCCCGTCGCCATCGCGGTCGACGGCGAGCGGGACGGGCCGCCCGACCCATTCGGAGGCAAAGTCGAACGTGTCGCCCGACATCGCGGCCACCATGCCTGCCACGGCGATCTCCGACATGAAGTATCGCCGCTGCTCCTGCGGAAGCCCGATATGCCCCCCGGGCCGCCACCCGCTGGGCGTTAGATTCTGCAACGCCCAGGACATGCTGAGCCGGTCTGTTACGGTCACGTTCGATTGCTGCCCGGCGGAAAGGCGGCCGGCGGCAAGCAATGTCATCAGCAGTTCCTGAATCTCCCGGTCGGTATAGTGGCGCCTGAGATCGGCGATATGCGCGGCCGTGGTCCGTGTGGGCAGCGGTCCGGCATCCCGCGCCAGCCGAAAGGCCGACTTCTGCGCATCGCTGAAAAGGTCCGAGCGTTCGAAGTCGAAGAGATCCAGGATCTGGCGCAAGACCTCCGGACGCGCCTCGTCCGGCGTGACGCCGTCGGCAAAGCCGTCCTGCAGGTGGCCGTAGAGAGAATAGGTGCCGTGAACCTGGCAATGCACGCAGCCCGACGACAACTGATACACGACGAAGACCTGCCACATGAACTGCATCGGCAACGCCCGGTCGCCGGCGGGAAAGTAATCCTCGATGCGGCCGGTGCCGACGGCGTTCTGGCGCGTCCACATCGTATCGAACATGATCCTGTCGCTGAACGGCACACCGCTCGGCGGCGTGGCGGCCGGGGTGTAATAGCGAAAGTCATAGGCCGCGATGTTGAAGGGGGGCGTTTCGGTGTCCGGCTGACCAAGCGCGGGGCGCCCGCCATCCCGCCAGCGCTCGGCGTCGAGGGGGAAGTCGTCGAACGGATCTTCGACCCCGTCCTGATCGCCATCGAAGATCACCCGGGACACGCCGTAGCCCGTCAGGATGTTGATCCAGTCCGTCTCGAACGCCGGGTCGGGGGCGGTCAGGTCGTCGGGCCGCCAGGCGGCCACGTATTCCCTCCGGGCTTGCTCCAGGATCTCGCCGGCAAAGACGGCGCGGCGCTGCTCCTCCGGGCTGCTGCTGGCATTGGGGCCCGGGGTCCATCCGGCGGTTCCGAGGTTCTGCAGCGCCCAATCGAGTGTCGCCTGATCGGTGGGGATCGGCAGCACATTGTCGTGCAGCGCATTCGCGGCGTTGAACGAGGCAAGCTCGATCAGTTCCGCGATCTGACGGTCGGTATAGTGGCGGCGCAGGGCGGCGTGCGTCTCGGCGGTGATGTCGGCGGGCAGGGTGGCGATCTGGTCTATATAGAGGAACGCAGCCTGCAGGCGCGCGTCTTCTATCCCGTCGACATAGCCGGGCGACCAGAGCGCCCGTATCTCGTCGAGCGGCACGCCCAGATGGGCGAGCTGGATCGCGCTGCGCGCCTGGAAATGGCGGCTGTCCGCGCGGATCATCTGGTAGAGCGTCAGCTTCCACTTGCTCTCGGCGTCGAACATCCCGTCGGCGAGCATCATCATGTCGCCGATCAGCATGCCCTCGTAGAAGAAGCGCAGGTTGCTGATGTCGATCCGGTGACGGTCTGTGTAAGGCAGCGCGCGATCCATTGCAGGCACGTCTGGCTGGGCAAACGCATCGCTCGCCAAGGCCACACCGGCACAGAGCAAGCCCATGGGCAGAGAAGCTTTCCAGGTCTTCACGGCGGTCTCCCATCTGTGGCCGGGGTGCAGCGACGGGCGCCCGCGCGTGGTGCTCCACGCGATCCGGCGTCGTTTGACCCCAACGATTTCAGGCATGTGCCGGGAGAGGTTAGCCGAGCCGCGGCCCCTGGAGGAGGGTCCCGAAAACGCAGGGGGTGCGCGTTCCGGACGAGGCTGGCCCGCACGAGCCACCGGCGGTGTGACCGTCCAGCGCAGCGGGTGCACAGCCCAACCGGCGCCCTGCCTAGCAGAGGATATGGCTGCCCGCCGCGCCGCCTAGCGGACGTGATCGAGGAACGCCTGAACCTTCGCGGTTCGGTGCAGATCGCTATGCGTCACGACCCATAGATCGATCTGGATATCCTCGCTCGGCGGCATGATCTCCACCAGATCCCGCAGCAGCGAGGCGTCCTGATCGTCGATGAAGCCCACTCCGATGCCGTGGCAGATGGCGAGGCGGCGCACGTGGCTGTTGTTGGCGCGCAGGGCGATCGCGTCCTCCGGCACGTTCTCGGTGATCCACTTCAGGTAAGGCAGATGCGTCGCGTCGGCATATGGAGACACGAACTTGTGGCCCTCCAAGGCCCCGACCTCCGGCAGGCCGACACGATCAATGTAGTCCTGCGCGGCATAGAGGCCGAACCGGACCGGCTTGTGCGGCAGCACCACATAATCGGGCTGCTTCGGCTGCGGGCCCGTGCGGAACGCGATATGGGCCTCGCCGTATTCCAGCTTCGCCAGCTTCGCATCCACGATGAACTCGACATCGATCTCGGGATGCGTGGTCTGGAAGCCGCGGATCGAGGGCATGATCGTCGGCGCGATGGACGACATCGCGGTGACCATCAACGTGCCGGAGACCATGCCGGCCTTGCCCCGGCTGCGCTTCTGCAAATCGGCGAACATCTCGTCGGCCCGGGCGGCCACCTCGAACACCTCGCGGCCCTCCTCCGTCAGTGTGAACCCGCGCGCGTGCCGCAAGAAGAGCCGCGCGTTGAACGCCGCTTCGAGGGTTTCGACATGACGGTTCACCGTGGCCCGGTGCACGCCGATCTCCTTGGCGGCCGCGCTCACCGTGCCGAGCCGCGCAAGGATGAGGGCGGTGCGGATTTCTGACCAGTATTTCATGTCAAACGGCATTCCCTTCTCTGGCGGAACCGATGGCGCCGGGGCTGCGGTAGTGGAAGCGGTACGGGTCCTCAACGCGCACCGGCTGCGCATTTGGATCTGTTGTCCCGGCCTTCGGGCGATGTGCACCTTGATGCGGTGCGCCCGCGCATTCTCCGGGCTTCGAAACAGCCAACTTTGAGGACATCAACATGCACGCAAGACGTCTGCTATGTTCGCTTTCAGTTGCCGCGCTCACGGCGGGAGGCGCCGCCGCGGAGGCGCCCCAATATGCCAGCGTACTTGAGTTTGGCCTCGACGATACGCTCTTTGTCGCGGATTCGGCGGCAGGAACGGTTTTTGCCTATGATTTGCCCGATGTGGGCGGTGCTCCGGTCGAGGATGCCGCATACAATCTTCTGGATGTCGACGGTGCCGTCGAGGCGGCGCTCGGCGCCGATCCCCGGACGGTCATCTACAGCGACCTTGCGGTGCATCCCGTGACGCGCGACGCCTATGTTTCCGTCACCTACAGGGTCGGCGAAAGCGAAAGGAGCGCCGTCGTCAGCCTGGACCGCGATGGCTCGGCGAGCGTGCTGGATATTCAGGCGCTGACCCCGAGCACATTCAGCCTGCAGGACGTCGCCGATTCAAACGTCTCGTTCTGGCGCGACATTCCCGCGCCCACCCTGACGGTCACCGACCTCGACTATGTCGACGGTGAGCTGTTCGTCTCCGGCCTCTCTACGGGCGAGTTCGCCTCGACCCTGCGGCGCGTGCCGTTCCCGTTCGGCGAGGCCGCGTCGTCGACAAGCATCGAGATGTATCATGCCGCGCATGGCCAGAACGAAACGCGCGCGCCGATCCGTGCCATGACGGTGGTCGATCTGGGTGGGTCCCCGACGGTCGTCGCGGCCTATACCTGCACGCCCCTGGTGACACTTCCCGTGAGCGATCTGCAGGACGGCACGCATGTGACCGGCAAAACCATCGCCGAGCTTGGATATGGCAATACCCCCCTCGAGGTGATTGCGTTCTCCGCCCCCGATCTGGCGGGCAACGTTGGAAGCTACGTGCTCGTCGTCAACCGAGAGATGGACGCCGATCTCATCGCGATGGATGCGCTGACGGAGGCGGCCGCGAGCCCCGGCCTTTCGGCCCCGATCCCCTATCTCGGCGCGACCGCCGGTGTCGCAACTACGCCGCTGCCCCTCTCCGGGGTGTTGCACGCAGCCGATCAGGACAACACGTTCCTCCTGGCGATGCGTCGCGATCTCGATACCGGTGCCATGCAACTGGTGTCGTTCCGCAAGGGCGCGTTCTTCCGGCTGAGCGACTTCATCAGCGAGTACAACTTCCCTGACTACATCTACGCGGACAACCAGATGTCTCAGGGCACGCGGATGTTCCAGAACTTGCTGAAGGCCGACGAAGGCTTTCCGGATCAGGCGCGCTGATCGCGCCATGCCGTGCGTGCGCGCGTCCTTCGTCCTTGGCCTGTTCGCCGCGGTCTCGGCCAGCGGGGCGCTCGCGCTCTGCGCCGCGCCCGAACCGGTGGAGGTGTTCCCGAAAGCGGAGCATCTCCCGTCCAATCTGCTGCGGGCCTACGTCTACTTCCCGCGTCCCATGGGGCAGGGCGATATCATGGAGCACATTGCGTTGCTCGATGCCGACGGCGAGGAGGTTGCGGGCGCGTTTCTGAAGAACCGCTACGATCTCTGGTCCCCGGATCGGACGCGCCTGACCCTGCTCTTCGATCCGGGACGCGTGAAGACGGGATTGGCCGCGCATGATGCGCTGGGCCGCGCTCTGGAGGCGGGACGGGACTATGCGATCCTTGTCCGGGGCAGTGCGCGCGATGCAAAGGGATGCGCGCTCGGCCCCGACATGACGCAGGCCTTTCGCGCGGGGCCCGCCGATACGCAGACGCCGGACCCGGGCGCATGGGGGCTTCACCTGCCGCACAGCGGCACCACCGAGCCCCTCACGCTTGAGCTGGGCAGCCCGCACGATCATCTATCGCTGGTCTATCGGGTGCGCGTGCTCGACCGCGCGGGACAGCCGGTCGCCGGGCGGATCGAGCTTTCGGAGGGCGAGAGTGTCTGGATCTTCACCCCCGCGCAGCCGTGGCCCCACGAGGTTCACCGGATCTCGGTGGATCCCAGGCTGGAAGATCTCGCCGGGAACCGCCCCGGCGTGCTGTTCGACAGGCCGGTCGACGAGCCTGCGCGCGCATGGGAGCCGGAGCGTACATGGACGCCCAAGGCCATGACCCGCTGAGAGCCGGCGCCGGTTGTTCTCCGGATTGGCGGGCGATGCCTGTCGGGGGCGGCATCGAGGGACCGCCGCCGAGGCAGCCCGTCCGGTAACCGCCAGTCTTCGGAAGGGGATGCTATGGCGCTCTTGAGGCGTGCGAGGACTGCCACGGAGTGGACCAACGGTGGACCGATACGCGCCCAAACACACCAGGCGCCGCCGACAGCTTCGCGCAGAGTAGCCAAAGCGGCCTCCCCCCAAGCCGCTCCGGGCGGACGATCCAGCCTTGCCCCGAGACGAGGACCAGAGTCGGTGCGCCGCGGGACAAGGCCCGCCCCCCGTGGCCCCGGCCGCCCCATGTCTTCCGTCTATGCTCGCCGGAGGTCATCGTATGATCACGCACGCCACGCTTCTGACCATCGCCGCGCTCGCCCTCATGTCCTGCGCGCCGCGCGGGATCATCGAGACCGCCGCGCCTGTTCCCGACGCGACCGTCCGCGACATCTATGTCGCGCGGTTTCGCCAGGATACCGGCGAGGCAAGGAACTTTGGCGAGGCCCGCGAGGGCGATCTGGCCTTCGGCCGGGTCGCCGTTTCGATCCCGCCGGACCATCGTGTCGGGCGGATCGAATGGCCCCGCGGACCGGCGGACGCACGGACGGACTTCGCGACGGTCGGCGGGCAGGCCTATCCGGATATCGACCAATTCGTCCGCAGCGTCGCCGCGTCCGACCGCGCGGGGACCCGGGAGACGGTTCTGCACGTGCATGGCTACAACACCACACATGGCGAAGCGGTCTACGGAACCGCCCAGGTGGCCCATGACCTGAACGTCCCCGTTCCCATGGTGGTGTTCTCGTGGCCCTCGGCCGCGCAGGCAACCGGCTACATCTACGATCGCGACAGTGCCCTGATCTCGCGTGACAAACTCGAAGACCTCATCGTCGCCCTGGCCCAGCAGCCTGACCGGACGCTGTTTCTGACCGCCCATTCCATGGGGAGCTTTCTGCTGATGGAGACACTGCGCCAGATCGCGCAATCCGGCCGGCTGGATCTTGCGCGCGACCTCAACGGGGTGCTTCTGATGGCGCCGGATATCGACACCGAACTGTTTCGTGAACAGATCGCACCGATCGGGGATCTGCCGGAGCCTTTCATCGTCATGATCGCCGAGCAAGACAGGGCCTTGCGGATTTCGGGGCTGCTCACCGGGCGCGGCGTGCGTCTGGGAACGGCGACCCAGCCGGAGCTTCTGATCGATCTCGGGATCACCGTGGTCGACGTCGGCGCGTTGTCCGACGGTCGCCGCTTCGACCACAACATCGCCACGACCTCGCCCGCCGCGCTCGCGGTTTTCCGCAAGCTCAACGAGGTGGCGCCTCCGGGCGATCTGCATGTCGTCGATTCGGTGATCAAGGCCGATCAGGCGGAGGGTTTCCTGTCGCGTCTGGCCACGGGCCCCTGAGGTGGGGGCAGGGACCGCTATTCGCATCGTAAGGGACCTGTTCTATTGCCGCAGCCGGTCTGACCAGTCTCGCCTTGTGCTGCTTGGCCGATGCGCCCCCAAGCGCCGGGGCTGCTCTCCCCATGGCACATCCGAGACGGATCGTAGCGCCGCCCCCACGGCCGGGTGCCGCGATGAGAGGCGAGATCGGCCGCTATTGGGATCTGGGGGCGCCGTCTCGTCCGCCCCTTCAAGGTTCGGGTGTCGCGCATCCTGAAGCCCCGGGCCTCCGACGACCGCGGCGTGGTCTGTTCGGCGTACTCAGGGAGTGTCGCGGGGCACCTTCGCTGAGATGAACGCGGCGATGCCCTCCACAAGGTCGGGGTGAAGCGGCAGCTCCGGCTGGACATAGGTCGCGAAGGGCTGGCCCGGCACATCCTGCTTCAGCATGTGCGTCCCGCCGTCAAGATCGAGGCGTTGCGGCCGCTTGAAAGCGCTCTGAAGAAGATCCGCGTCCCGCTTTGCCACCTGAACGTCGGCATCTCCTTGCACGATGAGGGTCGGCCCGGCCCAGTCGCGCGCCAGACCCGCGGGATCGTAGGAGAACAGATCGGCCATGAACCGCTGCGGACCTTCGGAAAACAGCGGCAGCAGCTCCGGCGAGATCTTTGCCACGTCCCGTGTGTGGCCGGCGCTCAGCTGCGCGACCAGGCTTTCGATTTCCGCCATGAAGGGGGCGTTGGCGGGGTTTCGCCGCACCTGTTCGAGCAGGAGATCGCCCACCGGACGGCCCGGCGCGGCGAGCAGGACGATGCCGCAGAGGCCGTCCGGATCCATTTGCGCGGCGGCCAGCGCGACAAGACCGCCCTCGGAGTGCCCGGCGATCCACGTGCAGGCCGCGCCTTGGTCAGCGGCAAAGTCGAGCCAGCCCAGCACGTCCGAGGCGTAGGCCGACACGGTCACGTCGTTCGGGTCCGCGATCGCCCCTTGGCTGCCGAAAAACCCGCGCTTGTCGATCCGGATCGAGGCGATCCCGGCGGCGGCCAACTCCTCCGCCAGAAGCTTGTAGGTGTCGGATTGGAGCGGAGACACGTTCGAGTTGCCATTGCGGTCGGTCGGCCCGGAACCGGGCACGATCACCACTGTGCTTCGCGCCCCGTCTACCGCGATCTGCTCGCCCTCCAGCGGGCCTTCGGGGCCTGGGATCTGGACCGTTTCGCTGGCAGCGAGGGTGGGCGCCACCAGCGCGGTGGCCAGAATTGCAGCCCCGCGTTTGCAGATGGCCCGTACCAGATTTGAAAGATCGCTCATGCCCGTTCCTCTTCCGGCCCTAGGTGGGCGACCAGAAGCACCGACACAAGTGCCAAGCAAGTGGCACCGGCAAAGGTGGCGGTCATCGCGACCTGGGCGTGGGGGACCGGCCAGTGCAGGCTTTGCGACAGGGCAAAGATCCCGTCGAAGAGCGACGGCATCAGGCTTGCGCCGATGACAAACCCAAGATTGCGGGAGAGGGCAATCAACCCCGAAACACGCCCGCGCGCGTGCTCTGGCGCGCGTGTCATCACAGCGGTGTTCAGCGCTGCCAGGAACACCTGATACGCCAAGGCCAGTGTCAGAAACGCCGCCGCAAAACCCGGCACACCCGCCCAGATCGGGAGAACGGCCATGGCCGCCGCGCCGAGCGCCAGAAGAGCGGTGCCGCGCACCAGGGCACGCTCCGCCCCAAGAGACTCCGAAAAGCGGCCCGCCGGAACGCCGCCGAGGATGGCCGCCACCGGCCCGATCGACATCACGAGGCCCATGGCCGGCGTCGAAAGCCCGGCTCCCCGGATCAGGTAGAAGGGCCCGACGACGAGGAGGCCCATCATGATCATCGAGATCAGGCCATTGCTGCTGAGATACTTCAGGAGGATCCTGTCCGACGCCTGTTCGATGTCGATCATCGGATCGCGGGCGCGCTTTTCGATGTGGATAAAGAACAGCAACCCGACCGCAGCCACCACACCCAGAGGAACCATCTTCCAGACCTGACCGCTGCGCGGTTCCGACAGGACCAGGCAGATCGCAAGCAGGGTAACGGCCAGAGTGATCGTACCGAGGATGTCGAAACGCGCGGCGCCTTTTGAAGGTGGGAAATTCGGCAGGACGCGCGCGGCCATGGCGAAGATCAGGATCGGAAGCGGGATCTGAGCGACGAATACCGAGGGCCATCCATGGGTCGCGACAAGAAAGCCGCCCAGCGCCGGGCCCGTCGCCGTACCGATGGCGGAGAGCGAGCCGAGCAGGCCCATCCAGCGGCCCGACTGCGCAAGCGGAATGGTGCCCCGCACCAAGGCAAGCGGCATGGTCAGCATGGCCGATGCGCCGAGGCCCTGAACCGCCCGCGCCAGGATCAGCGCATCGAGGCTGCCGGCCCGGGCGGCCGCAAGCGCGCCGAGGGTAAAGACGACGAGACCCGCGAGCAGAACCCTGCCGGCGCCGAACACGTCTCCGGCACGGCCGACCGGGACGCTGGCGACCGTCGTGGCAAGGATGAAGGCCGAAACCACGTAGCTCACGTCGCGCCGCGCATCGGGAAAGGCATCGGCCAGCGCAGGCTGCGCGACGGCCGCGATGCTGATCGCCGATGAGGCCAGCGCGATGGAAAGGCATGGGCCGAGCATGACCAGCCACGCCGGCCTCGCCACGCTCCGATCGGACATATGCATCATCTGCGCTCCTCGCTTGAATCGTACGGGCAGGCAGTCTACGACTTGAAGTCGGCTTTAGGACAAGATCCAAATATGCTCGATATTTCAGAGGTGGCGCGCAGGGCTTCTGTCAAGCCTTCGGCGCTGCGGTACTACGAAAAGATCGGCCTGATCGCGTCGGTGTCGCGCCATGGGCTGCGGCGGCAATACGATCCGGATGTCCTGCCGCGTCTCTCGCTCATCTCCCTCGGAAAGGCGGCTGGCTTCTCGCTGGAGGAGATTGCCGGGATGTTCCGGCTGACGCCGGAGATCGTCCTGCCGAGGGACAGGATCGCCGCGCGCGCCGCCGATGTGGAGGCAGAGATCGAGCGATTGCAGACGCTTGTCCGCTTGATGCGGCATGTCGCTCTATGCCCGGAAGACGACCATCTCTCTTGCCCGCGCTTCCAGAAACTGATGCGCGTCGCCACGCGGGAGAGGGCGCCGCGCGCGCGGCGGGCGCCCCGTCCAACCCGACGCGCCGCCGCGACATAAGCCCGCCCCGCTGTCACGGCTGGCGTGCCAAAGACGCCCGGCAGGCTCGCTCACGGCCTTCTATGCCTGTGACGATGAAGCGAGGTTCTGCCGCGCTCCCATAAGGCGCGGAGGCTCCATTGGCTCGGTCGCGGCCTCGCGTCGAGCCCGATGGTGCCGCCGTCAGGTGGT
This sequence comes from Pseudomonadota bacterium, assembly GCA_038757905.1. Taxonomy (GTDB): domain Bacteria; phylum Pseudomonadota; class Alphaproteobacteria; order Rhodobacterales; family Rhodobacteraceae; genus HLUCCA09. Next base: position 26,122 of record JBCDGG010000024.1, on the reverse strand, counting down.
TCACTGCCGGAGAGGTGGCCGTGAGGCCTGGCGCCCAACGGCGGCTCTCTCCCCGATCTCGCATCGGCGGAGTTTTGCGCATGGAAAGGAGGCCCGGGGTTTGCTCTCAGGAGTGTCTTTGGGGACGGGGCCTTACTCGAAGGCACAGCAGCGGAACCGGGCGGTGCGGCGGGGGAGGCCCGCGCAAGAGACAGGTCACAAAACCGTGTCGGTCAAGTGATGCGCTTGCAAACTTTATTTTTTAGGCCGTAGCAATTCGAAGTCCATAGTTACCGTCCTCTTATTCTTAGCATCGTTATGCATCTCATACTCAGTGGTTGGAGAATCGACATGCCGTCCAGGATCGCCTGGAAGGCAGGTGAAACCCGTGCGCTCTCGCCCCGGGCCATACGGCTTCTTTCCGTTCTGGCGGAGGCCAACGGCACCATGGTGTCCCGCCAGACGCTTCTGGATCGGGTCTGGCCCGAGGTCGTCGTGTCCGACGAAAGCCTGACCCAGGTCGTGGCGGAGGTTCGGCGCGTCTTGTCGGACAAGCGCATCATCGAGACCGTCTCGCGCGGTGGATACCGGCTGTCTCAGGCGCCCATGCAGGCCGCGCCGAATGCTGCAGCCCCGCATCGGTCCGAGCCGACGCTTGCCGATCTCGAAGCCCATGCGCTGTGCCTCGAGGCGCGCACGGAACTCGTGCGCTGCGGCGCCGGGTCGATCCAGCGGGCCGTCGAACTGACGGAAGAGGCCGTGGATATGGCGCCGGAATGCGCGGTGTCCCTTGCAGAACTCAGCGTCGCCCTCACCCGATCGCATCTTTACTGGTCGGAGGGGTCCTTTGTGCTGCCCCGGGCGATCGACGCGGCGCAGCAGGCCGTTACCCTCGATCCCGGTTTGACGGCCGGCCATTCCGCGCTCGGCTATGCGCTGGGGGCAGGGCAGCACTGGCAGGCCGCCGATGCCGCGCACCGGCATGCGCTGACGCTCAATCCGCGCAGTGCGGCCGCCTATCACCTGGCGGCGTGGTACCTGATGTCGAGCCGCCGCCACCGCGCGGCCATCACCTATTTCGAGCAGGTCGGTCATCTGGAGCCGGAGAACATCAAGGGCTATCTGCACGCCGCGCAGCTTTCCGTGCAGATCGACCCGGCCCGCTCCCGCCGCAATGCCGAAAAGGTGCTGGCGCGCGCGCGGATGCGGCTCAACGCCGATCCGTCGGACACCCGCGCCCTGGCGGCCATTGCCCTGATGATGGCGCTGTTGGGCGAACCAGCGAGTGCGCTCAGCACAATCGACCAGATCGATGTGCGCGAGAGCGCGCAGGCGATCTATGTGGCCTCGGCCCTGACGCTGATCGGCGAGACGGACCGGGCCGTGCTCGCGCTGGAGGAGCTGTTCGATCACGGATGGCGCGATCTGCCGTGGCTGGATACGGACCCGGCATTCGTCACCATGGCGGAGCATCGGCAGTTCGGCAGGCTTCGCCGCAACCTGAGCGCGGCCTAGGCGCGTTTCAGGACTCTTTCAGATCGCCTTCAGGCTTTCGCGCGGTGCTCGCGGTACGTCCACGCCACCGAAATGTCGCGCCGCCTGCGCACAAGATCTGAAGGATAGAGAATGCCGCTTTCAATCAACAGCACCGCTCCGGATTTCATCGCCGACAGCACGGACGGGCAGATCAGCTTTCACGACTGGATGGGCGACGCGTGGTGCGTTTTGTTTTCGCACCCGAAGGACTTCACCCCGGTCTGCACCACGGAACTGGGTGTCGTCGCCCGCATGAAACCCGAATTCGACCGGCGCGGCGTCAAGCTGATCGGCGTGTCGATCGACCCGGTTTCGGACCACGTGCGCTGGTCCGACGACATCAAGACGGCGGTCGGCCACGCCCCCAATTACCCGCTGATCGGCGATACCGATCTGAAGGTGGCCAAGCTCTATGACATGCTGCCCAAGGATGCCGGCGACAGCGCGCGGGGCCGCACCGCAATGGACAACGCGACGGCGCGGACGCTGTTCGTGATCGGGCCGGACAAGAAGATCAAACTCACGATCTCCTACCCGATGACGACGGGGCGCGACTTCAACGAGGTTCTGCGGGCCATCGACAGCCTGCAGCTGACGGCGCGCCATCAACTCGCCACACCGGCCAACTGGGCCTCGGGAGATGACGTGGTGATCGTGCCCTCGGTCTCCGACGAGGCCGCGCGCGCCCGCTTCCCCGAAGGCTGGAAAAGCCCGGTGCCGTATCTTCGCCTTGTCGCGGCGCCGACCTGATTCACTCTCAAAGGACCTATTGACATGACCTTCAAGCTTACCCGGCGCCAATTCGGCGTCGGAACCCTCGCGCTGGCCTATCTGGCGCTGGCGCGTCCCGGCGGCGCCCAATCCGGCGGCTATGCCAACCCAGAGCTGCTGATGGAGCCCGGCGACCTGATCGGGGCGGCCTCGCCCATGAAGATGGGGCGGCCGAAATACGAGGCGGCGGGGATCGTCGTCGTCGATGTGCGCCCGCGCAGCGAGTTCGATGCTGGGCACATTCCCGGCGCGCGCCATCTCGACCCGAACCAGGTGGTTGCGCGCCACAGCCCGATCGACGGGGCGCTGCAATCCGTTCCGGATCTCGAGCGCATCCTGGGCGCCCTTGGGATCGCCGCCGACCGCCGCGTTGTCTTCTACGACGATTGGGGCGGTTTTCATGCCGCGCGCATGCTCTGGCTGATGGAGTATCTGGGCCATGCCAACGTGGCCGTTCTGAACGGGGGCTGGAGCGCCTGGCAGGCCGCCAACGGGCCGGTGACGAGCATCGAGCTGCCGCACGAAGCGGCGCCGTTCCAGGCCGCGATCAGCCCGCGGCGGCATGCGACGGCAGAGGATGTGCTTGTGCATCGCGACCATCCGGACGGCGTGCTGATCGATGTCCGGCCGCCGCACATGTACGCCGAGGGTCACATCCCCTGGGCTGTCAACGTGCCCTGGTCTCAGAACCTGGACGAAACGGAGCGTTTCCTGGGGGCCGACGCCCTGCGCGCCCATTTCGAGGCGCAGGGCATCACGCCCGAGAACGACGTGGTCATGCATTGCCAGATCGGGCTCGCCTCGTCGCACAGCTACGTCGCGCTGCGCCTTCTGGGGTACCCGCGGCTCCGCGTGTATCACCGATCCTGGGCAGAGTGGGGCAACGACGCCGCGCTGCCCAAGTCGACATCGTGAACCGGTGGGCCCGCGCCGCATGCTGCGCGCGGGCCCGCCCCGTGCTAAGGAGACGACCGGCACGCCAATGAAACCGACCCTCCAATTCGATAGCGGGCGATTGCGGCCCGCCCGGCACGAGGATCTGGAGCGCCTGCTGGCGGTGCTCCGCGCGCCGGTCGTCCGGCGGTTTCTCTGCGATGCACGCGTGGTGTCCCGCGACGAGGGGCAGGAGATGCTCGCCACCAGCGAGCTTCTGGATCGCCGCGGCCTCGGGCTCTGGGCGATTGAGGGAGGTGAGGGGCACGTGGCCGGGTTCGTTGGGCTGGGGTCGGTCTCCGACGCGCTCGCGCACTTGTCCGACATGGCGGGGCAGATCGAACCCCTGGTGGCCCTGCACCCGGACAGCTTTGGGCAGGGCCTCGCGACCGCCGCATTGCGGGCTCTGATCGGATACGCCGCCGTTCCGCTCCGATTGCCCCGTCTCGTGGCCGCTGTCGATTTGCAAAATCTGGCCTCTCACGCCTTGATGGGGCGTTGCGGTTTCTGCAGGGTTCGCACCGTGCCGGGGCCGGCCCAGAGGCTCGTGCTCTATCGCCTGGATCTCGGCCGCATATCCCGCTGAGGGCGGCGCGGGACAAGGCGACGCGTGGTGGCCGTCGTTCACGACCCCCGCATGGCACGGCCCTTTTTCGAGGGGCGCTGACCCAAAGAGTGAAAGGCGAACATGGCGATTTCATCGGACCACGTGCAGTTCAGATACGGCGATGCGCTCGATCCCGGGCCTCTCGCGGCCACGTCCGATCTGGTGGCAAGTATGGTCGCGCGCGGGTCCTGCCGGGCTTTCTCCGATCGCGCGGTGGCGCGTGGCCTCAGCGAGCTGCTTTGTGCAGCGGCACTGGCCGCGCCGACCAAGAGCGATCTCCAACAGCGCGATATCGTCGTGTTGCGCGACCCGGAGGTGAAAGCGCGGTTCGTCGCCCTTGTCGGGCCGGACAATTGGGTGGCCGATGCCCCGCACTTCGCGGTCTTCTGCGGCAATCACAGGCGGCAACGCATGCTCCACAAGCTGCGCGGGCACGCTTTCGCCAACGACCATCTCGATGCGTTCTTCAATGCCACCGTCGATGCGGCCATCGCCCTGTCGGCATTCGTGAGCGCGGCCGAGGCCCTGGGCCTGGGATGCTGCCCGATCAGCGCAGTGCGCAACGATGCGGCGGGCGTGAGCGACCTTCTGGCCTTGCCGGACCATGTGTTCCCGGTGGCCGGTCTGGCCTACGGCTATCCGCTGGATCCGACGCCCCGCATCAGCATGCGCCTGCCCCTGGCGGCCACGGTGCACGAGGACCGGTATGCCGAGACCGGCCAGGCGGAGGCCATCGCCCAATACGACGCACGACGGACGGCGGCGCAGCCCTATGCCCAGCAAAGGGACACCGGGAGGTTCGGCACTGCCGAGGCCTATGGCTGGTCGGAAGACAAGAGCCGGCAATACGCAACCCCCGAGCGCCAGACCTTCGGGGCCTTCGTCAGGGGGAAGGGGTTCAATCTGTCATGAAAGCTGCGCCCGCCCCGCGCCCCTTCGTCTTTTTCGGGGTGCTCTTCGCGCTGTCCGTCCCGTTCTGGCTTTATGGCGCTCTCCATGGCGCCGAGTTGCTGCCGGGGCTTCCGGTGAGCGCGGCCATGGCCCTCTGCCCCGCGCTGGCGGCTGGTGTGCTGGTCTACTACGAGGGAAATCGTGCGGCGCTGGGTGCCTTCCTGCGCCGCAGCGTCGATCTGCGCCGTATGCCGCTATGGGCCTGGCTAGTCGCCGTCGGAACGATGCCGGCGGTCATGGCGGGCTCGGCCGCGCTGCAATGGGCGATGGGGGTGGATCTGCCCGCGCCCCAGATCGGCCTGACCCAAACGCTCGCCCTCTTCGCCCTGTTCTTCGTTGCGGCAACGACCGAGGAACTTGGATGGTCAGCCTACGCGTCCCGGCCCCTTGCGCGGGCCTATGGTTTGGGGCTGGCGGCCTTGATCCTCGGCACGGTGTCCGTCGTCTGGCACGTGATCCCGCTCATTCAGGCAGGCCGGAGCGCGGAGTGGATCGCCTGGTGGGCGCTGGGCTCCATGGCGCGCCGGATCATCATTCTGTGGCTCTACCTGCGGGGCGGAGAGAGCGTGTTCGCCACCTCGCTGTTTCACGCCATGAGCAACTTGAGCTGGATGCTCTTCCCCGTGATGGGCTCGCATTACGATCCGGTCACGACCGCGGGCCTTCTATGGCTGATCGCGGTGCCCGTCCTGATCTTCGGTGCAGGCGCGCGGACGTCGATGCGTTCCTGGCCCTGAGCCCTTTCCCTGCGCTTTTGGGAGCGCGCGACAAGACACGATTCTTGGCTGCCACCGCGAGCGGGGCACATGCTCGGCGGGCAGAGGTATGGAGCCGGTTGAGCTGCCGGAAGCAGGCTTGGGGTAGCGCGGGTAGGTCCAGGAGACCGCGCAGTCACAGTCGACGCCGCTGTCCGGCCTCTCGGACACGGATCCCTGCCGACGCCGCGTTCGCACATCCGCCCTATGGCGCACCGTGGACTCGCTTTCAAATAGGGGATGTGCCTTGCCTTCTCCGCGCCCTGGATGACGACACGGCGAACCGCATGGCCATCGAAGGGAGGCCGATATCGTACCCGTAAACCAAAGGAGCGCGACATCCGTGCACGTCACGTCCTCCAACGCATGCGGGCGGGGCGCCGTTGGCCGCCGCGCCTGTCCGGCCTAGGCGAAGCGCTTCAGCCACCTTGCGCAGCGTTCCGCGTCCCGGGAGTCATAGGCGCTGAGGGCTTCGGAAACGCTTGGGGCGAACTGGGCCTCGGTGCCTTCGGCAAGGGCCGTCAACCGCATGGAGTACCAGGCTGTCACGCCGCCCCGCGGCGGGGCGTCGAATGTCGGATAGGCCGGGTCGCCGCCTTCCGCGCTGAGCCAAGCCCGGGCCAGCGTTGGGTTCAACGCCATCGTCCGGGCGAGGCCGACCGCATCCGCCGCGCCGCTGCGCAGAACCGCAAAGGCGTGGTCTCTCGTGGCGATCCCACCCGTCAGCATCACGGGGATGGTTGTGACCCGTCTCGCGCGTTTGGCGAACTCCGCGAAGTAGGGGCCTTTGGCGGAGGTGCCGTCCGAACTGGCGGGCGCGCCGGGGAAGTACGTCCCGCCGCTGATGTCGATCAGATCGACGGAGGTGTGATCGAGCATTCGAACCACGTCGAGCGCTGCACTTTCATCGAAGCCGCCCACCAGCTTGTCCGTCGCGTTGATCTTGATCCCAATGGGAAAGGCTGGCCCGACGGCCGCGCGCACGGCATCAAGCGTCATGCCGATCACGCGGAAGCGGTTGGCGATCGACCCGCCGTAGCCATCGGTGCGGCGGTTGAACAGCGGCGACAGGAACTGGCTGAAGAGAAACCCGTGACCGGCGTGGATCTGCACGCCGTCGAAGCCGACCTGCTTCGCCAGGGCGGCCGCGCGCGCATAGGCGCCGGGGAGCGCTTCGATCTCGGACAGCGTCAGCCCGGCGCAGTGCAGCCCTTCGACATCGAGGGGCGACGGCCCTTTCGGCTGACTGATGGGAGGATGCGAGAGCGCGCCCGCATGGCCGAGTTGCGGCCAGAGGCGCGCGCCATGGGCCGCGCCGCGCGTGGCCAGCTCTCGCAGCGCCTCAAGGTCCGCATCGGGGGTAAGCACCAGGTTGCCGGGCTTCTCGGGGTGGCTCGGGGACGTCTGCACTTCTCCGATCAGGCTGAGCGCCGCACCGCCCTCGGCCCATCTCTCGTAGAGACGCGCCTGCGGCCGGGTGGCGTTGCCCGCGCCATCCCCAAGACTGTCCGACATGGCGGCCTTGATCAGGCGGTTCTTCAGCCGCACGCCGCAGGGGAGGATCAGCGGCAGGGCCAAAGCCTCCCGCGGGCTAAGCTCCCGGTCATTCATAACATAGATCTATTTGCATATCTCAATATTTCTGTGTAAGGGATTGGGATCAATCCTGTCGGAGAAGTTCGCTCTGAACCGCGTTCAGGAACCTTCGGATGCCATCCTCGTCGCGGCGATAGAACGTCCATTGCCCGTGACGTTCCGCGATAACGAAGCCGGCCTTCCGCAGCATGCCCATGTAGTTTGAGATCGTGGATTGGGAGAGCTGCGCCTTTTCCTGGATGTAGGCCACGCAGACCCCGTCCAGCTCGGCATGCTCTGGCAGGGCGGGTGGAAAGTTGGAGCGATCTTTCAGCCACAGCAGGATCCTGCGCCGGACCGGGTTGTTCAGAGCTGCCATCGCTTGATCAATGTCCATATATCGAGATATTTCGATTTTACTGCCTATGTCAAGCGCAAAGGAGACGGCCGCCCCTTGCGGCGACGGGCAAGGGCACAGAACTGGTGCGCACGGGGATCAGGGCGCGAGCAATCCCCACGTGCCCATAACGACGAGGTTCACACCTGCGACGCCGAGCAGAACATAGGCCACGCGCGAAAAGAGAGCCTGCGAAACCCGGTCATGCAGGGCAAAGCCAAATGCCACGCCCGCCACAAGGAACGGGGCGAGCGACAGGGAGGCGAGCAGGCCCTGCGCCGAGAACAGCCCAAGCGCCCCGTATCCAGCGGCTTTGGCCACGTTGAGCATAAAGAAGAAGATGGCGTTCGTCCCCACGAAGGCCGATTTCGGCAAGCCCATGCGAAGAAACGTGCCCTTGATCGGGGGCCCTCCGGCATGCGCGATGAACCCTGCGAAGCCAGAAAGGGCGCTCATCGCGAAAACCGTGCCGCGCCGGGCCTTGGCGGCGGGGGCCGGTCCAGCGGTGCCCGTCCGGACAGAGCGGGCGACAAAGGCGAGGGCGCACAGCCCGACGCCAAGGCGCAGGGCGTCTTCATTGAGCCGGGCAAAGCCCGCCATGCCGAGGCCGATGCCGAACGCCGCCCCGGGCACGAGGGCAAGGATCGTTGTGACCCGCCAGTCGCGCCGATAACGCCAGATCGAGATCAGGTCGATCGCCACAAGGACCGGCAGCAGCAGAACGGCCGCCGCCTGGGGCGACATGGACAGCGCAACGAGGGGCACGCCCAAAATCCCGAGCCCGCCGGCGAACCCGCTCTTGGAGATTCCGGTCAGGACAACCGCCAGCGCGGCGAGGACGTAGCTCTCGATGGTCATAGTGTCGGCCTAGGCCGATCTTAGAATAATGAAAAACGATCTTTTGCGGTCTATAAAATCTCTTATGGTGATTTTATGACTCTTGATCTGCGCCACGTGGAAAGCTTCGTCGCCGTTACGGAAACGGGCAGCTTCTCTGCCGCGGCGGACCGTCTCGGTACGGTCCAATCCGCTGTCAGCGCCCATATCCGGGCCCTGGAGGAGCGTGTGGGGATGCGGCTCTTGGACAGGGGGCGCGGCCGCTCCGTGGGTCTTGCACCGGACGGGCACGCATTCCTGACCCAAGCGCACCGTATACTGGCGCTCGCCGATGAAATGACCCAGCCCGCGCTCGGCGGCGCTCACGCGCCCACCCTGCGCCTGGGCACGACCGTCACGTTTGCGCTGTCTACCGTGCCCACCGCACTTGCCGCGCACCGCGAGGCCGGGCGGGTGATCGACGTGTCGGTGAAGACGGCACGCAGTCATGAATTGCTCGCCCTTCTGGACGAGTCTGTGGTGGATCTTGTGCTGGTGTTCGATCAGGGCCGGCGCCAGGGCCGGCACGGCACAGTGTCGGTGCCCTTGGTCTGGGCTGCCGCCGAAGGCTTCGAACCCTCCCGCGATGCGCCGCTACCCGTGGTGTTTCTTGCGGATGCGCGCGATCTGCGGCGTCACGCCGTGACCGCCCTCGACGGGATCGGGCGGTCCGCGCAGATCCTGACACAGCCGGACGCGGTGGGCCTGCGTGCGATGGTGCTGGCGGGCCTTGCCGCGACGGTTCTGCCGGCGCCTGCCGTGGCAGCCCCCCTGCGCGAGGTTGGAGAGGGGCTGGGTTTGCCCGCTCTCGTCAGCCTGCCGATCTCGGTCTACGGCAAAGCACACGCGGGCGACGAGCAAGCGGCGTTTGCGGACGCGTTGCTTGGGGCTCTCGCCGCGGCCTGACCTGAGAGGGCATGCACTGGTGAGCGCCGACGAGAGGGGAGGCGCATCGCTCGGAGGGGGGAGATAGAGGAGGCGCGAGGCCGCCGGCTTGCGCCGCGAGACGTCCGCCTAGGACGCCTCGGCGGGCAGGCTGGCCCCGCGCGCCTGCGCGACACACCACGCGAAGATTGCGTCCGGGTCCGGCGGCAAACGGTCCGCGAGGCCCTCGGCGAAATCCAGAAACATCTCGACATGGGCGGCGTTGATCGATGTCAGCACCGGAAGGCCGGCGGCGATGGCGGCCCCGATCACCGGGCGAAACCCGCGGCCTTCCAGCTCCTGCTTGCCGAACTTGTTGACGATGAGCAGCGCCGGCTCATGGGCGAGCTGCGCCTCGACCAGCCCGACCGCCTGCTCCAGCCCGCCAGGATCGAGCCGGCACCCCCGGGCATGGCGCCCGAGGTTCTGACTGATGCAGATGACGGTCGTGCCGGACAGGACATGAAGCTCCATGTCGCATTTCCGCGTCGGATCGCGTTCGACGTTCTCCTGCACCACACCGGCGAGCGGGATGCCATCGGCCTGCAGTCGCGCGGCGACCTCCTTCACCATCAGATCGCCTGTCCCGCGGCCCTCTGTAGAGAAATAGCCGAGCATCCGTGCGCCCCTAGTCCAGCCGGACGCTCGGGCTGCTCGTCTCCGCCTCGGTCGACATGCCCAGTTCCTCGAGCGCATAATACGAGCCCACCGAGAGCCCGACGAGCGCGAGACAGGCAAACAGAAAGGCCTTCATGTCACTGTTCGTCCTTCTTGGTTGCGCGTTTCAGAAACGCTATCAGATCCTGGCGGTCTTTGGCATCCGTGATGCGTTGCTGCGGCATCTTTGAGCCTGTTATGTAGTCGTCCGGGCCGATGTCGAACAGGGCGTCGATGGTTTCATCGGTCCAGACGATGTCGGAGTTGGAGAGCGTGTCGGAGTAGGCGTACTCCGCCAGGGCACCGGCATGACGCCCCATGATGCCGTGCAGGGTGGGGCCCGCGCGTCGCTCACCGGCGGGGCCAAGCGCGTGGCAGATCGAGCATTTACGGTTGTACTGTCGCTCGCCATTGTCGACCGCGTCCGCCGCGACAAGGAAGCTCGGCGTCTCGCTGACCATCCGCTGTCCGTCTTTCAGGCCATCCACGGGCCAGGAGTACATCGCCGTATCGAGGCCGCCGGCATGGACGTTTGCGCCGTCGGCCGAAAAGTGCAGCGCCCAGACCGGCCCGCGCAGGGTGGCGCGAAAGTCGGCGACGTAGGACCACCGGTCGGTCGCAATGATCGAGATGTAACCCTCGCCGTCGCCGATCGCGATCCGCGTGCCGTCCGGGCTTGCGGCCATGGCCAGGATCGGGCGCCGCTCCAGCGTCAGGTCTGCAATCTGCGCGCCAGTCTCGAGGTCCACCACGCGGGTGACACCGTCCACCGCCCCGTAGGCCAGCCATCCCGCCGCTTCGTTCAGGATGATCCTGTTCACGCCGAAGCCGTTTTGCAGCAGCAGCCGGGTCTGCGCGCCGCTTGCGACATCCCAGACCCGCACCGTTCCGTCGGAGGCGCCGGAATAGAGGCGGGTGCCATCTGCCGAAAACGCGACATCGTTCACCCCAGAGCCATGCCCGCTCAGCAGCTTTGGCGGGGCCCCGGGCTGCGTCAGATCCCACAAGCCGACGAGCCCGTCCCAACTGGCCGACGCGGCGGTTCTGGCATCGGGCGAAAGCGCAAGGGCCATCACCTTGCCCCTGTGACCGGCGAGCGGCGTGCTGGAGCCAGAGGCGATGTCCCAAAGCCGCAGATCGAAATCGTCCGAGCCCGACAGAAGCCCGCCGTCGGGCAGAGCGAGCACCGTGTTGACGGCGGCCCGGTGCCCGTCCAGCCAGAGCGGCGTCCTGGCCCGCCAGACCCCGACGGCGTTGTCTAAACTCGCCGTCACGATGGCGCCGTCATCCGTCAGCTCTATGCCCTTGATCGGCCCCCCGTGCCCCTTCAGCGTGAAGAAGTCTCCGGCCCAGGCCGGCACCGCGCAAAGGATCGCAATGCCGGCCGACAGGATCGCGCCGAACGCGCCTCTGCCCGGACGCATCACGGGTCTATTCCGCAGGGGTACGCGCCTCACCGGCGCCGGGCCTTCCGCCACTCTCGGCATCGGGCGATCCGTGGTGGCCCGCCTGCTCCCCGGTAACCTCCTCGTACCAGATCGAATGGTGCTCCTTGGCCCATTGCTTTTCGACCTGCCCCGATCCCATGGCGTCGAACGCCCCCTCCATACCGACGGAGCCGATGTAGATGTGGGCGATCACGATGACCATCATGGCGAAGCCCACGATCGTGTGCCAGGCCGCAGCATACTGCATTTCCTCATGCGGCGGCATTTCGGTGGGCAGGATGCCGAACCCGAGGAGTTGCGGCAGCCCGGTCTGATTGAGGATGCCGAAGGTCTTTGCGAACATCGGCAGCTGGAAAGGGAAGAGCAGCGACAGGCCGGACAGCGCAATCGAACCGCCGAGCAGAACGACCGACCAGAAGATCACCTTTTGCCCGGCGTTGAATTTCTTCGCAGGCGGGTGGACGCCCTTCACGAACAGCCCGCCCCCCTGCATGGCCCATTTGATGTCCGTCCGGTTGGGGATGTTGTGCCAGACCCACAGGAAGAACACCATCACGATGGACAGCATGAAGGCCCAGGAGACGCTGTTGTGAATCCACTTCGATCCCCTGGCGAGCCCGGCATAGGCCTCGTGGCCGATGAGCGGGATCAGCCCCTGCCGCCCGAAGAACACGACCAGCCCGGTGATCGCCAGTAGGATAAAGGAGGTGGCGAGCAGCCAATGGGCAAAGCGCTCGATGCTGTTGAAGCGCAGGATCGTCTGCCCGGTGATCTCGCCGTCGATCCGGATCTTGCCCCGTGCTACGTAGAACAGAACGAGAAGCGCAAGGATGCCGAGAAGGGCGCCCCCGCCCCATTGGGCCAGCGGGCCCTGGCGGAACTGCAGCCATGCCATCCCGGTGTCCTGGATCAAGACATCGGCGGCCGGCGCGCGCGACGAGACGCTCACATCGGCTTCATTGAACCGCAGCGCGCGGAACATCTCGGCATCGGACACGCCCCCGAGCGTGCCGAGCTGCGCGTTCATCGCGGCGCCCCCCGAGGGATCGCCGGTGTTCTGGCGGCGAAAGTCGATGTCGACATCCATACCGGCCTGCCTGGCCATGATGTCTTCGCGGGTCTGCGCGCCGCCCGTCGCTTCGCGGGCTTCCGCAAGGGCCGCCGGATCGGGGCCTGTCTCGGTGCCGCGCGGGGTGAGGAACGCGGTCACGACGAAGAGCGCGATCAACAACAGCATGAAAGCTCCGAACCCTGAGGCTTTCCTCGTCATTGTGTGTCTCCCGTCCTGCTCGCTGGCCAGAGGCCGTCCGGTGCGCAACCGGATGGATCTGGCGACGTTGGGTGCGCCCGGGTTGCTCCGGACATGTGTGCAAAATGGCACGGGGGCGCCGCTGCCGACGCCCCCGCCCCCTCGTCCAAGGTTCAGCCGTCGCGGTCGCCGTAGGCCGATCCCCAGCCCCAGGCGCCGGAGCCGAAGCCGCGGGCCACAACACGCTCCCGGTAGATGTTGGCGACGATGTCGCCATCACCGGCCAGCAGCGCCTTTGTGGAACACATCTCGGCGCAGATCGGCAGCTTTCCCTCGGCAATGCGGTTGCGCCCATACTTGGCGAACTCGGCCGTGGAATGCGTCTCCTCCGGGCCGCCAGCGCAGAAGGTACACTTGTCCATCTTCCCGCGGGAGCCGAAGTTGCCGGCCTGCGGGAACTGCGGCGCGCCGAAGGGGCACGCGTAGAAGCAGTAGCCGCAGCCGATGCACAGGTCCTTGGAGTGCAGGACCACGCCTTCCTCGTTCTGGTAGAAGCAGTCTACCGGGCAGACGGCCATGCAGGGCGCGTCTGAACAGTGCATGCAAGCCACCGAGATCGACCGTTCGCCGGGCGATCCGTCGTTGATCGTGACAACCCGACGGCGGTTGATGCCCCAGGGCACCTCGTGCTCGTTCTTACAGGCGGTCACGCACGCGTTGCACTCGATACAGCGCTCGGCGTCGCAGAGAAACTTCGCTCGTGCCATGTTTCCCGTCCTCCCTTAAGCGGCCCAGATCTTGCACAGCGTCGCCTTGGTCTCCTGCATCTGGGTGACCGAGTCGTAGCCGTATGTCTGAGCGGTGTTTGTGGATTCGCCGAGCACATAGGGGTCGGCGCCGGCGGGGTATTTCGACCGCTGATCCTCTCCCTGGAAATGCCCGCCGAAATGGAATGGCATGAAGGCGACACCCTCGCCGACGCGCTCGGTGACCATGGCCATCACTTTGACCTTGCCGCCCTCCGGGCCTTCCACCCAGACTTGCGCGCCGTCGCGCACGCCAAGATTGTTGGCATCGCGCGGGTTGACCTCGACGAACATGTCCTGCTGCAACTCCGCGAGCCACGGGTTGGACCGGGTCTCGTCGCCGCCGCCCTCATACTCCACCAGACGGCCGGAGGTGAGGATGATCGGATAGTCCTTCGAGAAGTCGTTCTTCTGGATCGACGCATACATCGTCGGCAGCCGGTAGAACTTCCGGTCCTCGTAGGTCGGGTAATCGGCCACGAGATCGCGCCGGTTGGTGTAGAGCGGTTCCCGGTGGATCGGGATCGGATCCGGGAACGTCCACACCACGGCCCGTGCCTTGGCATTGCCGAAGGGCGCACATTCGTGCTTGATCGCCACCCGCTGGATGCCGCCGGACAGATCCGTCTTCCAGTTGGTCTTGGGGCCTGCGACGGCGTCGATCGCCGCGCGCTCCTCCTCCGTCAGGTCGCCGTCCCAGCCGAGGTCCATCAGCATCTGCATGGTGAACTCGGGGTAGCCGTCCTGGATCTCGGAGTTGGCGGAATAGACGCCTTCGGCCAGCAGGTTGTCGCCATCCCGCTCCACGCCAAACCGGGCGCGGAAGGTCAGGCCGCCCTCGGAGACCGGCTTGGACATGTCGTAGAGGTTCGGCGTACCGGGGTGACGCATCTCCGGCGTTCCCCAGCAGGGCCATGGCATGCCGTAATAGTCGCCGTCGGCCGGGCCGCCCAGCGCCCGCAGCGTCGTGCGGTCGAAGGTGTGCTGGTTGGCCATGTGCAGCTTGATGCGCTCCGGGCTCTGGCCCGTATAGCCCACCGTCCACATGCCGCGGTTGAACTCCCGCGTGACGCTCTCGATGTTCGGCGTATTCTCGTCGTCCATCTCGATGTTGCGGAAGAACCGGTCGGCAAAGCCGAACTTGTGCGCGAAGAGGCCGATGATCTCGTGATCGGTCTTACTCTCGAACAGCGGGTCGATGACCTGTTCGCGCCATTGCAACGACCGGTTCGAGGCCGTGACCGAGCCGGTGGTCTCGAACTGCGTGGCCGCCGGCAGCAAGTAGCAGCCATCGGTGCGGTCGTGCAGCACGGCGGACACCGTCGGGAACGGGTCGATGACCACGAGCATGTCGAGGGCTTCCATCGCCGTCTTCATCTCGGTCATCCGGGTCTGCGAGTTCGGCGCATGACCCCAGAGCACCATCGCCCGGACCTTGTCGTTCTGGTCCGTGTTGGCCGGGTCTTCGAGCACCCCGTCGATCCAGCGCGACACCGGGATCCCGGTGAGGTTCTGGAGCGACTTTTCCTTGCCGTCGGCCCCGGTCGTCTTGGCGAACTGGGCGTTCAGCCATTCCGGATCCTCACCCCAGACCCGGGACCAGTGCCCCCAGGCCCCGGCCGACAGGCCGTAATAGCCGGGCAGGGTGTGGGACAGAACGCCAAGATCCGTCGCGCCCTGCACGTTGTCGTGGCCGCGGAAGATGTTGGTGCCGCCCCCCGTCGTGCCCATGTTGCCCAGCGCAAGCTGCAGCACGCAGTAGGCGCGCGTGTTGTTGTTGCCGTTCGTGTGCTGGGTGCCGCCCATGCACCAGATCACGGTGCCGGGCCGGTTGTTGGCCAGCGTCCGCGCCACACGGCGCATCTGGCTTTCCGGTGCGCCGGTGACGCGCTCGACCTCGTCGGGCGTCCAGCGGGCAACCTCTTCCTTGATCTGGTCCATCCCCCAGACGCGGGTGCGGATGAACTCCTTGTCCTCCCACCCGTTCTCGAAGATGTGCCACAGTATGCCCCAGACGAGCGCCACATCCGTGCCGGGACGGAAGCGCACATACTCGTCGGCATGGGCCGCGGTGCGCGTGAAGCGCGGGTCGCAGACGATCACGGGCGCATTGTTCTGCTCCTTGGCCCGCAGCACGTGCAGGAGCGAGACCGGATGCGCCTCGGCGGGGTTGCCGCCGATGATGAAGATCGCCTTGGAATTGTGGATGTCGTTGTAGGAGTTCGTCATGGCGCCGTAGCCCCATGTGTTCGCAACACCCGCAACAGTGGTGGAGTGGCAGATCCGTGCCTGGTGGTCGACGTTGTTCGTGCCCCAGTAGGCCGCGAACTTGCGGAACAGATACGCCTGCTCGTTGTTGTGCTTGGCCGAGCCGAGCCAGTAGACGCTGTCAGGTCCGCTTTCCTCGCGGATCTGCATCATCCCGTCGCCGATCTCGTTTATCGCCTGCTCCCACGAGATCCGGACCCATTCGCCGTTCTCTTTCTTCATGGGATACTTCAGGCGGCGCTCGCCATGGGCGTGCTCGCGCACGGCCGCGCCCTTGGCGCAGTGGGCGCCCAGGTTGAACGGGCTGTCCCAGCCGGGCTCCTGGCCCGTCCAGACGCCGTTGGCGACCTCGGCGATCACCGTGCAGCCCACGGAACAATGGGTGCACACGGTCTTGCGCAGTTCGATCGCGCCCTGCACGGCGCCGGCGGCGCTGGCCTGGGTCACGGTGCCGCCCGTGGCGCCCAGCGCCGCGAGGCCGCCGATGGCAAGACCTGAATTTTTCAGAAAGGACCGGCGGTCGATGGTCGATCCGGCCGGTTGAGAGAGGATACTTGTCCGCTGGGGGCGTCGCGCAACCCCATTGGTCTTTTTCCTGAGCATGGTTTCACTCCCTTGCTAGTCCTTCCGGAGAAGGATCGGCTTGGTGGCTTTGTCTTCGGTCGGCAGCTTGGGCGTCACGCAACCGTGGCCGACCGTCTTGATGTCAGGGTCCGGCGGTTCAGAACCGGGCGCTGTCGAAGTAAGCCCGCGTGTGCGGCGTATCCTGCATCTGCCCGTCTTGCGCGGGCACGGCCGCGTCTGCGGCCTGCGGTGCAAGAAGGGTCGCAGCAGCCGCCATGGGGGCGGCGGTCGCTGCGACCTTCAGGAAGTCGCGCCGGGTGGCGGCGTCCTCCTTTTCGTTGCGCATCATCCTACTGTCCTTTCGTTACGCCGTTTTCGGCTCTTGCTGTTGGTCCGGGCGGTCATCGCCCGGTCTTGGGGTCTTGTGCGCGCTCTACGTGCGCGTCGGTGCGGCGCTGTCGCCCATGCGAAACGCCTCCGTCTCAATCTCCATGAAGGCCCGCCCGATGGCCCCGACGGGCGCATAGAAGACGGAGTTTTCCGCGCCCTCGAGATCGCTGAAGAAATGCGCGGCCCAGGGGCTGATATGGCGGGCGAAGAACTCGCGCTGGCGGTCGAGCGGCGCGGGCGTGCCGAAGCGGCCCGTGATCATCCCGGCCATCATCTCCATCAGGCTGGCGATGTTATCCTCGGGCTCGAACACGTTGGACGAGCGGGCAATCCGCGCCCGCGCCATGTCGGTGCGCAGGGTCGCCAGCGGCTTCTCGTTCAGAAAGCCCGTCATGTAGTAGCTGGCATAGGGCAGCAGCTCGCCGCGGCCGAGGCCGATGAACAGCCGGTTGTACTCGCCCTCGACAGCCTTGGGCCGCAACGCACCGGCGACGCGTGCAAACGCGTTGCAGGCTTCGCCAAGATCGGTGGTGTCTCCGGTGAGCGACGCGCATCGCGCGATCAGCTCCTTCGAAGGCGGGCGCGCGAGCAGGGCGCCGAGGAAATCATACAGATCCGCCCTTAGGCGATCTTCGTCTGTGATGGCTGCAGCTGGCGCTGTGGCGGTCATGGTACTTCCTTAGGTGTACCACCGTAGACGAAACGCATGCGGCGAGGCGAGGGAAAACTATCGCTTTGCGGCAAAGCGTCCGGTGCGCCACGCTCTGGCCCCGGCTCCGCAGGCGCAAGCCCCTCGCCTTCCGCCTGCGTGCGCGCCGGAACTTGCGGCTCCTGCGCGGGGTTTTCTTCCGTAACGTCAACCGTTTCGTCTTGCGGCGCGGCGTTCTCCGATGATGGGGCGTTGTCTGGCGATGATGGGGTCGCGTCCGGCTGTAACGCGTCCGGCGACAGGGCGTTAGAGGCGTCGGCCTCCTCGGCGTCTTTCAACTGCCGTTCGATATGGGCCAGCATGCCCTTGCCGACGCGGTAGGCGGTTTGCAGATCCTCGACAACCGTCGCGGCATCGGTGAAGTCCTCGCCATAATCCACCAGCGCATCAAGATTGGCCAGGACGGGGTTCGTCCGCCAAAGCCGGCGCAAGGCGCGGCGGCGCAGGCGCTCGGGAACCTCGGCTTTCAGAAAGGCCGAGAAGTCGTCGCCCTGTTCCATGGCGTCGGGGTCTTCCAGGCCGAGCGTCTCCAGGATCTCGTCATCCGATTTGGCCTCGAGCTCGGCGCGGGCCTCGGCTGCGCGCGCCTCTGCGTCGGCCTGCGTCTCCGCGCGCGCCTCTTCGGCCACGGCGGCCTTGCGGCGCGACCAGAAATCGTCGGGGCGGTGAGGGCCGGAGGGTGTCAATGCATGGTCCTCCGTCGGGTGCCGGGGGCGCGATACACGTCCGATGTCTGGCGGATGCGGGCGTCGCCGATGCCGTCCTCCTGCAGGTCGACGCGCTTCTTGTCGCGTCGACGCTTCTTGAACGGCTCCTCCACATGATGCTCGGCGATGAAATCGCGCAGCAGCGCCACCAGCATCGGCGGCATCGGCACCAGTTCGACCAACTCCTCACCGCTGTCGAGGTAGTCCTGCGTCTCGTAGGGAGAGGCGGTTGCGAGCAGAACCTCCAGCCGCTCTCCGTGGTCGTTCATCACGATCCCAAGGGTCGGGATCTCGGCCGATAGCGCGGTCCGGTAGGCATCGGTGTCGGTCCGCCATAGCTCCAGCGGCACCGTGGCGGCATGGTACTCGATCGCGTCGCCTTCCCGGCGCAGCTCCTGCCAATCGGCCGGGCCGGCACCGGGCAGCACGGCAACCGCTTTCCACGCGTAGCGCGCCCACTGCGTGGCACCCGGGGTCCGCCGAATGACGATTCCCACGGGCAGGCTGAGATCCGGTGGTCTCATGTTTGGCGGTCCTCCCGCCTTTAGGGGATACGATTCGCCGGGGGGGCCAAAGCGCACATGTGGTCGCAGGCAGCGCCCCCTGCGATTGGCCCGGATCGCCGCCGCGTCGGCCCGTCTCTTGCTGACCGTGACGTGGGAGGTTGCTTTACCACCGGCGCATTTCGTGCGTAGCGTTGGGCAGCAAGGCGCAAGCGAGCCGTCGCGGTTCACGCCCAGCGAGGAGGACGACATGACCAAGAAGGTGCTGCTGTGCAATTGCATGGAGAGCCAGGTCATAGATACCAAGGCATTGGCTTCATTCGAAAAAGTATCGTGTTCGCAGGTCCACGGCGCGCTGTGCAGCACCGAGGCGGACGTCGCGATGCAGGCCCTGGCCGCACCGGCCGAGGGCGAGGACGTGGTCGTCGCCTGCGGGCAGGAGTGGCGCCGCTTCGAAGAAATGGCCGAAGACTTGGGGGTGCCCGCGCCCACATGCGTCGATTTGCGCGATCGCGCCGGCTGGTCCGACGAGACGGACCGGGCCGGCCCGAAGATGGCGGCCCTGCTCGCCGACGCGCTTGCACCGCAGCCGCCGGTGCGCAGTTTCGATGTGGCCTCGGAAGGCTCATGCCTGATCCTCGGGCCCGCCGAGATGGCGCTGAATGCAGCGGCGCAACTGGCCGATATCCTGGCCGTCACGGTCCTGCTCGACGCGGCCCCGAACGACCTCTGGCATCCACCGTCGTTCGACGTGGTGCTTGGGCGGCTGAAGGGCGTGACCGGCTCGTTGGGGAACTTCTCGGTGCGCCTGGACGGGGTGCGCGAGCGCATTCCGGGCGGACGCGGCGCACCGGCCTTCGCCGAACCCCGGGACGGGGCCCGGACCACGTGTGACATCGTCTTGGATCTGCGCGGCGAGGCGCCGCTCTTCCCCGCGCCCGAGAAGCGCGACGGGTACCTGAGGGCCGATCCCGGCGATCCGCGCAAGGTGGCGCAGGCGGTTCTGCAGGCCAGTCAGATGATCGGGACCTTCGAAAAGCCCTTTCATGTGTCTCTCGCGCCGGAGCTGTGCGCCCATTCGCGGGCGGAAAAGCCTGCCTGCTCGAAGTGTCTCGACATCTGCCCCACGGGGGCGATCACGCCGGCCGGCGAGCATGTGTCGATCGACCCATCGATCTGCGCGGGGTGCGGCGCGTGCGCTGCTCTCTGCCCGTCCAATGCCATTCGGGCCGAGGACCCGCCGACGGCCTGGCTCTTTTCGCGCTTCACGCGCGTGGTCGAGGCGTTCACCAAGGCAGGCGGGTGCGCCCCGCGGCTGTTGATCATCGACAGGTCGCACGGCGCGGAGATGGTCGAACTGGCGGCGCGCTATGGCAGGGGCCTGCCCGCCGACGTCATCCCGCTGGATGTCGAAAAGGTCTCCGGTTTCGGCCATGCCGAGATGCTGGCCGCACTCGCCTCGGGCGCGGCCCGGGTCGACGTGCTCGTGCCCCCGCGGGCCGAGCGCGACGCGCTGGAGCGCGAGTTCGCGCTGGCGGAGCGGCTTTCCGGTGCGCCGGGGCGGCTGCGGCTGATCGAACCGCCCGATCCCGATGCCCTGTGCGACGTGCTCTACAGCGCCACCGCGCCGGCCCCGGTGGACGAGCCGGTGCTGGCCATGGGATCGCGCCGGCAGGTGGCCCGCCTTGCGGCCAAGGCCCTCGGCGCGGATGCTCAGTCGCCGATCGCCCTGCCGGATAATGCGCCCTATGGCGCGGTCGAGGTCGATACCGAAAGCTGCACACTCTGCCTCGCCTGCGCGTCGCTCTGTCCGTCCGGCGCGCTCGGCGACAACCCGGAGACGCCGCAACTGCGCTTTCAGGAGGATGCGTGCCTTCAGTGCGGATTGTGCGTGAATGTCTGCCCGGAGGAGGCGATCAAACTGGTGCCGCAGATGGATCTGTCGGACGGCGCCCTGTCGCAACGCGTATTGAACGAGGAGGAGCCGTTCGGATGCATCGAATGCGGCAAGCTCTTCGGCTCGCGGTCCACCATCGAACGGATCACGGAGAAGCTCGTAGGCGTCAATCCGATGTTCATGGAGAGCGAGAAAGGCAAGCTGATCCAGATGTGCGACGATTGCCGGGTCACGGCACAAATGCATGCTGCCGACTCGCCATTCGCCATGGGCGAGCGGCCGCGCGTGCGCACGACAGACGATTACCTGTCAAAGCGGCGCGATCACTGATGCTCGACGGGGGCGCCCAGATCCGCGGGCGGAATTTGCGCAACGTAGGCCACGATGTGGTCCAGCTCGTCGAGCGTCATTTCGATGGGTGCGATGGGCGACGGGGTTTCCGGCGCGAAGGGGGCCGTGACGTCGGCGACCTGGGTGAAGGCGGCATGGGGCTTCAGCACGTAGAACGCCACGAACCGATCCTCCCAGTCCTGCAGGGTGCGCAGAACGCCGAAGGATGGGGTGGAGCCGATGCCGCTCATGCGGTTCACGTCGCCCACCACATGGCATCGGCCGCACAGGCCGAGGGACAGCTTCGCGCCATTGGCGGCATCCCCGTCGTAGGTGACGGCGGCGACCGCCGTCTCCTGCCGGCTCGGCGGCCCATAAGGCGCTGTCCCGTCGATCAGAAAGCCCGCCACGGCCGCCTGACCTGCCTGCGATCCCAGCCAGGATGCGAACGTCTCCACATAGTCCGGCACGCCGCTGCCGCTCGCCACGAGACGATAGGTGACGCCGTCGCCGTCGAAGGCCGGGCGCCCGTCCTCGGCCCCCGCGGACAGGGCCAGATCGGCCGCCGCGCCCGGCGCGACGAGGGTGATCCGAATGCCGTGCTTCAGCGAGAAACGCGGCAAGAGGTGTTTGAGGAAACCGCTATCGGCCATGGCGGCAGGGGCGGAGAGAGTGAGACTGCGCTCCTGGCCGGCGACGGGGAGCGCTGCCAGGATCAGGGCGGCGCAGAGGGATGCGAGACGGCGCATGACCCTGTCCTTTCTATCGCGTGCTGGGGTGGACTAGGCTAGGCGCGGCCCCGGCGGGCCGTCAACTGCGGCAAACGTCACCGCGCGTTCAAGGGAGATGAGATATGAGCGAAGACTTCAACATGAGCATGCGCAAGTTCCTCAAACAGGTGGGGGTGACGTCGCAAACCGCCATCGAAGAGGCGATGCGCAGTGCCGGAGCGGACAAAACCGCCGGGGCCGAGTTTCCGGTGAAGGTCGTCCTGACGATCCCGGATCTGGACCTTGAGCATACGGTCAACGGGACAATCAAAGGCACGGACTGAATGGAGCTGACGCGGGAAAGGGTTGTCGAGACGCTGAAGGAGGTCGCCCTGCCGGACGGCAGCGACATCGTCTCGGCGGGAATGGTGCGGGCGCTCACGGTGGCGGACGGCTCGGTGCGCTTCGTGCTGGAGGTCGACCCGACGCTGGCCGACCGCATGAAGGCGGTCCGCGATGCGGCCGAGGCGAAGCTCGCAGCACTGGAGGGCGTTGAAACGGCCTCCGTCGTCATGACGGCGCACAGCGCTCCTGCGGCGCCGCCGGACCTCAAGCCGCGCGCGGCCGAGCCGAAGGGGCCGCAGGCGATCCCCGGCATCGAGCGGATTGTCGCTATCGCCAGCGGCAAGGGCGGGGTGGGCAAGTCCACCGTTGCGGCGAACCTTGCTGCGGCCCTTGCTGCCGAGGGCCGGCGCGTCGGCCTGCTCGACGCCGATGTCTATGGCCCGTCGCAGCCGCGGATGCTGGGCGTCTCCGGGCGCCCGGCCTCGCCCGACGGCAAGACGATCCTGCCTCTGCGCAACCATGGCGTTACGCTGATGTCCATCGGTCTGCTGACGCGCGACGAAGAAGCCGTCGTCTGGCGCGGGCCCATGCTGATGGGGGCGCTGCAGCAGATGCTGGGGCAGGTCCAATGGGGTGCGCTCGATGTGCTGCTGGTGGATCTTCCGCCCGGCACCGGCGATGTGCAGATGACGCTGGCGCAGAAGGCCCAGGTGACTGGCGCAATCGTCGTCTCGACGCCGCAGGACATCGCGCTGCTCGACGCGCGCAAGGGGATCGACATGTTCGGCAAGCTGGGCACGCCGATCCTCGGCATGATCGAGAACATGTCCACGCATATCTGTTCGCAATGCGGCCACGAAGAGCACGTCTTCGGCCATGGCGGTGTCGAGACGGAAGCAGCCAAGTTGGGCGTTCCGCTGATGGCGGAGATCCCGCTGGACATCGAGATTCGCCGCGCCGGCGATGGCGGTGCGCCAATCGTGGTGGCCAAGCCCGCCTCGGCCCAGGCCCAGGCCTTCCGCAAGGTCGCCCGCGCGCTTGTGGAGGCGGGGAACGCATGAGCGCCGCCGCCGCGCCGACCTTTCCGCCGCTTCTGCAGGGGATGGGACTGCGCGGGGCGCAGGACCCGTTCGAAGTGGCCTGCGCCCAGGCCGCGCTCGGCTGTGACGCGGGGCTCGTGGTCTACAACGTCTCGGCGTCGCATCTGCGCGCGGCCATCGTCTTTGCGCCCGAAGCGCCGCTGCGGCAGGCGGTGGCGGCAATGATCGTCTGCGGCGTCGGTTTCCAGAACGCCCTCGGGGCCCTGGCGCCGCCTGAAGTCGCCGTGCACCTGGACTGGGATGGCGGAATACGGGTGAACGGGGCGTCCTGCGGGGGCCTCGCGGTCAACGCCTCCTCTCGGGATGCGGAGACCGTTCCGGACTGGATCGTGGTCGGGCTGACCGTTCCCTTGAAGCCGAAGGCCGGCACCGATCCGGGCGCGGACCCGGAGCGCACGTGGCTCTCTGAGGAGGGGTGCGTGGAGGTCGCTCCTGAAACGCTGCTGGAGGCCTGGGCGCGGCACACGCTGCTTTGGGTGAACCGGTGGCTCGACGAGGGCGCGCGCCCGCTGCATGCCGTGTGGCGCGGGCTCGCCCATGGCCGGGGCGAGCCCGCCACCTTCACCATCGCGGGACGGACCGAGGCCGGCACCTTTGTCGGCGTCGACGAAGACTTCGGCCTCCTGTTGCGCACCGGGCAGGAGACACGGCTGGTGCCGTTGACGGAGCTTCTGAACAAGGGAGAGCAACCATGAAGCTTGCACGGGCGATCCACCTGGATGAGAGCGATATGAACGTCTTCTTCAGCCCAGCGCGGACGGGTGAATGGGCGATTGCGGGCGGGTTCGAGTTTTCCGATTGGACGGAGGCGGAGTTGACGGGAAAGGCCCGCCAGGCCTTCGCAAATGGCTGGCTGGGGCTTGAGACGTTCGGCCGCGTGACCTTTGTCGCCGTCACCCGCATCGAGGCCGAGGAACTCGCGGCTCTGGAAACCGCGCTCGCCCGGCACTTCGCCGAGATCTACGGCGCGCCATCCGTGGAGGCAGCGCGCGGCGTCGCCGCCGAGGAACTGCGCCAGATGTCGGATCTCTGCGAAGAGCACGATCCGAACACGATTCTCGCCGTGAGCCGGGAGTTGACGGAGGCCGGCGTCCGCGAGCAATACCGTGCGATCAAGGGCGAGGCGGCCGACCTCGAGCAGTTCGCGGTGCACGTCTCCGAGGATTAGGGTTCGTACGCACCTGACGGCTCCCCGGAAGGACGCGATCCGGTTCGCTCGGGCCGGACCTGGGCCGGGATGACGATTGGCGCAGCCGCCTTGATGGGCGAGCGCCTCTGAACCCGCGGCGATCCGGCCGAGTTTTCCGACAGATGCTGCGACCCGCGGATGATCACAGTACGATCTCGGGTATGGCGCACAGGATCAGACCCCCAATGCGATGACGCGACGGCCCGTCACACCACAGAACCGGCACCAAGATCCGAAGTCGTCTCACGCGTGGTCCAAACAAGGGGCGTGGGAGAGGTATCTACATGGTGTCAGCGCCTTCTGCTGCCATCGGGGCGGGCCGGTATGCCCATCGCTGATAGCTCAGCGGACGGAACAGGGATGGGTTTGTCCGAGCCATCGGGTGATCTGGCGGCGGACGAACAACCCGCGTTCTTGGGCCGTCCGACCGAATGGGGCGGCCCATCGGGCGCAGCCTGACGCTTGGCCCGGCACATCACCAGACTGGTGGGGTGACTGTTTGGAACCGTCCTGTCATGGCAGAAGGGTTGCACGCGGATCGAACCCACTCGCGCGGCGGCACTGCGATGGACGGGCGGAGCGCGGCAACCAAGCCGCCCTTCCTCCGATCCCGGCCCGCAAGGTTCAGCGTTTCATCGACGAAGAAGCTCAAGACCGGCGCCAAAAGCTCGCGCGTATGCTCCACCCTCCAAGCAACTCCACCGCTTGGCAACGCGCCACGACACGCGCACCATCTCCACCTCTGCGGCCGCTTCTTCGCGCCTCTGCGACATCGTCGGCCAATCGGCGCCTGGACCTACAGATTTCACCATACCGGCTACATGGATCTGTAACGAAACGTTGGCATGCATCTCTGGCGGAATGGGAGACATTGATGACCCCGAGGGCACTGATCGCAGGAGTTTTCCTTGGCACATCGCTGGCTGGCGCCGCTGCGGCCGATTTGCGCGTTGCGACCTGGAATGTCGACGGTGTGCAGAAGACGCCCACGGCGCTTGCCGAGAACGCGCGCACCATGCTGAGCGATGTCGGCCGCCTCGATCTTCTCGTCATTCAGGAAGTGATCGGTTCCGATCAAGTCGCGTCCATTGCAGAGGCAACGGGGTTGCGGCACTGGGCCATCAGCGACTTCTCTCCCCCGGTCAGCATCACCGGGTTCGGGTTCCGTTCGCTCGAGGTCGCCGTCCTTAGCCGGGTGCCAATCGAACAGGCGGTCGAGTGGGATACCACCGGCTGGGAAGTCAGCGGGGACGGCCATCCGCCGCGCGTTTCCAGCCCGGAGGTTGTCTCCTCCGAGCTTCCGCCGCCAATTCCGCGCAGCACGGTCCAACCCACGCGGGGCTTCCTGCGGGTGTCGCTCGCCAACGGACTTATCGTGTACGCGGTGCATTGGCGAAGCTCCCGCGGGGACGGTTGCTCTGCGCCGGATCTCGAGCATGCGGCGAACCGGGAGGTTCAGGCCAAGGGAGTCGTGGCCGATGCGCAGGACATCCTGGCGGACGGGGGGAGTATCCTTGTTGCGGGCAGCCTCAACGTGCAGGCCCCCCGGCTCGGGGCTCCGCGCGGGCACGGATCCGGCGGAGGATTGCCAGCCCCTGAACGGATCGTGTGAGAACGCCTGCGGCCCTGGCGCGCAAGACGGCTACGACGACAGCATTGCCCTTCTCGGCGCGCTCGAACCCGACGCGAGGCTTCTGTCGGCCGGGCTCGGCGACACGGTGGTCGCGGAGCGCATCGGCAACGGCGCCATCGACCATATCTTTGTCGCCGGCCCCCTCGCGCCCTCGTTTGAGAGGGCCGCCTCCGTCCAAACCCAGGAAAACGAGTATGCGGGGTCGGACCACGTGCCCGTCTTTGCAGAGAGCTCGGCCGTCCTCGTCGCCCCGCCGTCGCGGACAACCGAGTTGATGGAGATCCGGGCGCTTATCGAGGAGATGCTGATCCGT
>JBCDGG010000023.1:0-39681 GCA_038757905.1 Pseudomonadota bacterium | reverse complement strand
GGCCGCGTTTCGTTCTCGCGCATGGTCGGGCCGCTCATCGAGTACCATGTCGAAACGGAGGACGGGGCGGTTCTGCAGATCGCCGCGATGCGGCAGGATCAGGCCCGCCCCATCGAGGATGGCGCGGCGGTGAGCATCGCCGTGGTCGACCCCGGCTATTGCGCCGTCTATCCGCCCCGATGAGCGACGCCGCGCTTCCCCCACAGATCGCCACGCGGGGACTTAGCGAGCGTGCGATTGACGCGCTGTTGTCGGGCCGGGGCATCTGGCCCGCCGTGCCCGCCATCCTCGTTCTGATGGTCGTCGCGGTCATCCCCTTCGTGATCCTGCTGTCGCTCGGCTTTTCCGATATCGTCGTGTCCCGGGGCGAGATCCTGTCGCAGACCCTGTCGTTCGCCCATCTGACGAATGCGCTGACCGATCCGCTCTACTGGACGACGTTCCAGCGCTCGCTGAACCTGGCCCTGACGACAACGGTGTTCTGCCTTCTGTTCGGCTATCCCGTCGCATACCTGTTCCTGATCGGCGGGAAATGGACGAAGCGGCTGATCCTCGTGCTCACCATCGCGCCGCTGCTGACGAGCGGTATCGTCCGCACCTATGCGTGGCTCGTGATCCTCGGCGGCCGCGGGGTCGTGAATTCCACACTGATGAACATCGGCCTGATCGATCAGCCGCTCAGGATCATGAACACCCATTGGGCGGTACTGATCGGGATGGTGCAGATCCACCTGCCGGTGATGATCCTGCCCCTCATCGCCGTCATGAGCCGCCATGACAGGAGCCTCGTGGAAGCGTCCGAGAACCTGGGCGCCTCGCGCCTCGGCACGCTGCGCACGGTGATCCTGCCGCTCAGCGTGCCCGGCATCGGCACCGGGGCGGCGCTCGTCTTCACGCTCAGCTACACCACCTTCGTCGTGCCGCAGCTTCTGGGTGGGGGGAACTACCTCAACGCCGCGACGATGATCTACGAACAGGTCGTGTTTTCGCTCGAATGGAGCAAGGGCTCCGTCAGTTCGCTCATCCTGATGGTGACCTGTCTGATCGTTCTGGTGACCATCGCGCTGATCACCAACCATTTCACCCGCTGGACACGGGGGCACGACGGATGAGGCTTCTGCGCAAAACCTCGCTGGGCGACGCCCTTGGGATCGGCCTGATCCTTGCCGTGGCGGTTTTCTCGCTCGTGCTGCTGATCGCGCCGTCGATCATCGTTGTGATGATCTCCTTCGACACGCGCGCCTTCGTCGGCTTTCCGCCCGAGGGGTTCACCCTGCGCTGGTACGCCGAGGTGTTTCAGCAGGGCGAACTGGTCGAGGCGATGCTCAACTCGCTGCAGGTCGGGCTGACGGTTACGCTTCTTTGCATCGTGCTCGGGGTGCCCACGGCGCTGGCCTGCGCGCGCGGCCGCTTCCGAGGCACGACGGCGCTCTCCGTCTTCGTGCTCGTGCCGCACATGGTGCCCGGCATCGTTCTGGGGGTCGCGGTGCTCTTTGCCGGAGCGCTCATTGGCGTATCGCCCTCGATCTGGCTGCAGTCCATCTCGATCACCGTCTTCATTCTGGCGGTCATGGTTCGCACGGTGCAGAGCCGCCTGATGCGCCTCGACATCGCACTGGAAGAGGCCGCGGCGAACCTGCGGGCCACGCCGTTCCAGAGCCTGCGCACCGTGACCTTCCCGCTTCTGATGCCCGCCATCCTGGCCGGAGCCGTGTTCACCTTCGTCGAAGGGTTCGACAACCTGTCGGTGGCGATCTTCACCCATGGGTTCCGCGACAGGCCGCTGCCGGTGGAGCTTCTGGCCCTCGTCCAGTACACCAGTTCGCCGCTGGTGGCGGCGGTCTCCGGCGTGCAGATCGTACTCGCCATCGCGGCGTTGGTGGCGGTGTCGATGAGCATCGGCCTCGACAACGTCAACGAATGAGCGCGGCGGCTGGGCGCTACCCCTACCGCCCGATCACCGCGCCGGTGCCCTATCGCTGGCCAAGGGGCGGGGGCCTCGCCGTCTATGTCGCGGTCAATCTCGAGACTTATGCGCCCGCTGCCGCCCATCTCGATGAACTGGTGCCCAACCCGGCCAGGCCGGACCTTATCAATCACGGCTGGCTCGACTGGGGCAACCGCGTCGGCGCGTGGCGGCTGCTGGACGCGATGGGCGAGGCGGGCGTTCCGGCGACGGCCCTCGTCAACGCGCATCTCTACGAGGCCGCGCCGGGACTGGTGGAGGCATGGCGCGCTAGCGGCGCCGAGATCGCCGCCCATGGGCGCACCAATGGCGAAAGCCAGGCTGGCCTGAGCGAGGCCGAGGATCGTGCCCTTATCGCCCAAGCCACGGCAGAGATCACCGCGCACGAGGGTCGGCCGCCCAAGGGCTGGCTCAGCCCATGGATCGCCGAAACCCCGCACACGCCCGATCTGCTGGCCGAGGCGGGCTATCTCTATACACTCGATTGGGGCGCGGACGATCGGCCCCTCTCGCTCGCCACGCGCGCGGGCCCCCTCCAGGCGGTGCCGTACCCGCAGGAAGCGAACGATGCCAACGCCATCGCCGTACGCCGGATGGGCGGCGGGGAGTTCTGCGATCTATGCCTCAAACAGATCGACGAGATGCAGCGCCAGGCCGAGGCCGGGCCCCTCGTCTGCGCCATCGCCCTGCACCCGCACATCATCGCACAGGCCCATCGCCTGCACGATTTCCGCGCCGTTCTCTCGCGCCTTGCCGAATTGAGGCACGAGGTCTGGCTGACGACCGCCGGAGAGATTGCCGAGATCGCCGCCCGCGCCTGAGCGCTCACCCGGGAAACCGGCCGATCCAGCGCGACATGCCGACATCCCGGTCCAGGCTCTTGGCGTACATGGCCCGGTAGTAGGGTTCGAGCCGGGTGGCATGTGCCTCGATCTCCTTGAGCCGTGGCGCGAACTCGGCATAGGCCGCCGCGATCTCGTCGCGCAGCGCGTCCTCGTCGATCCGCGTCAGCGACCCATCGCGCACGACCATCTCTCCATCGACGAACACGTGGCGCACCGCGCTGCCGTCTTCGCAGAAGACAAGCTGGCGGCGAATGTCGTTGAGCGGCAGGAACGACAGCGCACGCAAGTCCAGAAGCGCGATATCGGCCCGGGCGCCCGGGGCTATCCGCCCGATATCGTCTCGGCGCAGCGATCGCGCGCCTCCGGCCCAGGCGCAATCCAGCATCTCTTCGGCGCTTGGCCATCGCGTCCATTCGGGGTCGGCGATCTTCTGGACGAGCGCTCCGGTCTTCATCACGCCCCAAAGGTTCGCGGTGTCATCGCACGCCGCCTCGTCCGTGCCGAGACAGAGCGGCACACCGGCCGCGCGAAGCGCCCGGAACGGCATGACGCCCGAACCGAGCTTCAGGTTGGAAATGGGGTTGTGGGCGACGATCGCGCCAGCAGCGGCCAAGTGTTCGATGTCACCCCTGTCGATCCAGACCGCATGGATGACCTGCTTGCGCGCGTCCAGACATCCCAGATCATCCAGGTACCGGACGAGCGACTTGCCGTATTTCTCCTGCCCGAGCACCCTTTGCAGGCGCGTTTCCAGAACGTGCACATTGAACGGCAGGTCGTAATCGCGTGAAAGTTCTGTCAAAGCGCCGAGGTAGTCCGGCGTCACCCGTTGCGGCGCCGAACAGGACACCGCACAGCGCAGCCTGTCCCCCGCCGCGCCGTGCCAGCGCGCGAGAAACGCCTTGTAGAGGTCCAGCAGCTCCGGGCCGCGCATCCGGGGCGGTTCCGACAGCGGGCGCAGCAGGTCTGGCGGCAGGAGGTCCGCCAGAAACGGGTACTTCTCGACCTCGGCCACCTCCGGCTGATCGAGCGCGACGGTGGCGCGGATCCCGATGTCGCGATAGGCACCCATGATGGCGTCAATGGCCGCCATCGACGGGCCGGGGTTGAAGAACGCATCGTCATGCACGGCCGTGATCCCGCGCTTGAGCATCTCCATCGCCGACAGCAGCGCCCGCGCGCGGCAAAGGGCCGGGCTCTCGGCACCCCCGAGGGTCGGCGGGGTTTCCCGCAACATGAAGATTTCTAGCGGCGCATCGACGAGCGCACCCTTGAGAAACGCAGCCGGCGAATGCAGATGGGCGTTGATGAGCCCCGGGATCGCCAGCATTCCGGCGGCGTCGACCTCCGCCGCATCACCGGCCTGCAACGCAACGCCGATGCGCTGAATTACGCCGTTCGCCATCAGAATATCGATTGGGCCGACAGGCTCGTCCTGCGCGGCATCCGCCAGATACACACAGTTGCGCAAGACCGTCTCGGCCTCGTCCCTCTGATTGATCACGGTGTCCTCATCGCTGCGCATCCCGCCGACCGTGCCACCGGCTGGCGCCCTGCGCCAGCAGCCCGTGCGCCAAGTTCAAGGCGGGAACACCCGGCGACAGGTGTTGGCAGAAGATGGGGCAGCGTGCGTCCGTCTTGCGCAGAGTCTTGCCGCTGGGCGAACCTCGCCCCGCCGCCCCACCACATCCGCGCCGTGAGATCGGACGGCAGCGGCCGCGCGGACATCCTGCATCAGTCGGCGGAAACCGCATCCTGACCTTCAAGACCCGATCCTCCGACCACAGGCAGGGGGAGACCCCTCGCACTTGACGCAGCGTCTTGAGAACGATGGATTTTCTAGGGTGACCTGGTGCCGGCCGAGGGACTCGAACCCCCGACCCCCTGATTACAAATCAGACGCTCTACCAGCTGAGCTAGGCCGGCACATTGCGTTGCGCATAAGTCCGAAGTGGCGCGGACGCAAGGGAGATCATGCCGAAGGTGCGGCCGGTCCGGGAAAACGGGCGCCGCCGCATTCCCAGGACCGGCCGCTTGCCTTAGTACCGGTAATGCTCGGGCTTGAACGGGCCCTCGGGCGTGACGCCGATATACTCCGCCTGATCCGGCTTCAGCTCCGTCAGCTTCACGCCGATGCGGCCGAGATGGAGCCGCGCGACCTTCTCGTCGAGGTGCTTGGGCAACACGTGCACGGCATTGTCGTAATGATCGCCCTTCGTCCACAGCTCGATCTGGGCCAGCACCTGATTGGTGAACGAGGCCGACATCACGAAGGACGGGTGCCCCGTCGCGTTGCCCAGATTGAGCAGGCGCCCCTCGGACAGAAGGATGATCCGGTTGCCCGAAGGCATCTCGATCATGTCCACCTGATCCTTGATGTTCGTCCACTTGTGGTTCTTGAGCTGCGCGACCTGGATCTCGTTATCGAAGTGGCCGATGTTGCCGACAATCGCCATGTCCTTCATGTCGCGCATATGCTCCAGGCGGATCACATCCTTGTTGCCCGTCGCGGTGATGAAGATATCGGCCTCGGGCAGCGCCTCCTCAAGCGTCGTCACCTGGAAGCCGTCCATGGCGGCCTGCAACGCACAGATCGGATCGGCTTCCGTCACGATCACCCGGGCGCCGGCCCCGGCGAGCGAGGCCGCGGACCCTTTGCCGACGTCCCCATATCCACAGACCACGGCGATCTTGCCGGCCATCATCGTATCGGTCGCGCGGCGGATCCCGTCGACCAGCGATTCCTTGCAGCCGTACTTGTTGTCGAACTTCGACTTCGTGACGCTGTCGTTCACGTTGAAGGCCGGGAACGGCAGGTGGCCCTTCTCCATCATCTTGTAGAGCCGCATAACCCCGGTCGTCGTCTCCTCACTGACGCCGCGGATCGTGGCGCGCTGTTTGACGAACCAGCCCGGGCTGGCCGCGATGCGCTTGCGGATCTGGGCGAACAGCGCCTCTTCCTCCTCCGACGTGGGCACGGCGATCAGATCGTCCTCGCCCTCCTCGACGCGCGCGCCGAGCAGGATGTAGAGCGTGGCGTCGCCGCCATCGTCGAGGATCATGTTGGCCGTCCCGTCTTCGAACTGGAAGATCCTGTCGGCGTAGTCCCAATACTCCTCCAGCGTTTCGCCTTTCACGGCGAATACGGGCGTCCCGGTTTCGGCAATGGCGGCCGCCGCGTGATCTTGCGTCGAAAAAATGTTGCACGAAGCCCAGCGCACATCGGCGCCCAGGGCGACGAGCGTCTCGATCAGAACCGCGGTCTGGATCGTCATATGGAGCGATCCGGCGATCCGCGCCCCGGAGAGCGGCTTGGTTGCGCCGTACTCCTCGCGCAGGGCCATGAGGCCCGGCATTTCCGTTTCCGCGATGTCGAGTTCTTTCCGGCCGAACTCGGCCAGGGCAATGTCTTTGACGATAAAGTCGGTCATATCCTTGGGCACGGCAGGCTCCACATATCTAGGTCGAGGGGCACTTAGCACCGCGGTTCAAGGCTGACAACGATGGCGTCTTTAAGGTTTGCAAGGCCGGCGCCCTGCGTCAGTTCATAGCAGTCCGGCACTGCGCCCCTTTTGACCCATTGTGTCAACTTCACTTACGTCCTTTATGTAATATTTCGGATACATCTTAAGAGGAGAGATGGCCCATGAGCCTGCCGTCCACGATGAAAGCCGCAGTTGTGACCGAGCTGGGGTCACCGCTCGATATTCGAGAGGTGCCGGTGCCCGAAGTCGGCCGCGGCGAGGTTCTGATCCGCGTGCGCGCGTCCGGCGTCTGCCATACCGACCTGCATGCCGCGGAGGGGGATTGGCCCGTCAAGCCGAGCCCGCCCTTCATTCCCGGGCATGAGGGGGTCGGCGAGGTGGCGGCCGTCGGCGAGGGGGTCGACTGGCTGAAGGAAGGCGATCGTGTCGGCGCGCCGTGGCTCCACACGGCGTGCGGGCATTGCGAGCATTGCGTGGGCGGCTGGGAAACCCTGTGCGAAAGCCAGCAGAACACGGGCTACTCGGTGGACGGCGGATATGCGGAGTTCGTGCGCGCCGATGCCGCCTATGTCGGGGGTCTGCCCGCGGGGCTGGAATTCGGCCCGGCTGCACCGGTGCTCTGCGCGGGGGTCACCGTGTATAAGGGCCTGAAGGAACTGGAGGCCAAGCCGGGCGATTGGGTCGCCATTTCGGGGATCGGTGGCCTGGGCCACATGGCCGTGCAATATGCCAAGGCAATGGGGTATCACGTCGTCGCCGTGGACATTTCGGACGACAAGCTCCGCCTTGCGCGGGAAATGGGTGCCGATGTCACGCTCAACGCCAGTACCACGGATGTCGTCGACGAACTGACCAAGCAGGGGCACAAGGTCGACGGGGTGTTGGTGACCGCGGTCAGCACAGCGGCGTTTTCGCAGGCGCTCGGCATGCTGAAGCGGGGGGGCTTCATGTCCCTCGTCGGTCTGCCGCCGGGCAGCTTTCCGCTGCCGATCTTCGAAATCGTGCTCCAGCGGATCACGGTTCGGGGCTCGATCGTCGGCACGCGCAACGATCTGACAGAGGCGCTGGAGTTTGCCGGGGAGGGGCAAGTGTCGTCGCACTTCTCGTGGGACTCGCTCGACAACATCAATGCCATCTTCGACAAGATGCGTGCGGGCCAGATCGACGGCCGCGTCGTTCTGAATATCTGACGCAACAGGCGGGGGCGCGGCCCGGTGCCCGCCCCCGCTGCCCGGCAGCCCGCCCCGGGCCGCAGCCTGCGCTTGCTCCGCCTGTCCGTGCCGTCTAATCCCTGTCCGGCAGAGAACAGGAGGCTGCGATGCCCCCGCGCGCATGGCAAAGAATGCTGTCGGGCCGCAGGCTCGACCTGCTCGACCCGACCCCCGTCGATATCGAGATCGTGGATATCGCCCACGGGCTGGCATTCGTCGCCCGCTGGAACGGCCAGACCGCGGGCGACTGGCCCTATTCCGTCGCCGAGCACTCGCTGCTCGTTGAGCAGATCTACGGACGTCTTTGCCCGCCGGACCCGCGCTGGCAGCTTGCCGCCCTGCTGCACGACGCCCCCGAATACGTGATCGGAGACATGATCTCGCCCGTGAAAGCCGCGGTGGGGGCGGCCTATGGCGCGCTCGACGACCGGCTCGCGGCCGCGATACACCTGCGCTTCGGGTTGCCGGCGCAGATCCCGGCAAAGGTGAAGCGGATGATCAAGAAAGCCGACAAGGTCAGCGCCTGGCTGGAAGCGACGCAGATCGCGGGCTTCGCCGAGAAGGAGGCCGACACCTTCTTCGGGCGCCCGAAACCCGAGCTGGCGCAGGGCCTGGCCATCGCGCTGCGGCCGCCCGCCGATGTGCGCGCAGCCTACCTGGCCCGGCACGACGCGCTCTTGTCCCTGCTATGACCCTGACCGTCCGCCCCATGGCCGTGGACGATGTGCCCGGCTGCCTCCGCATCGTGAACCACATCATCGCCGTCGGCGGCACGACGGCCTATGAGGCCCCCTTTACCGAGGCGGAGTTCG
Source organism: Pseudomonadota bacterium (assembly GCA_038757905.1). Taxonomy (GTDB): domain Bacteria; phylum Pseudomonadota; class Alphaproteobacteria; order Rhodobacterales; family Rhodobacteraceae; genus HLUCCA09. The sequence continues at coordinate 31,362 of JBCDGG010000023.1, read as the reverse complement.
AAGCCCACTACCTGCATGAGCCGCCGATCTCGCACGTGGCCCTGCTGGGCAGGGCGGTCGTGGGCTTTCAGGCCGTGTTCGATGTGGGCGACGGCCTCTATTCCATCGGCTCGTTTACGGATCGGCAACAGCCCGTGCGCGGCGCGGGGCGCGCGCTGTTCGACGCCACACTCGCAGCCTGCCGCGCGCGGGGCGGCGTGGCCATCCTGGCCAAGATCACCGCCGACAATGTGCCGGGCCTCGCCTATTACACCCGCATGGGCTTCGCCGATTGGCAGGTTTGGCCGGGTGACGCCGCGCGCAATGGCAAGCCCGTCGACCGCGTGGTCAAACGCTACCCGCTAGACTGACGCGCCGCAGATCCGTCCGGCCGAGGAGCCGGAGGTCCGCCATCCGACAAAGGCCTGATCGGCGAAGTAGAGCGTTAGATCCTCGCGCGGCCAGACCACCTCGGTCAACGGGCCGCCGGGGCAATCGAGGCGCGGCCCGGTCGTCGCCGGGGATCGCCCGACCACGCGGGTCACCGCGGCAACGGCGCCGGGCTGAAACCGGCCAAAGCCGATTTCCTGGCCAAGCGGCGCAACGTCCAGCCCGGCCGGGGCCGGAACGATCGTCGGGCCCCGCGCCGGGGCGCGCGTATCGTTTGAGGGTGCGGCACAGCCCGCCACGGCGACGGACAGAGCGGCCGCCCTGCCCAGCGCCCCCAGCGTCACCGGGGGCTGCGCTTTGCGAGGATGCGCTGCAGGGTGCGCCGATGCATGTTCAGACGCCGCGCCGTCTCGGAGACATTCCGGTCGCAGAGTTCGTAGACCCGTTGGATATGCTCCCACCGCACCCGGTCGGCCGACATCGGGTTGTCGGGCGGCGGCGGCAGCTCATCGCCGGGAGACAGCAAGGCCGCGGTGATGTCGTTGGCATCGGCGGGCTTGGACAGATAGTCCGTCGCGCCGATCTTCACCGCGGCCACGGCAGTCGCGATGGCGCCATAACCCGTCAGAACCACCACGCGGCTCTCTGGCCGCTTGTCCCGGATGGTTTCGACGACGTCGAGCCCGTTACCATCGTCGAGGCGCAGATCGACGACGGCATAGGCCGGCGGCCGCGCCGTGGCGATGGCCTGACCCGCTGCGACGGATTGGGCAAGCTCCGGCTCAAATCCGCGCTTCTCCATGGCACGTGCAAGCCGGCGCAGGAACGGCTCGTCATCGTCCACGATCAAGAGCGACTTGTCCTCGCCCAGTTCCCGAAGCTCGGTATCAGCCAATGCATGTCCTCCCAATTGCATCACTATCCCTTGAGGTTAGAGAGCCGCACACCCTGCGTCAATTTGTAGTCTCCGACGCGCCAAAGGGCAGGAATCCTAAGTGTTCTCCAGGACGCATTGCACCTGATCGGCCAATTGTCCACCGGTCAGCTCGCGCCGGAAGAACCCGGCCAGTTCGTCGCCCGGCAGCACTAGATACGTGAAGGTCGAGTGGTCCACCAGATAGAACTCGTCATCGCCGTCATCGTGGCGCTTGAAGTAGGTGCGGTAGGCCTGGCTGGCGGCGCGAACCTGTTCGTCGCTCCCTGTCAGGCCGAGCATGTTGGGATGCAGAAGATCTGTGTAGTCGCTCATCACCTGGGGCGTATCGCGCGCCGGGTCGACCGAGATGAAGATCGGCTGCACGCTCAAGCCGCGCTCCGTCAGGATATCGACCGCCTCGGCGTTGCGGGCGGTATCGAGGGGGCACACATCGGGGCAGAAAGTGTAGCCGAAATAGATCAGCGCGGGCTCGGTGATCACGTCGGCGCTGGTGACGGGTGCGCCGGTTTCCGAGACGAGCTCGAACGGCCCTCCCATATCCCCCGCAACGGTGCCTGCGTTGCACATCGCTGCGGCGCTCTCCCGCTCTCCCAAGGTAACGTAGGCCCCGACGCCGACGACGGCTGCGGCAGCGATGCCTCCGGCAAGTATCGCGTATAAGCGGGTCGACATAAGAAGTGTCCTTTCGTGTGATGCTCTGCCACGCTTGCGGGTGAACCGCCCTCGGATAAACGAGGGAATGTCACTGAGATAAGAGCGGGCATGGACGAACCAACGTTTCCGATGTTTGACGAAATGTCGCGCAGCCACTGGGTCCGGCTGCGCACGCTGATCGTTCTGCGATGGATCGCCGTCGTCGGACAACTGGCCGCAATCGAAACCTCCCGTCACTATTTCGGCATCCAGCTGAACGTGGCCCTGTGCTACCTCGCCGTCGGCGCGGCGATCATGGCAAACCTGGTGGCGATCTTCGTCTATCCCGAAAGCAAGCGCCTGTCGGAAGGGGAGACGACCGTCACGCTCTTGTTCGACGTCGCTCAGCTCGCGTTTCTGCTGTTTCTGACGGGCGGGCTGAACAACCCATTCGCACTGCTCATCCTCACGCCCGTCACCATCGCCGCCACTGCTCTGCGCCTGCAATCCGCCGCGATCCTTGCGGTGGTCGCGGTGCTTCTGGTGAGCATGCTCACCTTCACCTACGTGCCGCTGCGCACGGCCACGGGAGAAATCCTGCAGATGCCGGATTTTTTCCGGTTCGGCTTCTGGATGGCCATCGTGATCGGGGTTGTGTTCCTTGCGCTTTATGCGCGCCGGGTCTCGACGGAGGTCAACACCATGTCCGAGGCGCTGCTGGCCACGCAGCTTGCATTGGCGCGCGAGCAGAAACTGACGGACCTCGGCGGCGTGGTGGCCGCGGCCGCGCACGAGCTTGGCACACCCCTGGCAACGATCAAGCTGGTCTCGGCCGAGCTGATCGACGAGTTATCGGATCAGTCGACGCTGCGCGAGGATGCCGAGCTTATCCGCGATCAGGCCGATGCCTGCCGCGACATCCTCCGCTCCATGGGACGCGCCGGAAAGGACGACCTGCACATGCGGCAGGCGCCGCTCGACAGCGTGATCCGGGAAGCCGCCGAGCCACACCGGGAACGCGGCAAGGACGTGCGGTTCGACGTGGCACCCGACCAGGGTGGCGAGAGCCGTCAGCCGTCGATTTACCGCAGGCCCGAGGTGATCCACGGGCTGCGCAACCTGATCCAGAACGCGGTCGATTTCTCATCGAAGACCGTGTGGGTGGACGCGCGCTGGACGGCGGAGACGATCACGATCCGGATCGCCGATGATGGCGAAGGCTTTCAGCCGCAAGTGCTCAGCCGCATCGGCGACCCCTTCATGCGGGCGCGCCGAAGCTCGACCGAAAAGCGCAAGCGACCGGAATACGAGGGCATGGGTCTTGGCCTGTTCATTGCCAAGACGCTTCTGGAGAGATCCGGCGCCGAATTGCGGTTCGACAACGGCTCCGACCCCTCGATCCCCAAGGCGCGGCGGCCCGAACGGTCCGGCGCGCTGGTGGAGGTTACCTGGCCCCGCAGCAAGATCGCCGTTGATACCGGCAGTTCGAGCCGCGCGCTGGGCGAGAACCGGCCGATTCAGGTCGGATAGGCCGCGGAGACCTCAAACGACGCTACGGCACTTAACTTTGAGTTAACCAAACTCCTACAAAGTGACCGGCATTGAAGGCGAATAGAGGGCAGCAATGCTGGAGTTCGACGTCGCACTGGCCGGTCTCATCGTCTTTTCGGCGCTGACCTGTGCTGTGGTTGCCCTGCTGCTGGTCGTCCGGCTCGCGCCGTCGCGGCCGGTCAGCTGGACACCATTCGATCGCTCGGGCGAAGCGGTCGCCTTTCTCTTCGAGGACGAAACGCTCGTCGACGCGACACCGGAAGCGCAGCGCCTGCTGGCGACCGGCCCGGAGCAAATGGACGAGTGGCAGCGCCTGAAAGCGGCCCTGGCGCCCCGCTTCCCCGACATCGCCGAGCGGTTCGCGGAACTGGGCGAGCACCAGCAGGTAGAGGTCGACGCCTCCGATGGCAGCGGCATTCTCCGCGCCGAATGGCGGTCCGGGCTCACCCGGATCGACGTCGAGGATCTGACCGGCGATATGGACGGGATCGCGGACGGGCTGAGCCTCACCGCGCTCAACGAAGAATTGTCGGACTTGCGCACCACGGTCGATGCGGCACCGCTTCTGGTCTGGAAAGAGGATGCGGCAGGTGCGGTGCGCTGGGCCAACACCGCCTATATCGAGCGCGCCCTGGCCGCCAATCCCGAAAGCGAGACGTTGTCCTGGCCGCTGCCACAGCTCTTTCCGGAGGCCCCCTGGCGCGCCGGAAACGAGCCGACAGATGGCCCTGCGATGCTCGAACTGCCCTGCCCGAAGGAGGCCGGCCCGCTGGCCGTCACCGCCTCCCGGTTCCTGACCCATCGGACGGCGACGCGCGACGCGCAGCTGATCTTTGCGCTGCCGGCCGACGATCTCGTGAAAGCGCAGGACCAGCTGCACGAATTCGTGCAAACCCTCACCAAGACCTTCGCGCATCTTCCGATTGGGCTTGCGGTGTTCGACCGCGATCGCAGGTTGGCCATGTTCAACCCGGCGCTGACGGATCTGACGCGACTGCAGCCCCTGTTCCTCAGCCGGCGGCCCACCCTGTTCGACTTTCTCGATCAGCTGCGCGAAGCCCGGCGCATGCCCGAACCCAAGGATTACCGGGATTGGAAGCGCAGGATCTCCGATCTGGAGCAATCCTCCTCCCACGGAACGCATATCGAATCGTGGTCCCTCCCCGACGGTACGACGCTCCGCGTGACCGGGCGGCCGCACCCCGACGGGGCCGTGGCGTTCCTGATCCAGGATATCACCTCCGAGGTGTCGCTGACGCGCCGGTTCCGGTCCGAGCTGGAGTTGGGCCAGGCCGTCGTGGACAGCTTCGACGAGGCGATCGCCGTTTTCTCGGAGTCCCGGGATCTGGTGCTCACCAACGCCGCCTATGACGCCCTTTGGGACACCGCGCCGGACACCTCCTTGCGCCCGCTCACGCTGCGGGAGGTCTCCAGGACATGGGAGGAGGCCAGCCAGCCCTCGCCGCTCTGGGCGGAGTTGCGTCTCAACCCCACCGAGAGCACCGGCCGCGTCCAGTGGAGCGGCGAGGTGCGCCGGACGGACGGACGGGGCCTGCAGGCGCGCCTTCTCCCGCTCCCCGGCAATGCGCTGCTCGTGGGGTTCCGCGACCCGTCTGCGGAAGCCCGGCCCGGCCCGGCCCGGATCGAAGACGCCGGCGCATCGGATCAGGCCCCAGCTTCGGCGGACCTCGACGGCGGGCAGCCCCCCGCCGCCGCAGCGCCGGCCGTGACCGGCGGCCAGCTCGCGCAATCCCGGCCGGCCCGGGGCGCGTAGGCGCAAGTTTGGCCCGAAGGCGCACCCGCGTGCACGACACGGCGTCGGCCGAGCCCCATGGGACCACCTCCGAAGCGTCCGCCAGACCTTGCAGCATCCGCCGGGCGCGGTAGTGTCCGGCCCGTGTCCAATCGCAGCCCCTCCCCCTTCTCTGCCACACTGGCCCTGGCGGACGCCGAGGCCACTGCAAGGCTCGGGCGTGGACTGGGCCGCTGCCTGCGGATGGGAGATACCCTGTTGCTGTCCGGGCCCATCGGCGCCGGAAAGAGCCACCTCGCCCGCGCCCTGATCCAATCGGTGGTGCAGGCCAGCGGGGCGCCGGTGCCCGACGTGCCCTCGCCAACGTACACATTGGTGCAGAGCTACGCGACCGGACCCGGCGAGATCCTCCATGCCGATCTCTATCGCCTGGGCGACACGTCCGAGCTTGCCGAACTCGGCCTGGACGACGCTCTGGGGCGCGCGCTGACCCTCATCGAATGGCCCGACCGACTGGGCACCGACCCGCCGGACCCCGTTGTTCACCTGGGCCTGCAGATCGACGGGGACGGCAGACGCGCGCGCCTTTCGGCAGACGCTCCAGATGTCGTCGCCCGCCTCAGACCGCTCCTGGAGGAGAGCCACACCCCAGACCCGCCCCCGCCCCATGACCCGCCCCAGATGACCCACGCGCGGCCGACAGATCCGCAACCGGACGCGCGAGCCGCGGCGATCTCGGCGTTCCTCGAAACGGCCGGATGGGCCGGCGCGACCCGTGCGCGGCTGGCCGGGGATGCCTCCGCCCGGCGGTACAAGCGCCTGCGGCACCCGACGCGCGGCGCGGCGGTGCTCATGGATGCCGATCCCGCGATTGGTGAGGAAGTTCGCCCCTTCGTCACCCTCGCGCATCATCTGGCGGAGCGGGGGCTGTCGCCGCCCGCGATCCTTGCAGAGGACGCTGGTCACGGCCTTCTGCTTCTGGAAGATCTCGGGGACGATCTCTTCGCGCGGCTCATCGACCGGACGCCCGCCATCGAGCACACGCTCTACGAGGCCGCCGTGGACCTGCTCGCCACGCTGCATCGTCAGGAGCCCCCGCCCGACCTCCCCGCCTACGGGCCGGATGAAATGGCCCCGCTCGCCGCGCTGGCGGCCACCTGGTACGCTCCCGTGGCGACGGCCAAGCCGCATGACGAAGGCGCCACCCTGTCTTTGACCGAAGCGACACGGGGCCTTCTGCTCGCCCATGCCCGCGACACGACCGCCCTCGCCCTGCGCGATTTTCATGCCGAGAACCTTCTCTGGCTGCCCGATCGCGCAGGCCATGCCCGGGTGGGCCTGCTCGACTTTCAGGATGCCGGCCGGGGCCATCCGGGTTACGATCTGGTGTCGTTGCTTGCGGATGCGCGCCGCGATGTCCCTCTGCCGCTCCGCGCAGAGATGATGGAGCGCTACACCGCGACCACGGGCCAGGATCCGGAGCGGTTCGGCGCCGCCTGCGCGGTGCTGAGTGCCCAGCGCAACCTCCGCATCCTCGGCGTCTTCGCGCGCCTGTCGCTGCGCGATGGCAAAACCGGATATGTCGATCTTATCCCGCGGGTCTGGGACAATCTGGTCCGCGACCTTTCGCATCCGGTCTGCGCGCCCCTCCGGGAGCTGGTCGACGGCCTTCTTCCAGCCCCGAGAGCGCCGGTGCTCGACCGTTTGCGCGCGCAGGCAGGCTCATGCCGGACGCCGTGATGCTCTTTGCCGCCGGCCTCGGGACGCGGATGGGCGCCCTGACCGCCACGCGCCCCAAACCGTTGATCGAGGTCGCAGGCCAAACCCTTCTGGACCATGCGCTGGACGTGGCGGACGAAGCGGGCGTGGGAACCCGTGTCGTCAACACCCATTACCTCGCCGGTCAGATCGCCGACGCGCTCGCGGGGCGCCACGGGATCTCAGTGTCCCGCGAAGTGCCAGACCTCCTCGACACGGGCGGCGGTCTGCGTCAGGCGTTGCCCCTGCTGGCGGAAAGCCCGGTCTTCACGCTGAACTCGGACGCCGTCTGGACGGGGCCGAACCCCCTGACGACCCTCGCCGCCGCCTGGGACGGCGGACGCATGGACGCGCTCCTTCTGCTCGTGCCGCGTGAACGCGCCCGCGGGCGGCTGGGGCCGGGTGATTTCAGCACGGATGGAGAAGGGCGCCTGCAGCGGACCGGCCCATTGGTCTATACCGGCGCCCAGATCCTCCGGACCGAGGGCGTCGCCCGGCACCCGCCCGGCCCCTTCTCGCTCAACGAGATCTGGGACGAGATCGGCGCGGCGGGGAAGCTCTTTGGCACGGTTCATCCCGGCGGGTGGTGCGATGTCGGGCACCCCGGCGGCATCGCCGAAGCCGAAGCGATGCTTGCGGGCGCCGGCGCGTGAGCCGCCCCAACCTATACGGTGTGCCGGCGGGGGTCGACTTTGCCGCCGCCGTCCTGGACGGGTTGGAGGCGCGCTACGCCACGCAGCCGCCGGAGACCTGGGGGCGCATGACGCTGCTGGTCAACTCCGGCCGGATGGCCCGGCAGATGCAAGCGGCGTTCGACTGCGGCCCCGCACGGCTCGTTCCGCGCATCCTTCCGGTGTCGGATCTCGCGCCGCTTGCACCGGGCGCCGACATCCCCCCGGCAATGCCACGGCTCGAGCTCGTCCTCCACCTCGCGCAGTTGCTCGACACGCTGACCGACCGCCAGAGCGACCTTGCGCCGAAATCTGCGATCTTCGATCTGGCCGAGAGCCTCACCGACCTGATGGACGAACTCAGCGGCGAAGGGCGGGGGATCGACGCGCTCGACCATGTCGATGTCGCCGGACATGCCAGCCATTGGCAACGAAGCCGCGCCATCGTGGCCGCAGCCTACGACTACATCGCCGAAACCGATCCCCGGCTTCCGGGCGCGGAGGTGCAGCGGCGGCAGCTGGCCGACGCGCTCGTGGGGCAATGGGCCGACACGCCCACGACGGATCCGGTGATCCTCGCCGGGTCGACCGGATCGCGGGGAGCGACGCGGGCGCTGATGGGCGCCATTGCGCGGCTGCCCGCCGGGGCTGTCGTTCTGCCCGGGTTCGACTTCGACATGCCGCCGGATCACTGGATGGCGCTCGACGATCCGCTCGGCTCGGAAGATCATCCGCAATACCGCTACCGCGTGCTCATGCGCGATCTTGGTATCGAGCCCTCCGCCATCAAGCCGTGGAACGAGGACACCGCCGCGCCGGACCCGGCCCGGAACCGGCTTGTGGGCCTCGCGCTCTGCCCGGCGCCCGTCACGGATCGCTGGCGCGCGGCGGCGGCCGGGCTTCCGCCGCTGGCGGAGACCACGGCCCGCCTCTCCCTACTGAACGCGCCGAGCCCGCGGCTGGAGGCGAACGCCGTCGCGTTGCGCCTGCGCGAGGCGGTTGAGACCGGTCACCGGGCCGCGCTGATCACGCCGGACCGCGAATTGACACGCCAGGTGGCGAGCGCGCTGGCCCGCTGGGGCATCGAACCCGACGACAGCGGCGGCGTGCCCCTGCATCAGACACCGCCTGGCCGGCTTCTGCGGCTGACAGCCTCGCTCATCGCGGAACCCGCCACATTGTCGGAGCTTCTTGCGATCCTGAAGCATCCCCTGACGGCCACCGCGGGCGATCGCGGCGTGCATCTGTTGGCGACGCGCGAGTTGGAGCTTGATCTGCGGGGGGCAGCCGTGGCCCGCCCGTCGCCCGCGGTGCTTCTGGCGTTCGGGGCGGATCGGGATGGGCGATACGCCGCCTGGGCGGAGTGGGTGGCGCGCCTCTTGGAGCCCAAGGGCGGCACCAGCCTGGTCGCACGCATCTCGGCCCATATGGCCCTGACGGAGGAGGTTGCGCGGGGCCCCGGCGGCGCCGGCTCCGGCGGCCTGTGGGAGGAGATCGCCGGGCGCGCCGCGCTGGAAGCAATGCAGGCCCTGGCCAACGCCGCGCCTGCGCATAGTGGTGAGATCGCGCCCCATGCCTACGCCACCCTGCTCAATGGGTATCTGGGGCGCCTGGCGGTGACCGATCCGCGCCGCCCGCATCCCGACGTGATGATCTGGGGCACGCTGGAGGCGCGAGCGGGGGGCGTCGACCTTGCCATTCTGTCCGGCCTCAACGACGGCACCTGGCCGGACCTGCCGCCGCCGGATCCGTGGATGAACCGGGCCATGCGCCATGATGCGGGGCTGCTGCTGCCCGAACGCCGTATCGGCCTCGCCGCGCATGACTTTCAGCAGGCCATCGCCGCGCCGGAGGTTCTGCTGACCCGGGCCGTGCGCGACGCCGAGGCAGAGACCGTGCCGTCGCGTTGGCTGAACCGGCTGACGAACCTGCTCAGTGGCCTCGGGCCCGAGGGGGAGGCGGCGCTTGAGGCGATGGAAGCGCGGGGCGCGCGGTATCGTCAACGCGCCGAGGCGCTGGAGCAGCCCGAGACACCGGTGGCGCCCGCGCCGCGCCCCTCGCCCCGCCCGCCCGTCGAGGTGCGCCCGCGGGAGCTGTTCGTGACTCGCGTCACAACCCTCATTCGCGATCCCTACGCCATCTATGCCCAGTACATCCTGGGTCTGCGCAAGCTTTCCCCGCTGATCCCGGCGGCGGATGCGCGCGAGCGGGGCACGGCGCTGCACGAAGTGATGGAGGCCTTCCTGTCCACGCATGCGGACTGGCAGCGCGATCCGGACGCCGCGCGCCTCGCCCTGGCGCGTGCCGCCGACGCGCATCTGGGACGGCTCAGTGCCGATGCCGCGATCCGCGCACTGTGGCGGGCGCGGCTGATGCAGGCGGCCGACCGGATCGTCGCCGACGAGGGCCAAAGGCTCGCACGAGGGCGCCCCGTCCTTGAGGAGCGGCGCGGGGCCCTGGCTCTCGGCACGCCGGACTTCACGCTCCGCGCCAAGCCGGACAGGATCGACCTTCTGTCAGACGGGACCTATGCGATCCGGGACTACAAGTCAGGAACGCCGCCGACCGCGAGACAGGTGCAGGCGTTCGACAAGCAGTTGCCGCTGGAAGCGGCGATGGCGTCGCGCGGGGCCTTTCCCGGGCTTCCGGCGGCGCCGGTGCGCGAGATGACCTATATCTCGCTCGGCGTCACCGGCGAGGATCGGGAGATCCCGATGACCGACCGGGACGGCGCCGATCTGCCCGACGCAGCGCTCGACGGGTTGCGCCGCCTGATCGCGCGCTATCAAACGCGCGCCCAGGGATACACCGCCCAGCGCGCCGCCGAGACGACCCGGTTCGACGGCGATTTCGACCATCTGTCCCGCCACGGCGAATGGGGCCTTGCGGACGAGCCGGAGCCCCAGGACGTGGGGCCGCGCCCATGACCGGCCCGCAGCGCGACGCCGCCACCGAACGCCAGGCCGAAGCGGCCGATCCCAGTGCCTCGACCTGGGTTTCGGCGAATGCCGGTTCCGGCAAGACCCGCGTGCTGACGGATCGCGTGGCGCGGCTGCTCCTGGACGGCGCGCATCCCCAGCGGGTGCTCTGCCTGACCTACACGAAGGCGGCGGCGAGCGAGATGCAGAACCGCCTGTTTTCGAGGCTCGGGCACTGGTCGATGGCCGATGACGCCGAGCTGCGCCAGACGCTGTCTGTCCTTGGTGTCGGGTCTGCCGAGGCGGCAAGCACGCTGTCGAGGGCCCGCCGCCTGTTCGCGCGCGCCATCGAGACGCCGGGCGGCCTCAAGATCCAGACGATCCACTCCTTCTGCGCCTCCATCCTCCGCCGGTTTCCGGTGGAGGCCGGGTTAAGCCCAGGCTTCCGGGAGATGGACGACGCCGCGGCCGACAAGCTGCAGCGCGCCGTACTGAGCGATCTTGCCGAGCGCGATCCGGACGTGTTCGCCGACATGGCCGCGCTGGTGCCCGATGAAGACTTCGCCCCGCTCTGCGCCGCGCTCCAGCGGCACCGCCAGGCGTTTCCGGCCCAGCCCGATTGGCGGGCGACCGCGCGGCGTTTCGAGCTGACCGGCGACGAAACCGAAGCCGCGCTGTGCGACGCCGCGCTACAGGGGATCGATCCGGCCACCTGCGCGGACATGGCCGAGGCGATCGGCGGGCTATCGTCGACGATGGACAAGCTCGCCGCCCATCTGCACGCCGCGGCCCGCGCGCCCACGCCAGAGGCGCGGTTTCACGCGCTCTCCGCCGGCCTTCTGGTGGCGGACCGGTCGCGCGTGCGCGCCAACACCCCGACGGCGGCCGCACGCCGGGCGCTCGGGCCAAGCGCCGCCCTCCTCGATGCCGCGGCCGTGAGCCTGCTCGAGACGGTCGAGCAGGTGCGCAACCTCGGCGCGGCCCGCGCCACGCAGGTTGTACACCGGTTCGCCGCCGCCTTCCTTCCAGCCTACAAGGCCGCCAAGGCCGAGCGGGCTCTGCTCGACTTCGACGATCTGATCGAGCGGACGGACGAGCTGCTGCGCACCCCCGGTGTCGCAGACTGGGTTCTGTTTCGCCTGGACGGCGGTATCGAGCATGTCCTCGTCGACGAGGCCCAGGACACAAGCCCCGCGCAGTGGCGCGTGATCGATCTGCTTACGCGAGAGTTCACGGCAGGGGAGGGCAGGCGGGACCCCGGAGCGCGCACGCTCTTCGTCGTCGGCGACGTCAAGCAATCCATTTACTCGTTCCAGGGGGCCGACCCCGACAACTTCCTGCGCATGCAGGATGGCTTTGCGGCCCGGCTCGATCAGATCGGCGTCGGCCTGATTCCGCTGGAGCTCGAATACTCGTTCCGTTCCGCGCCCGAGATCCTGCGGACGGTCGACGAGACGTTTCCACCCGACAATCGCGACGGGCTCGGCGAGACGGTCCTGCATCGGGCGTTCAAGGCCGATCTGCCCGGCCGGGTGGAGCTTTGGCCCATCATCGAACGGCAGGACGGCACGGCGGACGGCGCATGGTACGATCCAGTGGACCGGACCAATCCCGAACACCACCACGCCCTGCTGGCCGCAAAGGTCGCCCAAGCCGCCCGAACCATGGTGCAGACGGGCCAGCTTACAGCGTCGGACGGCACCCCTAGGCGCGTCACTGCCGGCGATATCCTGATCCTGGTTCAGAGCCGCGGCACGATCTTTCACGAGGTGATCCGGGCCTGCAAATCCGTGGGGCTGGATGTCGCGGGCGCGGATGTCCTGAAACTGGCCGAAGAGCTTGCCGTGAAGGACATCACCGCGCTTCTGGCCTTCCTCGATCTGCCGGAGGATTCGCTTTCGCTCGCCACCGTTCTGCGCTCGCCCTTGTGCGGCTGGACGGAGGCGGAGCTTTACGATCTCGCACAGGGCCGGGCCGAGCGGCACCTCTGGGCCAGCCTGCGCGCCCGGGCGGCGGAGTTTCCGGAAACCCACGGCATGCTGTCAGACCTGCGGGATGCGTCCGAATACCTGCGCCCCTACGAGCTGATCGAGCGCATCTTGACAAACCACGACGGGCGGCGACGTCTGGTGGCGCGGCTGGGCCACGAAGCCACCGACGGGATCGACGCGCTCCTGTCGTCGGCGCTTGCCCACGAACGAACGGAGGTGCCGAGCCTGACTGCGTTTCTGGCCGCGCAGCAGGCGCGCATGACGCAGATCAAGCGGCAGGCCGAGGGGCGCGGATCGAAGCTGCGGGTGATGACGGTGCATGGGGCGAAGGGGCTCGAAGCGCCGATCGTCATCCTCCCCGACACCGCGGAGCAGCGGCGCACCGGTCAGTTCACCGAGAAGCTGCTGAGCGACGAGGACGGTACACCGCTCTGGTCCGTGCGTAGGGACGAGGCCCCCGACAAGCTGGCGCGCCTGCGCGATGCCGCCATCGCGCGGCGGCGGGCCGAGGCCAGGCGGCTGCTCTACGTTGCGATGACGCGGGCCGAGCAATGGCTGGTGGTTGCCGCCGCCGGCGCGCTTGGTAGCGATCCTTCGCTCAGCTGGTATGGCCAGGTCGAGGCGGGGTTGAACCGCGCGGGCGCATCCCTCACCGAGACTGGCGGGCTGATCCTGCAAAGCGCCGATTGGCCAGCGGCGCGCGCCTCCGGCCCCGAACCCCGGGCCGTGGATCGGGCCGATCCTCTGCCCGGCTGGGCCACGGTTCCGGTGCCTCCGCCCGACAGGCCGCCGCGCACGCTGGCCCCTTCCGAGCTGGGCGGTGAGAAGGCGCTGCCCGGGGAAGGAGGCCTGTCGCAGGCGGCGGCGAAGGCGCGCGGGACGCGCGTGCACCTTCTCTTGGAGCATCTCGCCGCCGCGCCGCCCGCCGCGCGCGCGCCCCTGGCCCAACGCCTCTTTGCGCCCGAGGCCTGTCCGCCGGATGAGCTGCAGGAGGCATTGCGCGTGCTCGATGCGCCGGCGCTCGCCCATCTGTTCGGGCCCGGCGCCATCGCGGAGGCCGCCATCACCGCAGCGCTTCCCGAACTGGGCGGGGTCCGCCTACACGGCAGCGTCGACCGGCTGATCCTGTCGCAGGAGTGTGTGCTGGCGGTCGACTTCAAGACCAATGCCACCCGGCCCGACACCCCGGAGACTGTGCCGGAGGGAATCCTGCGCCAGATGGGCGCCTATCGCGCCGCGCTCAGCCAGACGTTTCCGGACCGGCGCGTTGAAACGGCCATCCTGTGGACGCGGGACGCCACGCTGATGCCGCTGCCGGACCATCTGCTGCAAGCGGCGCTCGCGCGAGCGCACGAGGAGGTGACCGGCAGCGATGCTTGACGCCGTGCGACCGCGTTCATACGTTCCGACGCCAACGCCAGAGATTGCCCAAGGAGGCTAAGATGCCGACGCATTCCGTAACCGACGACACCTTCGATACCGAAGTCACGAAGTCCGACATTCCCGTCGTGGTGGACTTCTGGGCCGAGTGGTGCGGGCCGTGCAAGCAGATCGGCCCGGCGCTCGAAGAAATCTCCGAGGAGATGGCGGGCAAGGTGAAGGTTGTGAAGGTGAATGTGGACGAGAACATGCAGGTCGCCTCGTCGCTGAACGTGCGCGGGATCCCGGCGCTGTTTCTGTTCAAGGACGGGCAGGTCGTTTCGAACAAGACGGGCGCCGCACCGAAAGCCGCCCTGCAAAGCTGGATCGAAGGCGCGATCTGAGCCGGTTCGATTGCTGGCTAACGGGGCGCTCCGGCGCCCCTTTTTCGTTCCGTGGCCCGCGATGGCGGGGCTTTGGCCGGACGCAGCGGGCTGCACCGCAGAGGGCGCCGCGCGATGGCCGGGCCGGTTGTGCGCCCCTGGGGGGCGGTCCATATAGCGGAAGACGGAGGGTTGCATGGCACAAAGCGAGTTTCCCGGCTGGCACGGGACGACAATCATCGGGGTACGGCGGGGCGGCGAAGTCGTCGTGGCCGGCGACGGGCAGGTCAGCCTCGGCCAAACGGTGATCAAGGGCACAGCGCGCAAGGTGCGCCGCCTGTCGCCGGGCGGAAGGGACGTGGTCGCAGGCTTTGCCGGGTCGACCGCCGACGCCTTCACCCTGCTTGAGCGCCTCGAAGCCAAGCTGGAAGCGACGCCGGGCCAGCTTCAGCGGGCCTGCGTGGAACTCGCCAAGGACTGGCGGACCGACAAGTATCTGCAAAAGCTGGAGGCAATGCTCATCGTCACGGACGGCGCGCATCTGCTGGTCGTCACCGGGGCGGGCGATGTGCTGGAGCCTGAACACGACGTGGCCGCGATCGGCTCGGGCGGGAACTTCGCGCTGGCCGCCGCCCGCGGCCTCATGGAGACGGAGCTGTCGGCCGAAGACGTCGCGCGGCGCGCCATGGCCATCGCATCCGACATCTGCGTCTACACGAATGGCAACCTGACCGTGGAACGGATCGCGGCATGAGCCTGTCGCGCGACGATCTGCGCGCCGCGGTCGCCGCCGGCATGATCTCTGAGGCGCAGGCGGCCTCTGTCCTGGCGCTGTCGGAGGAACGCCAGGGCGTGCGGGACCGTACCGGCGGGCTGGACGAACCGTTCGAGCTCTTTCGCGGGTTCAACGAGATCTTCATCGTCGTCGGGCTGGTCATCCTCTATGCGGGCTGGATCGGCATCACCGGCGCAACGACGCTCGCCACGCTGGCGCCGCTCTCGGCCAGCTTCGCCTTCTACGCCGGGATCACCATGGCCGTCTCGGCCGGTCTGGCCGTGTACTTCACCCTGAAGCGGCGCATGGTGGCGCCCTCCATCGCGTTGACCGTGATGTTCGGTCTGGCGGCGCTTCAGCTCGGATCGAGCCTCAGCTGGCAGTTCGGGCTGAACTTTCAGGAGCGTGCGGTCGCCACGGGCGCGGTGGCGACCTTTGCGCTGCTCGGCTGGTATGCGGCGTTCCGCATTCCGTTTTCGATGGCGCTCGTGGCGCTGGGCGTGTTCGCCACGGCGGGCGCCGCCCTGGTTCTGACCGGCGCCGCGGTGCCGGAGCCGCGCGAGATCTTTCTGCTTAGCGCCGATGGGCCCTTTGCCTGGCTGACCATCGTTCTGGGCGCGCTCGGCCTCGCCGTGGCGCTCGGCTTCGACATGTCGGATCCGCACCGCGTGACGCGGCGCGCGCAGACAGGGTTCTGGCTGCATGTCATCGCCGCGCCCGCCATCGTGAACACCGTGGCCCTGACGCTTTTCACCGATGGCAGCCCGGTGGCGCAGCTGATCCTGGCCGTGTTTCTGGCGCTGATGGCGCTCTTTGCCGTGGTGATCGACCGGCGGTCCTTCCTGGTGGCCGGGGTCGGTTACGTCGTGGCGCTGTCGTTCGTCGTCCTGGAAGGAAACGCCACCTTCGCGGTCCTGCTTCTGGGCTTCGGCCTGGTGCTCCTCGGCGCGTTCTGGGAACGCCTCCGGAGCGCCCTGATGCAGGGGCTGCCCATGTTCCCCGGCAAGACGCGCCTGCCCCCCTGGACCCTCCTCGATAAAGGCGCAACGCCATGACAGACCTGACCCCGCGCGAGATCGTCTCGGAGCTGGACCGTTTCATCATCGGCCAGAAGGATGCCAAGCGTGCTGTCGCGGTGGCGCTCCGCTCCCGCTGGCGGCGGCGCCAACTGACCGACGACCTGCGCGAAGAGGTGTATCCCAAGAACATCCTGATGATCGGGCCGACCGGCGTCGGCAAGACCGAGATCTCGCGCCGCCTGGCCAAGCTCGCGCGGGCGCCCTTCATCAAGGTCGAAGCGACGAAGTTCACCGAGGTGGGCTATGTCGGCCGCGACGTCGAGCAGATTATCCGCGATCTGATGGACAGCGCGATCGCCATGACACGCGAGCATATGCGCGAGGATGTGAAAGCCCGCGCCCACGCCCAGGCCGAGGACCGCGTGATCGAAGCCATCGCCGGGACCGATGCGCGCGAACAGACCCGCGAAATGTTCCGCGGGAAGCTCAAGCGCGGCGAGTTGGACGATTACGAGGTCGAGCTGGAGGTGGCCGACGCGCCCCCCCAGATGCCGATGCTCGAGATCCCGGGGCAGCCCGGCGCCGGAATGGGGGGTATGAACCTGGGCGACATCTTCGGCAAGGCCTTCGGCGGGCGCACGACGCGCAAGAAGATGCGCGTGGCCGACAGCTATGAGGTGCTGATCGCCGAGGAGGCGGACAAGCTTTTGGACGATGAGCAGGTCAAGACGGCGGCGCTGACCGCGGTGGAGCAGAACGGTATCGTCTTCCTCGACGAGATCGACAAGGTCGCCACCCGATCCGACGCGCGGGGCGGAGAGGTCAGCCGCGAAGGGGTGCAGCGCGATCTCTTGCCGCTGATCGAAGGCACGACCGTCAGCACCAAGCACGGGCCGGTCAAGACCGACCATATCCTGTTCATCGCATCGGGGGCGTTTCACATCGCCAAACCCTCGGATCTGCTGCCGGAACTTCAGGGGCGTCTGCCGATCCGGGTGGAGCTGCGGGCCCTGACGGAAGAGGATTTCGTGCGCATCCTGACCGAGACGGACAACGCGCTGACCCGCCAGTACACCGCGCTCATGGGCACCGAGGAGGTTACCGTGGAGTTCACGGATGACGGGATCGCGGCGCTTGCACGAATCGCGGCCGAGGTGAACGCATCGGTCGAGAATATCGGCGCACGGCGGCTCTATACGGTGATGGAACGGGTGTTCGAGGAACTGTCGTTCACCGCGCCCGACCGCGCCGGCGAGATGGTGAAGATCGACGCCGCCCTGGTGGAGAGCAACCTCGGCGAGCTAGCGAAGTCCAGCGACCTCAGCCGATACGTGCTCTGACCGGGCGTTTGCGCGCAGCCAGGGGGACCCTCCTCCGTATGCCGACGGGCTGGATCCCGTACCACAGCGTCTGACGACGCTTGACACTTCTCGACCGGAGGAGGCGCATGGGCCCATGACGGTGCGTGCTTCTCCCCGATCGCTGGACTTCATTCGAGAGAATGCCGCGTTTCTCAGCGCGGGCGCGCTGCTGACCTTTCTGTCATCCTTCGGTCAGACCTTCTTCATCTCCATCTTCTCCGGCGAGATCCGGGCCGCCTTCGGCCTGTCGCACGGGGCGTGGGGCACGCTTTACGCCGCCGGTACGTTCATGTCCGCCCTGGTCATGCTCTGGGCCGGCCAGTTGACCGACGTCATGCGGGTGCGCAGCCTGTGCCTCGTGGTCCTGCCGGCGCTGGCGCTGGCCTGTCTCGGCATGGCGTTGGCTCCGACGGCCTGGGTGCTTGTGCCGCTGATCTTCGCGCTGCGCTTCTTCGGCCAGGGGATGGCGAGCCACATTGCCACCGTGGCCATGGCCCGCTGGTTCGTCGCCACGCGGGGCAGGGCGCTGTCGGTGGCGTCGCTCGGCTTCGCGATTGGCGAGGCGGTTCTTCCGGTGGCGTTCGTCGCCCTCATGGCACTCGTCGCCTGGCAATGGCTGTGGGTGCTGGCCGCCCTCTTGGTGCTTCTGGCGATTCCCGTTCTCGGACGCCTCCTGTCGATGGAACGTACGCCCAGCGCGGCCGCTTCGGGGGCGTTCTCGGCCGGAATGGAGGCGCGCCATTGGTCCCGCACCGAGGTTTTGCGGCACTGGCTGTTCTGGGCGATGGTGCCCTTCGTCATCGGGCCCGCCGCCTTCTCGACGGCGTTCTTCTTCCATCAGGTCCACTTCGCCGAGACGAAGGCCCTCAGCCACCTGACGCTTGTCTCGCTGTTCCCGCTCTATACCGCCGGCGCCATCGCGATGATGCTGCTGTCCGGCTTTCTGATCGACCGCTACGGAACCGCGCCCCTGATGCCGCTGTGCCAGCTTCCGATGGTCGCGGCCTTCGCCATTCTGGCGGTGGACGGTGGCGCGGCGGGGGTTGCGCTGGGCATGGCGATGATGGCGCTGACGGTCGGCGCCAATCACACCCTGTCGGCGGCGTTCTGGGCAGAGTTCTACGGCACGCAGCACATCGGAGCGGTCAAGGCCATGGCGGCGGCGGTCATGGTGTTCGGCACCGCCATCGGGCCGATCCTCACCGGTGTGCTGATCGATCGTGGGGTCTCGTTCGACACGCAGTTGATCGGGATTGCCGGGTGGTTTGCGGCGGCGTCCGCGCTCACCGCGTTTGCCACGGCCCGCGCCGCCCGCGCGCTGAGCTATCCGCGGGCGAGGTAGACGTAGTACGCGCCCGTACCGCCGTGGCGCACATGGGCATCCGTCACCTGCAGAATGAAGGGCCGTAGAGCCGGGGCATGCAACCAGCCGGGCACCTGTTGGCGCAGCACGCCGCGGGGGGTTGGAATCGGGCCGCCCTCATCTCGCCCGGACCGTCCCTTTCCGGTCACCACGATGACGAGGCGGCATCCGTCCGCATGGGCGCTTCGTATGAAGCGGATCAGCTCGGGATGCGCCTGGGCCAACGTCATCCCGTGCAGGTCGAGCTTGCGTTCCGGGCGCAGTTTTCCACGTTTCAGCCGCCCGAAAGCCTTCTTGTCCATGCGCAACGGCATGGAGGCCAGCCCCCGCTCGATCGTCGGCCCGAGGTCGTGGCCCTTGTCCGTCGGGGTAGCCGCAGAGCCGATCCTGAACGGCGCGGAACGCGGCTCAGGTTGTCCCACTCCGTTGACAGCGGCCGCTTGGGGTTGGGCGGGCGTCGGCGCAGGGTATGGCGCGGGCCGCCCGTCTAGTGGCGTGGCCGTTCGCGCGACCTTTCGCCAGATCTCGAGATCGTCGTCGGACAAGCTCCCCGGGCGTCGCTTCGACATCTCAGAGGGGCACCCTTGCCGGGGCGCCCTTGGGCAACAGGGTAATGATCCGCCCCGGATCTCGCATCGCCCCCGCGATGCCGCCCGCGGCGTCTCCTGTACCGATAAACACGTCGGCCCGCTGGGGGCCGGTGATGGCGCTGCCCGTGTCCTGGGCAACCAACAGCCTGCGCATCGGGCGGGCGCCGTCCGTCTCGACCCAAACCGGCGCACCGAGCGGGATGAACTCGGGGTCGACGGCGAGGGTGCGCCCGGCCGTGACCGGGTGGCCAAGGGTGCCCAGCGGCCCTTCGTCCGGGGAAAGATTCGGCAGCACCCGAAAGAAGACGAAGGACGGGTTGTGCTGGAGCAGTCGCCGCCCGGCCTCCGGGTCCGCCGTGTATACCCGGCGAATGTCATCGGCCGTGATCTCGCTCTCCGGGACAACCCCGCGGCGGACGAGCTCCTTGCCAACGGAGCGATACGGATGGCCATTCTTACCGTCATATCCCAGCCGGAGGTCGCCGCCCTCCGCGAAGCGCAAGCGCCCGGACCCCTGCACCTGCAGGAAGAACCGGTCCAGTTCGGATTCGACCCAGGCGATCTCTAGCCCTCGGCCCGCCAGAAGGTTCTGGTCTTCAATCTCGGCACGCGAAGCCCAACGGTCCGACGCGGAGAGTTCCGCGGGTGGAGCGTAGAGCGGCACGGGGTACCGGGTGGTACGGATGCGGGAGGCACGCAGCTCCGGCTCGAAATAGCCGGTGATGAGGGCGTCGGAGGGATCGCCGATCAGCGTGGGTTCGAACCAGTGTTCGAAGAAGGCCCGCGCCCGGCTCACCTCGACGCGTGCCGCCGCGTCCGACAGAGCCTGCCATGCGGGGCTCTCCAGAGCGGCCAAAGTGCCGCGGAAGACATCGAGTGCACGCGCGTGATCGTCGGCCGGCCAGTCAGACAAGTCGTCGAAGCTCAGAACGGTTCGGGTGGCGCTGGGCAGCCCATGAGCAGCGTCTGTTCCCTGTGCTGCCCCCGCGGGCATGGAGCCTCACTCGCCGGTGGCGACAAGCTGCCAGTTGGGATCGCCGGTGCCCATCACGCGCGAGAAGGTCCAGACATCCTTCTGCCGTTTGATGGCGTTGGGGTCGCCTTCGACGATCTCACCCTCGGCATTGCGCACCACCGAGGTTAGTTCACCGACGAAGCGCACCGTCACATCGCCCGTCTGCGTGTCGCGGTCGAATGTCGCCTCAGTAAGTGAAACCTCGCGCACGCCGACGAAGCTGGCTTCGATCGAAAGGCCCTGCTCGTCGCGCGCCTTGATGACCTCTGCGAAGGTTTCATACACGTCGTCGGAGATGAACGCCTGAACGCTCTCCATGTCGCCCTGCTCGAACGCCATGAGAATCATCTCGTAAGCGCCCCGCGCACCCTGAAGAAACTCGCCCACATGAAAGCCTGGCTCGGCCATCTTCATGGCGGCGAGCGCTTTGGCGGCTTCCGTGCCATCGTCCACGTGATCGGTGATGTCGCGGTCGACGCCCCCGTCGATCACCTCGAAGTCGCGCCGCGGGCTGCGCGCGGTGTCTCCACCGCCACCCATCGGAAGCGGAGGCTTTTCAAACCCCTCCCGGCTGCCAAGAACAGAACGCAGCCGCAGGATAAGGAAGATTGCAATGCCGGCCAGGACCAGCAGCTGAATGACGGCGGAGCTCATGGCATCCTCTCTTGGCGAGCAGCGCAACGGTGCGCAAGCAGGTACGGTATGCGGTGGGTCCTAACGAACGACAACTTCCATCACCCCCGCACCGCACCTATGTAAGCGGGGGGCCGTATCAAGTCCACCTGCAGGAGAGCGGTTGCGACGGCGTGATACCGCGATTTGAACGGTCTGCGGATAAGTGCGAGAGGATACGATGCTGCTCCTTGCCCTGTTCATTGGCGTTCCCCTGATCGAGATCGCGCTTTTCGTTCAGTTGGGCTCTGTACTCGATCTCGGGTGGATTCTGCTCATTGTCGTGCTGACGGCGATCCTCGGAACCTGGTTGGTGCGCCGGCAGGGGCGTGACGTTCTGCGCCAGATCCAGGGATCGCTCGAGAGGTTGAATGACCCGACAGAGCCGCTGGCCCACGGGGCTATGATCCTGTTTTCCGGCGCTCTTCTGCTGACACCCGGCTTCTTCACCGACACGGTCGGCTTTCTTCTTCTGGTGCCGGCGATCCGCGAGGTCGCATTTCGGTGGATCCGTGCCCGCGTCCTTTCCCAAACCACGGTTCATACCGCGGGCTTCGCGCGCGGGCCGACGCACGCCAACCGAACCGGTGCGCCGCGCCATCCGTCGGACGTCATCGACGGGGATTACAGGGATGTGACCAAAGCCGCGGGCGAACCGCCCCGGAACGACGGCCCCGCTTCGGGTCAAAGTGGCGCAAAATCGCGCAAACCTTCAGGCTGGACCGAATACTGAGCAAATCATGGACAGTTGCGCGAAGGGTTTGACCCGTCCGCGTACTTTGATATGGCCGCGGGCAACGCTTGGACACCCATTCGAGGAGGACCCGATGTCCGATACGCCCACCGACGCCCCGCAAGCCCCGTCCGGGAACAGCGCTGCCGCCCAACCCATCCAACCCGTGATGAAGGTCGTCGGGCAGTACATTCGCGATCTTTCGTTCGAGAACGTGGTGGCCCAGAAGGGGATGCAGGGCGAGATCCAGCCCGATGTGAAGGTGCAGGTGAACCTGGACGCCAAGAAGCGCCCGGCCGAGGATCATTACGAGGTGATCGTCAAGTTCGTGATCGACTCCCGCAACAAGAGCGACGACGCATCGCTCTTCCTGATGGAGCTGGAATACGGCGGCGTCTTCCAGGTGACGAACCTGACCGAGCAGCAGCTTCATCCCTATCTGATGATCGAATGCCCGCGCATGTTGTTCCCCTTCATCCGCCGCATCGTGTCGGATGTGACGCGCGATGGCGGGTTCCCCCCGCTCAACCTGGAAACGATCGACTTCCTGCAGCTCTACCGGGCTGAGCTGACCAAGCGCGCCCAGGCCCAACAGAGCGGTGCGGCACAGAGCGCCGACGCCTGACGCTCAAGCGTCGTATTTGCGCCAGAGCGCCCCTTCTCCCAGGCCGTCGACCATGGCGGCATGGGCCGCGCGCTCACCCTCCGACACTCTGGATTCCAGTGGCCGTGGACGAGGGCCCGGACGCCAGGAAGCCGTATCGGTCGTGCCGGGCCCGGCGCTGGCGTCTTGCGGCTCCGTCGATAGGGTGAGGCCCGGCTGACGGCCGCCGATCAATTCGAGATAGACCTCAGCGAGAATTTCTGAATCGAGCAGCGCGCCATGGTAGGTCCTGCGCGAGTTGTCGATCTCGAACCGGCGGCACAAGGCATCCAGCGATCCCGGCGACCCCGGAAACCGCCGCCGCGCCATGGTCAACGTATCGAGCGCTTGGTCGTTCGGAAGCGTGCGCAGTCCCGCCCAGCGCAGTTCGGCATTCAGAAACTTCATGTCGAAGGGGGCATTGTGAATCACCAGCTTCGCCCGCCCGACGAAGCTCAGAAACTCTTGCGCGATCTCTTCAAAGGGCGGCTTGTCGGCCAGAAACTCCTCGCTGATGCCATGGACGTTGAACGCTTCCGTCGGCATATCGCGTTTGGGGTTGATGTATTGGTGATACGTCCGGCCCGTGGGCACGTGATTCAGCAGCTCAACGCCACCGATCTCGACAATGCGATGGCCCTCAGCAGGCTCCAGCCCGGTCGTCTCGGTATCAAGGACGATTTCCCGCATCTTTTTGATTCCAAAGCGTTTCTATATGACCAACTGCCTGTGCCACGTCCCGCCGCGCCGTGTCCATGGTATCGGACAGAATGATCAGATCGGCGCGCTTGTGCTTCTCCGCGTCGGGCATCTGGTTCGCCAGAATACGGTGAAAATGCGCCTCCGTCATCCCCGGCCGGGCCATGACACGGGCTTTCTGCCGCTCCTCATCCGTCGACACGACGAGGGTCAGATCCATCTGGGCCTCGGCGCCGGTTTCGAAGAGCAGCGGAATATCGAGAATCACCGCGCGCGCCTTGGCCGCATCGATGAAGCGGTTCCTGTCTTCTGCGACAAGCGGGTGAATGACGGCCTCGACCTGGGCGAGCAGGCCCGGATCTTCGGCGATCAGGGTTTTGAGTGCGGCGCGGTCCACTCCGCTGTCGGCAGAGACCGCACTCGGAGCCACCGACGATAGGGCGGCGGCTCCGGCCCCGCCCGGGGCATAAAGCCGATGCACCGCGGCATCCGCATCCCAGACGGGCAGGCCATGTTCCGCAAACATCCGGGCCGCCGTGCTCTTGCCCATCCCGATCGACCCGGTGAGACCGACACGGAGCGGCCGCGTCACAGCAGGGCCGCGGCGCGCGCGTCGTCGTCCACATCCGGGCGTTGGCCAAACCAGCGCTCGAACCCGGGAACGGCCTGGTGCAACAGCATGCCCAAGCCATCGACCGTCAGACAGCCCGCAGCGCGGGCCGTTGTCAGGAACTGCGTTTCCAGCGGGGTATAGACGAGATCCGTCACCAGCGCGCCGGGCTCGAGGGAATCCAGCGGGAACTGATAATCCTGATGCCCGGTCATCCCGAGCGAGGTGGTGTTGACGACGGTCACGGCCCCTTCGAGCATTGCGCCCGCCTTAACCCAATCCACCACCTTGATCCGGGCACCAAACTCCGACCGCATCGCCTCCGCCCGGGGACGGCTGCGGTTGGACAGTCGGATCTCGGGAACGCCAGCTTCCAGCAGCGCGACGATCACCGCACGGCTGGCACCGCCTGCCCCGAAGACGGCACTGGGCCCGGCCCTGGGCTGCCACGAGGGGACGGAGGCGCGCAAATTGGCGAGAAACCCATAGCCATCCGTGTTGTCGCCGTGGATGCGCCCGTCCTCACGGAAGATGAGCGTGTTCACGGCCCCGATCAGCGCCGCACGATCGGTCACGAGATCGCACATGCGCAGGACGGTTTCCTTGTGCGGGATCGTAACGTTCGCCCCGACAAAGCCCATGCGTGGCATGGTCTCCAGAACGGTCGACAGATCTTCCGCCGTGATTTCAAGGGGGATGTAGTGCCCCGGCAGCCCATACCGGCGAAGCCAATGGCCGTGCAGCCGCGGTGATCTGGAATGTGAGGCCGGGTACCCAATCACGCCAGCCAGCGGGATAGGCGAAGTCATGTGTCGATAATTCCTCTTGTCCCGAGATACCCGAGAACCGGTAGCAATGGCAGCCCGAGCACCGTGAAGTAATCCCCTTCGACGCGAGTGAACAAGCGGGCGCCTTCCTCTTCAAGCCGGTATCCGCCTACGCTGGTTCGGATACTGTCCCAGTTCCTTTCGACATAAGCGGCTATGAAGGGTTCGGACAGGGGGCGGGCATGGAGGCGGACCGTATCGACAAAGCGCCACACCGGGCGGCCCTCCTCGTAGAGCACAGCCGCGGAGTAGAGCGCGTGCCGCTTGCCCGACAGGCGCGCCAGTTGGGCGCGCGCCGCTTCCGGCGTGTCCGGTTTGGTCAGCAGATCGCCGTCGACCTCCGCCGTCTGATCGCATCCGAGCACCAGACGATCGGGCCTGGACTGACCGATTCGACGCGCCTTCGCCTCGGCCAGGGCATCGGCCATATCGCGGACCGACACCCCTTCGGCACCGAGCGACGCGCGCACGCTCTCCTCGTCGATGCGCGCCGGCATGGTGTCGATCAGAACACCTGCAGCGCGGAGCAGACGCGCCCGCGTCTCAGAGGTCGATGCGAGAAGGAGAGGAGAGCCCATGGGACAGACCGGGGGATAAGTGCGGGATGAAACGACGGGTGCTTTGTGATCGCTTTGGGACGGTTTTGCCAGAGGGCGCGAGCCGTCGGGATAAGAGCGGAGATGCTCCGCGCCCATCCCAAGGAACAGATTGCATCCCGTCCCTGTGGATGGCTGGATCTATCCCGGCCTTATCCACAGAAACGCCGAAATTTTACATATCAAACTACTGATTTTAATTGTAAAATTATCCTCAGAGAAATGATGATAGTCTGTCCCGTTGCGTACAAACCTGTTGATGGACCATGCGTCCACACGTCCACAGGCCCAACTACCATCACATCTTTATCTTTCTTCTTTTTATATTTTAGAGAAGGCGAAAGATGCGGGAGATCTCATGATCGGTGATTGGCTGATCTATGCCTACCCCTGGACGAAGTCGCTGCATGTGATCTCGATGATCGCCTGGATGGCGGGGCTGTTCTACCTGCCCCGGCTGTTCGTTCATCACACGGAGCAAACGTCGCCCGGAACGGACACGGATGCCCTCTTTCAGATGATGGAGCGCAAGCTCTTCAAGCTGATCATGAACCCGGCCATGATCTCTACCTGGATCTTCGGCCTGGCGCTGGCGCTGACGCCCGGGATCGTGGATTGGTACGCCGCCTGGCCCTATGCCAAGGGTGCGGCCGTGGTGACCATGACGTGGTTCCACCATTGGTGCGGGTTGCGCCGGAAGGATCTCGTGGCCGGGGAAAACACACGCAGCGGGCGGACCTACCGGATGATGAACGAGGTGCCGACGCTGCTGCTCATCGTCATCGTCGTCGCCGTGATCGCGCGGCCGATCTGACAGGGGTGCCGTGCCTGGCGGCTTGACTCCGGGCCACACACGTCTTACCTCACCGCCGCTGGCTGTCCTGCTGGCTTCCCCCGGTGCTTCCGATGACCGAATCGAGACGGCCGCCTGCGCGGGGCTGATCTGTATCCAAGGACCCTCCCCATGACGGACCAATCCGTAACCCTCGCCGAGCTCAAGGCGCAGACGCCGAAAGACCTTTTGGCGATGGCCGAAGATCTGGAAATCGATAACGCGTCGACGATGCGCAAGGGCGAGATGATGTTCTCGATCCTGAAAGAGCGCGCCGAAGACGGGTGGGAGATTTCCGGCGACGGGGTCCTGGAGGTGATGCAGGACGGGTTCGGCTTCCTCCGCTCGCCCGAGGCGAACTATCTGCCCGGGCCCGACGACATCTATGTCTCTCCCGATACCTTGCGCCAGTATGGCCTGCGCACCGGCGACACCGTGGAGGGGGTGCTGCAGGCCCCGAGAGAGAGCGAGCGCTACTTTGCGATGACCAAGGTCACGCAGATCAACTTCGAGGATCCGGAGCGGGCCCGGCACAAGGTGGCCTTCGACAACCTGACGCCGCTCTATCCCGATGAGCGGCTGAAGATGGAGCTCGAGGATCCGACGGTGAAGGACCGCTCCGCCCGGATTATCGACCTGGTCGCGCCGATCGGAAAGGGCCAGCGGTCGCTGATCGTGGCGCCGCCCCGGACCGGCAAGACGGTTCTGCTGCAGAACATTGCGCATTCGATCGAGAGCAATCACCCGGAATGCTATCTGATCGTACTGCTGATCGACGAGCGTCCCGAAGAAGTGACCGATATGCAGCGCTCCGTGAAGGGCGAGGTGATTTCGTCAACCTTCGATGAGCCGGCGTCGCGCCACGTGGCGGTGTCTGAAATGGTGATCGAGAAGGCCAAGCGGCTGGTGGAGCACAAGCGGGATGTGGTGATCCTGCTGGACTCCATCACGCGGTTGGGGCGGGCGTACAACACGACCGTGCCGTCCTCCGGCAAGGTTCTGACCGGGGGTGTCGATGCCAATGCCCTGCAGCGACCGAAGCGGTTCTTCGGTGCGGCGCGCAACATCGAAGAGGGCGGGTCGCTCACCATTATCGCGACCGCGCTGATCGACACCGGATCGCGGATGGACGAGGTGATCTTCGAAGAGTTCAAGGGCACCGGCAATTCCGAGATCGTGCTGGACCGCAAGGTGGCCGACAAGCGCGTCTTCCCGGCGATGGACATTCTGAAATCCGGGACACGGAAGGAGGAGCTGCTGGTCGACAAAGGCGATCTGCAGAAAACCTTTGTGCTGCGCCGTATCCTGAACCCGATGGGCACTACGGATGCGATCGAGTTCCTGATCTCGAAACTGAAGCAGACCAAAACGAACTCCGACTTCTTCGACTCGATGAACACCTGAGGCAGCGCGGCGGATGGACACGATTTTCGCGCGGTCCACGGCGCCGGGCCGGGCGGGTGTCAGTGTCCTCCGCGCGAGCGGTCCGCTTGCGTGGGACCTTGTTTCAGCCGTCACACGCCGTCCCTTGCCAGAGCCGAGAGTGCTGGCGCTACGCAAGATATGGTGTTCAGAGGAGCTTATTGACATAGGGATGGTAGTGCTCTTTCCCGACGGTCAGAGCTTTACCGGCGAGAAGGTCGCGGAGTTTCATCTTCACGGGAGCGAGGCCGTCGTTCGGCGCGTCCTGACGGAGTTCGCGGCGACGCCAAGGGCGCGGATGGCAGGGCCAGGTGAGTTCACCCATCGCGCCCTGATCAATGACAAGATGGATCTGGCCGCGGTGGAGGGGCTGGGCGCGCTACTGGTCGCCGAGACGGAAGCGCAGCGGAGACAGGCCGTTCGTGTGCTGGATGGCGCACTGCGTGGACTGGCCGATGCCTGGCGGGACGCCCTCATACGGGCTTTGGCGGTGATCGAAGTGAGTGTGGACTTTGCGGATGAAGAGGTGCCGCAGGAGGTGACCGCAGATCTGGCGGACCGTCTGCAGCGTCTTTCTGAAGAGATGGATAGGGAGCGGAAGGGTGTTGCCGCAGCAAGCCAAATCGCGCGGGGCTTCGAGGTGGCGATTGTCGGGGCCCCCAATGTGGGGAAGTCGACGCTGCTCAATCGACTGGCTGGCCGTCCGGCGGCTTTGACCTCTGAGATTGCCGGGACGACGCGGGATGTACTGGAGGTGCGGATCGAGATTGCCGGACAGCTCATCACGTTGCTGGATACGGCCGGTCTGCGGGATGCGACCGATCAGGTGGAGAGGGCGGGTGTCGAACGAGCGATGGAACGTGCCTTGGCTGCGGATCTGCGGGTGTTTGTGGATGAGGTACCCGATGGCGTAAGCGCCAAGCCGGGCGACCTCCTCATCAATGGCAAGGCGGACTTGCGGGAAGAACCGTCGGGTGTCCTTTCGGTGTCTGGTTTGACGGGGGCTGGCGTTGATGACCTCGTGCAAGAGATTGGCAAGGTCTTGGGCGAGCGGGTCGCGTCTGCGGGCGTGGCCCTGACGGACCGGCAGGCAGCCGCGTTGCAGTCGGCATCGGAGGCTTTGGAAGAGGCTGGCAATATGCTACGGACGGCGCCGGATCACGTTGAGCTTGTGAGTGCACTGGTGAGGCATGCCGTTGGCGCGTTGGATGAGGTCGTTGGGCGGATCGGTGTGGAAGACGTGCTTGGCGAGATCTTCTCGCAGTTTTGCATCGGGAAGTAGGAGTGTTTCACGTGAAACAACCTGACTATGATGTTGTCGTGATCGGCGCTGGCCATGCGGGAACGGAGGCTGCGTCCGCCGCAGCGCGCCTGGGTGCCCGGACAGCCCTGATCTCGCTTCGGACGAGCGACATCGGCGTGATGTCCTGCAATCCTGCGATTGGTGGCCTTGGGAAAGGGCATCTCGTTTGTGAAATCGACGCCCTCGATGGGCTGATGGGGCGTGCGGCCGACGCGGCTGGCATTCAGTTTCGGCTGCTGAACCGAAGGAAAGGCCCTGCTGTCCGGGGGCCCCGCGCGCAGGCCGACCGGAGCCTATACCGCGCAGAAATGCAGAGGTTTATCGCCGAGCAGGATGGGCTGACCGTCGTAGAGGGCGAGGTTGTCGACCTCTGTATGGATCGGGACCGGGTCACCGGGGTTCAATTGTCCAACGGGCGCGAACTACGTGCTTCGGCCGTGATTCTGACGAGCGGAACCTTCCTGAACGGCACCATCCACATTGGAGACCGTACCATTCCCGGGGGGCGTCTGGGGGCAGAACGGGTCTCTCGCCTGGCGGAACGGGTTCAGGGCCTCGGTCTTCCGGTCGGGCGCCTCAAGACCGGCACGCCGCCTCGTCTGGACGGGACGACGATCGACTGGACGCGCGTGGACCTCCAGCCGGGCGACGAGGATCCGTTTTTCTTTTCGTCTCTGACGACGAGCGTTCAGGCGAAACAGGTTTCTTGCGGCATCACGCGCACCAATGAAGCAACCCACGAAATTATCAGGGAGAATCTGTCCCGTTCCGCGATGTATGGCGGAAGGATCGAGGGCGTCGGCCCGCGCTACTGCCCCTCTATCGAAGACAAAGTCACGCGCTTCGCCGATAAGGACTCGCACCAGATTTTTCTCGAGCCCGAGGGTGTACACGATTTCACGGTTTATCCGAATGGGATATCCACTTCGCTGCCCGAAGAAGTGCAGGCGCGCTATGTCCGTACCATTACCGGCTTGGAATCGGTAGAGATTCTCAAGCCCGGATATGCAATTGAGTACGACTACGTTGACCCAAGAGCGCTTACGCGCACGCTTTCCGTGCGCGATGTGGCTGGACTGTATCTCGCGGGCCAGATCAATGGATCGACAGGCTATGAGGAAGCCGCAGCGCAAGGCCTCGTGGCCGGCATCAATGCGGCGGCCGACGCTCTAGGCCGCGAAGAGACAGTGTTCGAGCGAACCACCTCGTACATCGGCGTGATGGTGGACGACCTCGTGACCCAAGGGGTCATGGAGCCCTATCGGATGTTCACATCACGGGCGGAGTACCGCCTGACCCTGCGCGCGGACAATGCAGATCAACGTCTGACACCGTTGGGCCGCGCTCTGGGGATCGTGAGCGCCGCACGTCAGGCGGCGTTTGACCGGAAGCAGGGGCAGATAGAAACTGTCCGGGCGGTGCTGCGACAGATTCGTCTGACGGCGCGCGATCTTAACAGGGCAGGGGTGCGGGTGACTGAGACTGGGCCCGCGCGCAATGGCGAGGAAGCATTATCGCTTCCAGGTGCCTCAACGGACGTCCTGTGCGCGCTTGTCCCGGAGATGTCCGGCCATGATCGCGGTGCCTTGGCCCAGATCGCGAACGATGCCCTTTATGCCCATTATGCACGTCGTCAGGTCGAGGATGCGGCGCGACTCGCGCGGGACGAGGCCATCGCAATCCCCGCAACGCTCGACTATGCAGGCATAGATGGCTTGTCCACAGAACTTCGGGAAAAGCTGGAAAGAACGCAGCCCGAAACGCTTGGGCAGGCGGGGCGGATCCAAGGCATGACACCGGCCGCTTTGACCCTTCTGCTGGCCTGCATCCGGCGTGCGGAAAAGCTCTCCGCGTGAGCGAGTTGAGCGCATCGGACCCCGACGATCCAAATGAGATCTCCGCCAGCTTGGATGTTTCACGTGAAACAGCCCAAGGACTTCTCCACTTCGCCGCCCTGCTCCGACGCTGGACGAAAACGGTCAACCTGATCAGCCCGCGTACGCTGCCCAACCTCTGGTCCCGGCACATGCGGGACTCGGCACAAGTCTTTCACCTGGTCCGGCAGCCTCCGGCGCTCTGGCTAGATGTTGGGTCTGGCGGCGGCTTACCCGCAATCGTTTGTGCTCTCATGGCAAAAGGCCTTCACTGGCCCACGACTTTTACCCTCGTCGAATCCGACAAACGAAAGGCGGCATTCCTTGCCACCGCCTGCCGGGAGCTCGATTTGCCAGCCACGATTCGCGCTGAGCGTATCGAACACGTGCCGCCCCTGGGAGCCGACCTCATCACTGCCCGCGCTTTCGCGCCGCTCGATGCGCTCTTCGAGGCTGCCGCACCGCACATCCGAGCCGATACGGTCATGCTCTTCCCAAAGGGCGCCCGTTATCGAGAAGAGATCGCCCAAGCAGACCCACACTGGCGCTTCACCCTGAAGTCCCACCCCAGTATAACGGAGCCAGAGGCGCGCATTCTCGAATGTACCGATCTGAGCAGACGACAAGAGGTGAGCCAAAGGTGAAGACGATCTGTGTGGCAAACCAAAAGGGCGGCGTCGGCAAGACGACAACCGCGATCAATCT
>JBCDGG010000022.1:0-39892 GCA_038757905.1 Pseudomonadota bacterium | reverse complement strand
GGCGTGGGCATTCTGGGAGCCGTGCTGATGATCCTGGGCTCGGTGCCGCGCTACACCGCCGTCGAAACCGTGCTGCTCGATGAGGAGCGGGCGGACCTGCTGAACGCGATCTCTCCGTTGCCGAACGCGGTGCGGTCCGACACGGCCGTCCGCAGCGAGATCGAGATCATCCATTCGCGCGCGCTGGCCTACCGCGTGGTCGACATGCTGGAGCTGGATCAGGACGCCGATTTCCTTTCGCCCCCCGTCGGCGCGACCCAGCGTGTCACGGGCGCAATCGGCGCCCTGACCGACCCTCTGGCACGCCTGCTCACGCCCGGGCCGCGCGCTCCGTCCCCCAGCCCCGGCACCGGCGGCCCTGCCGCAGCCGCGCCCGCGCCCCTGTTCGACCTGAGCACGACGGACCGTGACAGGGCCGCCGGCCTCCTGCGCGACCGCGTTTCAGCGTCGCGCGCCGGGCGCAGCCTGGTCATTCGGATCGGCTATACCGGCTTCGACCCGACACGCGCCGCTATGATCGCGCGGGGCTACGGCACAGCCTATGAGAGCTTTCAGCTGCAGACATCGACAGAGGTGGCCGGCACCGCCGAGGCCTGGCTGCGCGCGCGCATCGGAGTGATGGAGGAGCGCAGCATTGCCGCCGCCGCCGCCGTGCAGGAGTTCCGCGCCGCCAATGGCCTTGTCGAGGCGCGTGGCAGCCTCCTGACAGAGCAGCAGCAATCGGAGTTGGCGAGCGCCCTCGTCGCTGCGGCAGCGAACGCGGCGGAGGCGGAGGCGCAGCTGGAGAGCATGGAGGCGCTCCTGGCGCGGGCCAGGGGCGGCGAGGAGGTCATCGGCGTGCCGCTCGCCGACGGCCCGGTCCGCGGCACCATCGAGGAGTTCCGCAGAACCTATCTGGACGCGCGTCTGCGTTACGGTCGCCTCGTCGACCGGTTCGGTGCGGATCACCCCCAGGCCCTCGAACTGGCCGACACCATCGAAGACGTCCGCGGCGCGATCCAGGTGGAGCTCGAACAGGCCACCGAAGCCGCGCGGGTGGCCTATGCCGTGGCGCGCAGCCGCGAGGACTCGCTGCAATCCGATCTTGCGGCGACGACGGGGCCCAGCGCGGACGGTGTGACGCTGCGCGGGCGTCTTCTGCAGTTGGAGGCGATCTCCGAAACCTACGCCCAGCTCTACCGGGACTACCTCGCGCGGCTGGAAGTGACGATGCAGCAGCAGGGCTTCCCGATTGCCGCCGTCAAGATCCTGTCGCCCGCCGAGGTGCCGAAAGGAGCATCGAGTCCAAGGAAAAAGGCCATGCTTCTGGCCGGAATGCTGCTCGGCGGTTTCGTCGGCGTGATGATCGGCGCCGGGCGCGAGCTTTTGCCGAAGCCCGTCCGCACCGCGTCGGCACTGCGCGACGAGGTCGGTGTCAGATGCGCGGGCCTTCTGCCCGGATCCGGCCAGGACGCGGCCCGGGCCCGCACGCTGGACCGCTTGGTACAGGCCTGCGAAGGCGAGGAGGAGGAGGGCGGGCGGATCGTCGCCCTGGCGCCGCTCACGGCGCCGCTCCCGGAAGAGGAGACGCTGCCCATGGAGTTGGGAGAGCGGCTGTCCGACGGCGGCGCCCGCCGGGTGCTGGTGCTCTACGACGATACGCCGGACCGCGTCCCGGCCGATCCACCGGTCGAGGCGCTGAGCCTGCAAACGCTGTTGGGCAGCATCGTGCCGCAGCGTCCCTCCGGCGCCCCGGATTTCGAGGCGCTGGGCGAGGAGTTGCGCGCGCGTTACGCCTTCGTGGTGCTGGCGATGCAGCCAATCGCCGGTGCGCGTCGCGCGGATGCCCACAGCTGGGCCTACGATGCAACCGTCTTGCGGGTTCCCTGGGGGCGCGTGCTGCCCGGGTTCGTCTCCGATGCCCTGCGGGACCATCCGGCATTCCGCGCGCGGCTTGTCACGACGGTCCTCGAGGGGGCGCACCTGCCCACGGCCCGCAAGTATATGAGCCCCGGCAGCTACGAGGAGCGTCAGACCTATGCCTAGAGCCCTCCCGTGCGCCGCCGCCCTGCTCGCGCTTCTCTGTGCCTCCGCACCGTCCCTCGCCACGACCGACACCGCCCTCGCGCCGCGCCAGACGGTGGTGATCCATGTCGGCCAATGGGACCCGATCGCGGAGGCCTACACCGCGTGGGACAGTGTCGGCGGAGAGTTCACGATCGGCCCGGCCGGCGCGCTGACGGTGCCGCTGGCCGGGACCCTCGACGCCGCCGGGCACACGCCCGAGGCACTGGCGGCGCAGCTGGTCGAGCGCCTGCGGTCGCGGCTGGGGCTCCGCGGGGATCTTCAGGCCAGCGTGACGCTGGCCGCCGATGCCCCGATCTATGTGATCGGAGATGTGCGCGCGCCGGGAGAGTATGCCCACGCGGCGGGGATGAACGTTCTGCAGGCGCTCGGCGTGGCCGGTGGATTGGCCCGCCCCGGGGCCGCGCTGTTACGCGGCGAGCGCGACGCGCTGACCGCATTGGGCAGCTACCGCGTGCACGAGTTGGAGCTGCTGCGCCGCACGGCCGCGCTGGCGCGGCTTGAGGCCGAAGC
Source organism: Pseudomonadota bacterium (assembly GCA_038757905.1). Classification (GTDB taxonomy): domain Bacteria; phylum Pseudomonadota; class Alphaproteobacteria; order Rhodobacterales; family Rhodobacteraceae; genus HLUCCA09. The sequence goes on along the minus strand of JBCDGG010000022.1, from coordinate 37,315 downwards.
CAAGAGCGGTGAGCTGACCGCCCCGCCGGCCCTGGCCAACTCCGCCATGGGGGCCGCGCTTCTTCGCGAGGAGGCGGCGATCATGGCCGCGCGCCGCTCCGCCTTCGAGGCCAACCTCGCCCAGATCGACGCGCTCGAGGCCCTGCTGGTGGAGCGGATCGAGCGGCTGAACGCGCAGGCCGCCCTGCGCACCGAACAGCTCGATCTGTTGCAGCAGGATCTGGAGAACACGGCGTCCCTCGTCGCGCGCGGATTGGCGACGACGGTGGCGGAAACAACGCTGCAGCGGCGCGTCGCCGATCAGCAGGTGCGCCTGCTGGAGGTGGAAACGACGCGCCTGACCGCCGAGCAGCGCCTGAACGAGACGCGCCGCGACAGGCTTGCGCTCACGAACGAACGGCGGCGCAATCTGCTTCAGGGCATGCAGGACCAGCGCGCGGCAATCGACGCATTGCGCGTGCGCATGGAAACCGAAGCCGCCAAGCTTTCTGAGGCGGGCCGGATCGGAACGGGCGTTGCGAGGCTCCTCGCCGATGCGACACCGCGGATGCAGGTCACACGCGCCGGGTCGGACGGGGTTGCCACATTCCCGGTCGGGCGCGGCGATCCGATCCTGGGCGGCGATGTGCTGGAGGTGTCGCTGCCCCTGCCGGCATCCGGCAGCGGGATGGACGTCACCCCGCTCGATGCGCGCCCCGCCGCCCCCGCGGCCGCGCCCGCCTCGTCCGAGCCCGGCGCGCAACAGCTCTCGCAATAGGCGCCCTCAGGGCCCCGCGCGCGCCACCGGGGCACCGCCGAGCGTGCGCAGCAAGCGGTCGATCTGGTAGTCCGGCATCAGATCGGGACGGGAGGCATGGGTCAGCGCCGCGCGCGCCGTGGCTTCGTAGGCAACCTCGTCGTTCCAGAGGCCGCGCAGGGCGTCGGCCCACTCGCTCACCGGGGCATCGGGGGGCAACAGAACACCACCGGGGCCCACCGCCTCGGGCAGACCCCCGATATCGGATGCCAATACGGGGATCCCGCTGACCTGCGCCTCGGCGACGACACGGCCGAACGCCTCCTCCCACTGGCTCGGCGCCAGCACGATCCGCGCGTCGCCATAGACGCTGCGCATGTCGTCGGTGCTGGGCAACAGCGTGACATTCGGCGTCTCGGCCAGGCGCCTTTGCAGGTGGGCCTCCTCCGCATCGGACAGGCCCCAGCCGCGCACGAAGGTGAACGGCAGCTCCGGGCAGGCGCGGGCCAGATCGAAGGCCAGATCGGCCCCCTTGTCAGGATGCGGGTTGATGAAGGTCACGGATTTCCGCGTGGGCGTCACCGCGTATCTGTCCGCCGCGATCAGCGGATAGATCACCTCGGATTCGATCCCGTCCGTCTCGGAGAAACGGCGGGCGGTGAAGTGCGAGTTCGCGATGTAGCGGGTGCCGGGAATATCCGCCAGCGCCCCGCCGAGGTCCTTGGTCTCGACATTGCGCAGATACAGAAAGGTGCGCACCTTGCGCCGGTCTATCGCCGCGGCGAGCTGCACCGGCAGGCGCGATTGAAAGACCGCGACATCCGCGCGGAACCGGGCGACGACATCCGCCACGGCGCGCTCGGCGAACCAGGCGCGAAACACCGGATATCCGAGCCCGGTATCGCACACATATCCCTTGCGCCCGAGCTTCAGGCGGATCCGCCCCTGAACCCCCAGCCAGCCCTCTCCGGTGAGGCCGGCGAGCACGGCGACCTGATGCCCCCGCTCGCGCAGCCGCTCGACGAGCTGGTGGGTGCTCGTCTGCGCGCCGCCGATCATCTGGGGCAGATACGGGTGCGCGCTGCCGAACAGAATCCGCAGCGGACGTTCCGTAATCGACTTCGCGGGGAGTGGCGCGAAATTCATCATCGCGCCACCGCAAAACCGGCGCCAAGGCGGCATTTTCGTTGACAGATCGGCCTCGGAACAGCCCATGGTAGTTCTACTTCAGGTTGTGTGCTGCGAAGAGGTTGCCCACCGCGGGCGAGCCTTCGGCGGGCCGGGGAAGCAGCGGATCTGGAATGTGTTCTCGGAAAGGGGGACGTCTTGATTGGGTTCAGCATTTCAAGAGACTCCGGTTCGACAACGCGTCTGGCGGTTCAACGTGTTCGGCCTCGTCCTGTGCTCGCGCACCGTCGGGTCGTGCGCCCGATCGGGATTCGCATAACACGCATACGACACCTCGCCCCGTTATGGGCGGTTCGCGCAAGGGATGTGCCGCCATACGCGGAATCACAGCATCTCGGCGCCGCAAATCGGCAAGAGATTGCACGTTTTTCGAACCCGCTTTGCGCGCGCAGCAATTCTTCTAAGCTTCCTCGGGTCACCCGGCGACCGGGTGTCCGATGCGAGTCGGATCTGCCGGCCCGCACGGGCACCGCCGCGGTGCATCGCGCGCACTTGAAGGAAGGTGAACTCAGATGAAGAGCGTCCAGACCGAGACAGCCCCGTCCGACCACGTCCTCCCGCTTGCGGGCCCGTCACAGAAGCTTGGATGGTGGTCGGGCCTGCCCCCGCTCGATGCCCCGATCGGCGGGCGCGGCAAACGGGCCTTCGATGTGACAATCGCCTTGGCGCTGCTGCTGCTTCTGTCGCCGATGCTGATCGGGCTGGCCGTGCTGGTGCGCCTCAGCTCGCCCGGGCCGGTGCTCTATGGCCATGCCCGCGTGGGCTATCGCAATCGTCCGTTTCGCTGCCTGAAGCTGCGGACCATGGTCATCAACGGCGACGAGGTGATCGCCGCGCATTTCCGCAGGTATCCCGACGCGCGCCGCGAGTGGGAAGAAAAGCGCAAGCTGCGCGACGACCCGCGGGTGACGCCGGTGGGTCATGTCCTGCGCAAGCTCAGCCTCGACGAGTTGCCGCAACTGCTGAACGTGGTGCGCGGCGAGATGAGCCTCGTGGGCCCGCGGCCGATCCCGGACGACGAGCTTCGGCGCTATGGCCGCTCGCTGCGCTTCTACGTGCAGGCCCGGCCCGGCATCACCGGCCTTTGGCAGGTGAGCGGCCGCAACACCACGACGTACGGAAGGCGTGTGGCCTTCGACCGTTGGTATGTGGCGCATTTCAGTACGGCCAATGATCTGCTGATCCTTGCGCGTACCTTGCCCGCCGCCGTGCGGTCGGGCGAGACGGCGTGACGGGATAAGGGGGAGCGATGGAAAGACCCTGCCGAGCGACACCCCCCACCGACCGCACCAGGCAGGGAGACCGAAAGACCGAACCGCTCGTTTCGGTCCTGATCTCGAACTACAACGGGGCCCGCTTTCTCGGCGCGGCCCTCGAGTCGGTCCTGGCGCAGAGCCATCGCGTCCTCGACGTAATCGTGGTCGACGATGCCTCGACCGACGGAAGCCGCGCCCTGCTCCAGGAGATGGCGGCGACCGACCCGCGTCTGACACCCATCGCCACGAGCCGCAATGCCGGGCCCGCCGCCGCGCGCAACGTGGCGATCGACGCGGCCCGGGGGGACTGGCTGGCGATCGTCGATGCCGACGATCTGATCCATCCCGAACGCATCGCGCGCCTGTTGTCGGCGGCGCGGGCGACGGGGGCGGACCTGATCGCCGACGATCTGGTTCAGTTCGGCGATCCCGCGACGGCCGGGCAGACCCTGCTGACCAGCCACAAGGTGCGCGGCGCCCCCCGCATCGGCGCCGACGATCTGCTGCGCAGCGATGTGGCCGGCATGGGACCCGCCTCGCTGGGCTATCTCAAGCCGCTGATCCGCCGCGACGCACTCGCGGCCTTGCGCTATGACGAGAGCCTCCGCATCGGCGAGGATTTCGATCTGTATCTTCGCCTCCTTCTGAGGGGCACGAAGTTCCATGTCGTGCCGGACCCAACGTATCTCTACCGCCGCCACCCAGGGTCCATCTCGCACCGCTTGTCGGTGGCGGCGCTGGAGACGCTGCTTCAGGCCCATGACCGCGCGGCGCGCACGGCTTGCCCACAGGCCGAGGCCGTGCGTGCCGCCCTCAGCAGCCGCCGGGACCGGCTGAGCCGCGCCCTGCGCTACGAACGCCTGGTGGCGGCCATCAAGGCCAGGCAGCGCGGACGGGCGTTCGCGACCCTGCTGCGCGACCCCTCTCTGGCCGCAGAGCTCTATGCAAGCTTGCGCGACCGCCGGGAACGGACGGGCCGGTCGCGGATGTCCGACACGGATTCCAACAGCCCCATCGTTCTGGCCGCGCCGGATCGCCTGCCGGGCATCAAGGCCCCGGACGGTGCCAAGCGCATCGCGGCCAACCGGCTGCCACCGCCCGCCGCCCCGGAGACGACGGCGCCCAACCGGCTCGCCTGTCGCTTGGCGCAGCTCGGCACGCGCGGCTCCGTCGACGTGATCGCCGATGGCAAGGATGGCCTGCAGGCACTTGGATTTCTGCCGCAATGGCGCAGCGCGCACCTGACGCTTGGCGCAGAGGCCGCCGAGGGTGTGGTGCTGCCCAAGGGCGTAACCCTAACCGTCGCGCCGCAGCCGGGCTGAAGCCTGCCCCGCCGGTGGAAGCAGCAGGCGCGTCCCGCCATCGGGCAGGGCGTCCGCCGCGCGGACGCTCAGGCCCAGCTTGTCCCGAAGGATCTGCAGGCCGAGGGGCACGGGGCGCGCCCAGGCGCCGACAGCGAAGCGCAGCGCCGCCGCTGTGCCTGCCGAACGGCGGGTATCGAGGTACACGCGATGGTCCCGCTTCCGCCGCAGGAGTCGCGATTGAGCCTGCATCGCCTCGGCCTCTCCCGCCGTCAGGCCGGGGGCGCGAAGGTGCCTGTTGACGGCGCGGTGCAGGGTCTCAAGCTCCGCCGCGCCATGGCGGGCGCTTAGCGAAGTGCTGCGCACCACGGCCGCATAGCCCGCCTGACGGGTCAGCGTCATCCGCGCGCCCGACAGAAGCATGCGCACATAGAGGTCGTAATCCTCACCCAGCCGCAAAGCCGGATCGTAACGCAGCCCGTGACGATCGAGGAAGCCGCGCGACAGCAGCGGCTTCAGAAACCCCAGCTCGCCCCGGGCGACACCCGCCTGGGGGAGGTTGCCGCGCACGAAGGCCTCAGCGGTGAGGGCCTCAAAGCCCACCGCGCGCTGCGGCGAACGCGCGCCCGCCTCCAGGGCAGTGGGCGTGCCAAAGAGGACGTTGTCTGCGATCATGTCCCAATCCGTACGGCTCAGAAGGCGCGCGAAGCGACCCGGCAGGAACCAGTCGTCACTGTCGAGAACGGCGACAACCGGCGCCGTCGCTGCATCGAGCCCGCGGTTGCGGGCCGCGGCCGGGCCCTGGTTGCGGCTCTGGGCCAGCACCCGCACCCGGCTGTCGCGTGCGGCCTCGGCGCGGGCGATCTGCAGGCTCGCATCCGTCGACGCGTCATCGACCACGATGACCTCGGACGTTTCCGGCTGCGACAGGGCCGAGCGGATGGCGCGCGCGAGCGTCGGCGCGGCGTTGTACGCCGCGATCAACGTGGCGACAGGACCGGCGGCGGCACTCATCGCGCGCCGTTCCCTTTGCCGGTCAGGCGTCGTGTTCTTGCGAAACCTGTCCCTGCGGGACCCGGGCCGGGCGCTGGGCCTGCTCGTCGGGTTGCTGCGCACGCCGCTCGGCGGCCTTGCCGCGCGCAAGCACCGCCACGAGGCCGACATAGGCCAGCTGGGCCACGATCACTGCGGCGACGACGAACAGAACGAGGGTTCCCGCGGCAAAGCCCGCCGCCGTGCCCGCAAGCACCGACGCCGCAACCACGACGCCCAGACCGACAAGGAACACCGGTAACCGCATTGTATCCCCAGACACACCGACCGGGACCGTCGGCCGGCGACGCGCCCCCACGCGCGCTGCGAGCGTACTGCGAAACCATGCGCCGTCTCCACCTTTATTTCGTCGATTGCCGCCGCTGCGGCCAAACGGACGCCGCGCTCCGGCCCGGGCCGGGCATTATGGCCGGGCCTCCGGCCGCCCATAGACGCGGATACTGGGCAGTCCGATGAGCGAAGCGGCCGTCCCGGCATGCAGCGCCCCGCGCAGGAGGTTCGCATTGCGCGGAACGGCGAACGGGGCTGTCAGCACCGCAAGTGTGCCGCAATAGGCCACCTTTGCCAGGGCAATGGGCAGCGTGACCGCCCGCGCGCGCCCCATCTCGCGCAAGAGGCTGCCGTGGGTCTGCCCCATGCGGTAGCGGCGCTTGAGCAACCAGTCGAGCCTTGCGCGTGCGGGCGTCACGGGTTCGTCGAGCCGGGCAATTGGCGCCAGGGCGAACCGGGCCCCCGCTTGCGCGGCGCCATGGAAGAACGCGGTGTCCTCTCCGCCCGACACACCGCGCGCGCGGTCGAATCGCCGCCCGGCCAATGACGGGCTGGTCAGATCCATGATCACGTTGCAGCTGTGCCCCGCAATCGGGCGGCCGTCGGCCCCCAGCTCCGGCAAGGTGTCGTGCACGCGCAAGCGGGTCATCCATCGGGGCGCCCCTTCGGCATAGATCGCCCGCGTCGGGCCGACGACCGCCTCCGCGTCGCCCCGGCCGAGCCGCGCCAGAAGGGCGCCGAGCCAATGCGGCGGGGCCAGTTCATCGTCGTCGATAAAGGCAAGCGTGGGCGCGCCGGCGCGTTCAGCCTCCTCCAGCACCGCATTCCGGGCGACGGAGATGTTGCTGGCCGGGGCGTGGCGATAGATCACGTGGTGCCGCGACTTGGCGGCGAACCGGGCGACCAGCGCCCGCGCGCTCGGCCGTACGTCGTTGTCGGCGACAATGATGGAGATGGCCGTGCCCGCGGGAACGTCCTGCCGGTCCAGCGTGTGCAGCGTGTCCGCAAGGACGGACCGCCGGAAGGTGCACACCCCGACGGCGACGTGCGACGGCCTGCGCGGCGAGGCGGGCGCGAAACGCGGCGCCGATGCCGGCGGGACGGACCGCCTGTCCCAGACCTGCGCCCAGAACCCGGCGGACCAGGCCAGATGCATCGCCCCGGCAATCGGCCCGCTTGCCAGCGCGCGCGGGTCGCGATCCAGCACAGCCAGCGCCGCCCCGCCGCCGACGCAGGCCGCGGCCCAGCCCAGCGCGGGCACGCCAAACACGGGGACGACGGGCGCCATCGCGGCAAGCGCGCAGGCTGGCGCCAGCCCGATCAGCGCGGTCTGACGCAAGGCGGGGCGGCGGGGATGCTTCATCAGGGTACGCGCCCGCCCCCGCCCAAAGCGGAAGTATTGCCGGATCAACGGCCCAATGCGGGCACGCGGGACGTAGTCGAGCGCCGTGCGGCCCGTCAGCCAGATGCGATGACCGGCCGCGCTCAGGCGGATGTCCAGCTCCGCATCCTCATTGTGAGTGAACCCCTCGTCATACCCGCCCACGTCGCGAAAGGCCGAGAGCCGCATCAACGCGTGGTGCCCATGTGCCACGAACCGCCCCGCACCGCCGGTGCGATGCGGCGATCCGCCGTTTCCCAGGCGGGAGTTCTGCGCGATGGCAATCGCCGCCTGAAGCGCGGTTCGGCCGGTCGCACGCATGGGGACGACGACGCTGGCGGCCCCGGTTGCGGCAGCCTCGGCGAGCAAGGTGTCGAGGTAATCCAACGGATAGCGCGCGTGGGCGTCGAGCCGGAGGAGCCACGTCATCCCCGCGCCGTGGGCCGCCACCGCCGCGTTGAGGCCCGCGCTTTGCACACGCGCCGGGTTATGCATCAGATGCAGGTCGATCCCGTTGGGTGCGGCGATGTGCTGGCGCACGACATCCTGCGTGCCATCCTCGGAGCCGCCATCGGCCACCACCACGCGGGTTCTGGCCCCCATGACGTCGCGGCGGCGCAGAGCGGGGCCAAGCCGTTCGAGAACGCCGCAGATATGCGCGGCCTCATTGTAGGTGGGGATCACGACGAGCAGGTCGCCTGCAGCGCCTTTCAGCGCGGGCGGTCTGTCGACGATGCGGCGAACGAGCGCGCGGGCCTCGGCCGCGCCGGTGCGCCACGTCCCGGTGGGAATGGAACGATGCGTCGCCGCGAGCGCTTCGACCCGGCCGGGTGTCAGGGCGCCAAGCGTGCCGATGAGGGTTTCGGGCTCGGCATCGGGCAGGACAAGGCCCGTACCCAGCGCCTCCAGGCGTCGGGCAGTTTCCGTTCCCGCGAGGGCGATGGGCGGCACACCGGCGAGGCCACTTTCGTAGAGGCGGTTGGGCAGCAGCCAATCGGAGTTGGCGCCGGCATCGTAGCGATCGACCAGCCACGCCAGATCCACCGCGCCGTAGATCGACGGCAAGTCATCGGGATAATCGTAGCGCCCGCCGAAGATCAGATCGGGGTTGGCATCGACGATGGGGTGAAAGTCCGGCACCGCATCGACCGCGGGGCGGCCGCGAAGGTGCACCTCGTAGCGCCCGGGCGCGGCGCGCGTGAGCCGGTCCAGCAGATCCAGCGATGCGCGGCACCGCAAGACGCCGTTCCATCCGATGCGCAACCGGCCCGACGCGTTGCGCGGAACGCGCCAGCCGGGCGCGCTGTCTGCCCCGGTCAGAACCTTGTTTTCCACGAGAAGAGGCGGGGCGCTGCACTGGCCATGCGCGTCGAAATGCGCGCTCAGAAACGCCGGCGAGGACACGATCAGATGATCGACGTCCCGGCACAGGCGCCTCTCGACACCGCGCAAGGTGCGCGCGATGCGTGTGTCGCCAACCATCAGGCGGTGAATGTCGAGCACTTCGTAGGTGAGCGGAAGTCTGCCCGCGCCGCGCCTCCGGAGGCGGCGCCGGAGCGGGACGGCCAGGGCGAGCATCTCAAGATTGCGGGCCAGAATTGCGTTGGGCCGGGGCAGGCGGGCAAGATCGGAATGGGGCGCCAGACGGCGCTGCAGAACGGAAAGCGCGCGCGCCATCATGCGGCCGTTCCGCGTGCGCCCGAAGACCAACGCCGCGCCGGGCAACGCTCCGGTCCCGCGGCGAAACCCGGCGATATCCACCACCGCGCCACCGCAGCGCAGCATCTCTGCCCGCCGCCAGACGGCGGCATCGTCGAGATCGGGGGCGAGGTAGAGCACCCTCTGACCCGGCACCTCGCCGCCCGAAGCGCGCTCCGACATGCCGAAGCGCGCGCTATACCCTGTCATCGATCAGCCGTCCTCTCTTGGGTCCGCTGATCCCCGGAACAGAGTGTGGTTGGCCGATGGCGGTTTCAAAGTGCGGGCGCGCCGCGAGGACGGCCAGCGGCAAAGGTTGGCCGAATTCGCCCATAGGATGAGCGGGAAAGCGTCGCTCTGCGGACTTGAGCCGCGAAATACAACCTGAAGATGATCTCTGACCCTTGGCGAGGCTTGGCAAACGGGCGAAGGCATGCACCCTCGCGCGGGGTTGCCCGCCATCGCGCCGCATCCTGCACCCCGCCGAAGGCTGCGCACAAAGCGGTCGGGCCGAAGCCTGTGAGGGAATGGATGAGCACACGCCCGCCGAACGAGATCGTGGAGACCGCCCGTCAGGCGAGCTACCGCGGCACGGTCATGCGCGGCAGCTTCCATACCGCGCTCAGCCAGGTGGTGACGGTGGGATGCCAGATCGGCTCCGTCCTGATCCTGTCGCGGCTGCTGACCGCGCGCGATTTCGGCCTGATCGCGATGATCGGGCCGATCATCGCGTTTCTGTCCATGTTCAAGGAAATGGGCCTGCTGCAGGCGGTGATCCAGAAACGCGACCTGACCTATGGCCAGCTCAACGCGCTGTTCTGGATCAATATCGGCGTCAGCCTGCTGCTCACGGTCCTGCTTGTGGCCAAGGCGCCGATGATCGCCGCGTTCTTCAACGAGCCGGACCTGACGTGGCTCGTCCGCGTGATGGCCCTGAACATGCTGCTGACCGCACTCGGCGCGCAGCACTTCGCCTTGCTCAACCGGCATATGATGTTCGGTCGCATCGCGGTGAACGCGGGCGCGGTGGCCGTCTGTACGCTGGCGGTGGCGATTGCATGGGGCATGGTCGCGCCCTCGCCCTGGGCACTGGTGGCGGGCTCCTTCGCGGGGTCGATCCTGGGCTGCGCCCTGGTGTGGATCTGGGTGCCCTGGCGGCCGGGCCGGCCGGCGCTTGCCCCGGGGACGGGCGATCTCATCGGGTTCGGCGCGGGGGTGACCACCTTCAAGATGGCGAACTTCCTGTCGCGCAACCTCGACACGATCCTGATCGGACGGGTCTGGGGCGGCACGGCGCTGGGTTACTACGATCGCGCCTACAAGCTGCTTCTGTTCCCGCTGAACCGGGTGGCGCAGCCCATGAGCCAGGTCATGGTCCCCGTCCTGTCGCGCATGCAGGACGAGCCGCAGCGCTATGCCCATGCCTTCTTTCGCGTCTTCGGGCTGATGCAGCTGGCCATTCTGCCGGGCGTCGCGGCCCTGACGGCCATGGCCGATACGGCGGTGCCGTTCCTGCTCGGCGAGCAATGGGCGGCCGCCGCGCCGATCTTCGCCGCGCTTGGCATTGCGGGCCTTGTGCAGCCGGTGGGCAACCCGACGGGGTGGCTCTTCATCAGCCAGGGCCGCACGACGGAAATGGCATGGTGGGGCCTGGCGTCGGCCCTGATCACCTGCGCCGCCTTTGCCTGGGGGGTCCGCCACGGGGTGATCGAGATGGCGATGGCCTATGCCGCGGTGTCCGTTCTGAAGCTCGGCCCGATCTGGTGGCTGATCTGTCGGAAGGGCCCGATCGCCCCCGCTCGCATCCTGGACCGGGTGATACCGGTCGTTGTCGCCGGCTTCGCGACCTTCGGCACGATGACACTGGTACAAGCCAGCCTGCCCGGCCCAGCCCTCGTGCGGCTGCTTACCGGGGTTCTGCTCGCCTACGCGCTGTTTGCGGCGGTCTTCGCGCTGAGCGGATACGGCCGGCAGGTGTTGCTGGACATGCGCGACCTCGCCGCAACCGGCGTGGGGCAGGTGCAGGCGTGGCAGTCCCGCCTGGCCCGGGGCGAAGGCTGACATGCGGATCATCGTCGAAAACTGCGTGTTCATGAATGGCGGCGACAGCGCCATCAACTTCGCATTGCGCAAGATCGTGACGGAGGCGTTCCCAGAGGCAACCCTGACCTTCGCCGATTCCGGCTACCCGCATATCCAGCGGTACTATCCGGAGATCGACTTCGTGCCGCTGCCGTCCTTCGTGATGGAGCGGGCCGGGGTGATCCGCCTCGCCAGGCGGGTGTTCGGAAAGTACCGGCGGTATCTGGCGGTGCGAAAGCTCTACCTCTCGGCGGCCGTCGCGACGACCCGCCTGTTCGCCGCCTTTGGGTTGCCGCTGCGGGTGCCGGTGATGCGGGCCATCGCGCCGTATCTGCAGGCCGACCTCGTCCTGACGACGGGCGGGACGTATCTGGTGAGCAAGTACGATTACGGCCGCCGGATTCTGGAGTTCCGCAAGGATTTTCAGCTCGGTAAGCCCGTCGCCGCCTTCACCCAATCCTTCGAGCCCTTTGCCGACGATTTCCGCGCGCGCGAGCTTGCGCCCCTCCTCCGGGAGATGGAGATCATCCTGGTCCGCCACGAGACCTCGCGCGCCCATGTCGAGGCGCTGACGCGCAGATCCGATCATGTCGTCGCTGTCGCGGATTCGGTGTTTGCGCTCTGGGAGCCGGGGCCGACCGACATGGCCGCGCGCCGACAGCGCAGCGGCCGCGCCGGAACCGACCGGCTGCGCATCGCGATCTCCGTGCGCAAGCTCAGGGTGTTCGGCGCGCGCGACGCGGCCTTCGGCGAGGCGATGTACCAGGCTTCTGTCTGCGCCGCCATCACCGCGCTTGTCCGGGATCGCGCCGCCGAGGTGACGTTCCTGTCCACCTGCCAGGGCATCCCGGAATACTGGACGGACGATTCCGCCGTCGCGGAGGCGTTCGTGGCCCACCTTCCGCCGGACGTGCAGCGCCACGTGTCGGTGAACCGCGACTTTCACAGCCCCGAGACGCTGATCGAGGTGCTCCAGTCGTATGACGGGGTGATCGCCGGCCGGCTGCACATGGCGATCCTGTCGATCTGCGCGAACACGCCGGTGCTGCCTGTCTCCTACGAGCCGAAGTTCGAAGAGACGTTCGCCGACCTGGGCGTGCCCGATCTTGTGGTGCCTGTCGGTAAGATCGAACCGGAGCCCTTCGCGGCACGCGTCCTCGTCTGGGCCGACACGCTCGACGACGTGGCCGCCGCGCTCGACCGGACCGCCCCCGCCATGAAGGCATCGGCGCTTTCCGCCGGGGCCGAGTTGCGGCGCGCGCTGTCGCGGAGAGGGGTCGTCTGAGGCGGCACCGGCCAAACCACGGGGCGGGCCGCCCCGATCTGACACTCCGCCGCGCTGCGGCGGCCCAAGCCCGGAGGTTCGACATGCGCATACTCTTCGCCGGCGGAAACGGATGGTTGCCGGAAGCCAGCGGCGGCACCCAGAACAGCACCGACCATCTGATCCGGCAGAGCATGAAGCAGGGCCATGCCTGCGCCGTGTACTGCGGCTTTGCCGGGCGCGGCCTGTTCGGGCTGCGCATGAAGGTGCAGCGCAAACTGACAGGGCGGCCCTTCAGCGTCGACCGTGGCCTCGGCTACGAGGTGATGCGCACATGGGAGCCACTGGAGCGGCCCCGTCTTATGGCCGCCATTGCCCGGTTCCGCCCCGATGTTGTGGTGGTCCAGACGCGGCGCTCCGCCGCTTTGGGGCAGGCCTTCGCCGATCTGGGCGTGCCGGTCGTGCTGTACCTGCGCAATGTGGAGTTCGCGGAGAACGAGGGCGACGTGAGCGCCATCCCCGGCGCGCGTTTCATCGCCAACTCCGCGTTCACCGCAGAGACCTATCGCAACGCCTACGGGATCGAGTGCACCGTGATCCCGCCGACCATCGACTTCGATCACTATCGCACCGACACGACGCGCGAGTTCGCGACGCTGATCAACATCCACCCCAAGAAGGGCTACGGCGTGGCGCGCGACATCGCCCGCGCCTGCCCCGACATTCCGTTTCTCTTCGTCGAGGCCTGGACATTGTGGGACGGGCTCTTTGCCGAGATCATGGCCGAGATCGACGCGTTGCCGAACGTGACGTTCCAGCGCCGGACCTCCGACATGTCCAGCATCTACGGCCGCACCAAGGTGCTGCTCGCGCCCAGCCAATGGGAGGAGGCGTGGGGCCGCGTCGCGTCCGAAGCGCAGTGCAGCGCGATCCCAGTGCTCGGCTCGAACCGGGGCGGGCTGCCGCAGGCCATCGGGCCGGGCGGCATCGTCCTGGCCCACGACGCCCCAACTCAGGCATGGGGCGACGCGTTGCGCAGGATCTGGTTCGACGCGACGGCCTATGCCGAACTGTCGGACGCCGCCCTGGCCCACGCCCGGCGACCGGAGCTCGATTTCCGCTGTCAGCACGCGGCGTTTCTGGATGTGCTCGCCGAAGCGGTCGGCGCGGCCTCGCCCGGTGCCCTGCGCAACAGCGCGTGAAGTGTGCGATGCATCTGTGCTTCAGCGTCACCCGCTTTCCGGAACCGTCGCAGACCTTCGTGCTGGCGCAGGTGCTCTATGCCGTTCGCGCGGGTCACCGGGTCACTCTCGCCAGCACGGAGTTCGATGCCGATGCCCCGCTATCTGACGAGGCGCAGGCTACTTTGGCGCAGGTGCGCATCGTCCGGTGGCCGCCACCGCCTCCCGCTCTGGCTGATCTGTTACCCACCGGCCTGAAGGACCGCATCATTGCGCGCCGGGCCCGCGACCTCTGGCGCCGCGAGATCGCGGTGGATGCCGTGATCGCCCATTTCGGCTATCGCGGCGCGGCAATTGCGCGGGCGCAAAGGGGCTGGCCCGGGCGCGCTCCCTTGCTGACGGTGTTTCACGGGCGCGACGTCAGCGTGGAATACGCGCGCAACCAGATGGCGAAGTACCGCGATCTCTTCCGCGACGGGGATCTCTTCCTGCCCGTCAACGCCCAGTTCGCCGACCAGCTCGTGCAGTGCGGCGCGCCCGGTGCGCAGGTCCGAACGCATTATCTGGGGATCCCCGTTGCCGCCTACCCCTTTGCCCCGAAGGCGCCGCAGCGGCCGCTGCGCCTCGTCACGATCTGCCGATTGGTGGAGAAGAAAGGGATCGACGTGGCGATCCGGGCCCTGGCGCTTCTGTCCCGGCGCGCCCCGCAGCTGGATTGGCGCTACGACATCGGCGGCGACGGCCCCCTGGCCGCGTCCTTGCAGGCCGCGGTGGCCGAGGCCGGATTGTCCGGCCGCGTGCGGTTTCTCGGCCCTTTGCCCCACAGCGAGACGCTGCGCCGGATTTCTGAGGCGGATGCGATGCTCGTGCCGAGCGTCACCGCCAGGGATGGCGATCAGGAGGGCATCCCCGTCACGCTGATGGAGGCCATGGCCCTTGGTACACCGGTCTGCACCACGCGCCATTCCGGCATTCCCGAGCTTGTCACCCATGGCGAGACCGGCCTGCTGGCCGACAGTCACGATGCGGCGGCCCTGTGCGACAACGTGCTGGCCGTGGCACAGCGCCCGGATCCGGTCTCCGCCCTGGCCCATGCCGCCCGGCGCAAGGTGGAGCGCGCGTTCAACGAGGAGACCCAGAACGCCGCGTTGCTGACGATGTGCCAATCTCTGTCGAAGGAGCGGGATCGGCAGTCCTGGCCTCGCGAAAGGCGAACCTCCTGACCGGCAAACCCGGCGCTTGCCGGACAAGACGCATCGTATCGGCGCAGTCGGGCAGGGGCTGCAGAGCCCCCGCATAGGGAAGCGCCATGTCCCAAACGCGCGCTCCCAGCCGGTATCTGGACGACTGGCGCCCCACCACAACGTGCTCGAAGAGCCACCAATCGACAGGAACGTGGCTGAAGCGCCTCGGGCTGCACGACTTCTGCACAAAGCCTGCACGCCCGTCCCGCGCGGCGTCTGGTTGGTCCCCGACAGATCAGGAAGGGGATCCGATGTCAGACAAACTCGTCATCCGCGGCGTTCCGCGGAGTATCGCGCTAGATGCTTGGTGGTTCGGCGAAGGGGAACCGCTTCGGCGTCAGGCGCCCGCCTCGGGCGACACGCCACGGATCCCGGCGCGGTATCCGCACCTTGCCAGTCTCGCCGCGATCCTTGTTCTGGGTGATGCCCTCTTCTGGAAGGCGGCTCCGGGGATCTCTCTGGTCGTCTTCGCATGGGCCGTTTTTGCGATCGCCGCAATGCTGGCGCCGTCGGCCGAGCGCATCCGCCCGGCGCTTCTGCTTCTGGCGGCGTCCTTGCCGGCCATCGACTACGCCCAGGTCTTGTCGGTCGTCGTCCTGGCCGCGGGGCTACTGTGTGCCGTGGCGCAGCTTCACCGGCCCCGGGGCGCGTCCGCATCGGATTTGATGGGGGATGCCCTGCACATGCTTCGCGGCATCCCGAGAGATGCCATGTCGGACGCGCTCATCGCAGCGAAACGCGCGATGGAGACGCGCCCCAACGGATACGCACCCCAGGCGATCCGCAGCTGGGCCTTCCCGATAGGCGGAGCGCTCATCCTCGCGGCGCTGATGGCGCGGGCCAATCCGGTATTGGCAGACTGGCTTGCATCCGTCGCCCAGCTGCACCCGGATTGGGAGGAGATCTTTCTGCGAGGCCTGCTCTGGGCCGGCCTCGCAATGCTGGTCTGGCCGATCCTCGCCCCGCCCCGGTCGCGTCCGGCAGCGATCTTGTCCAGGGACCGGCGCGCCACGCTCGAAACGCTTGGGCTCAACGGCAGATCCGTGGCGCGCGCGCTCGTCGTCTACAACCTCGTTCTGGCGGTACAGATGGGCATCGACATGCGGATCCTCGTCGGGGATGGCGGGCTTCCCGCGGGCATCACGTATGCGCAATACGCGCGGCAAGGCGCCTACCCCCTGTTGGCGGCGACGGTGCTCGGCGGGGCCTTCGCCCTCGCAGCGCGGCCCCTCCTGGGGGGCCGGCCGGTGCTGCGCGCCCTGCTCTTCGTCTGGCTTCTGCAGAACGTTCTGCTCTGCGGCACGGCGATGTTCCGGCTTGCCATGTATGTCGACGCCTATGGCTTCACCTATCTGAGGGTGCACGCGATGATATGGATGGCGGTGATTGCAGCCGGGCTCGGGCTGACGGCATTGCAGGTGCATCTAGGGCGCTCGAATGGATGGCTTCTGACGCGGGCGGCAGGGCTCGGCCTCGTCGTGCTCTACACCTCCGCGTTCGTGAACTTCGCGGATGTGATCGCACGAAAGAACCTGACGCGTGAGGCGCCGGTCGACTGGGAATATCTGCTGGAGGATCTCCCGGGCCCCCAATTGGCGACGGTCCATGCCGCCGCCGCCGCACGCGGATGCCCCCGGGGCCTGTGCGCTCGGGCGAAAGCGGCCCATGATCCGATTGCGGACTGGCGGGAATGGGGGTTTCGCCGCTGGCGCGTCGACCGCAGAATGGCGCGGGCAGAGCAGGCGGAGACCTCGGAATGAGCATCCTGATTGTCGATGACGATCCCCGTCTGCGCGACATCGTCCGCCTGACGCTGGAGCAGGCGGGGTTCGGCGTTCTGACGGCGGCAGACGCGCGAAGCGCGATGACCCATCTCGGCCGGGAGGCGCCGCAACTCGTTGTGCTCGACGTCGGCCTGCCGCAGGTCGACGGCTTCGAGATCTGCCGCCGCATCCGGGCGAAATCGGAGGTGCCGATCCTGTTCCTCACCGCCCATGACGACGAGGTCGACCGTATTCTGGGGTTGGAGCTGGGCGCCGACGACTATGTCACCAAGCCGTTCAGCCCGCGGGAACTCGTGGCGCGGATCAAGGCCATTCTGAAGCGGACGGAGGGGCCGCCCGCGCATCGCGTGATCACCCGGGGGGATCTGAGCCTCGACGTCGCCGCGCACCATTGTCATCTGTTGGGGCAGGCCCTCGCCCTCACCGCGACGGAGTTCCTGCTGCTTCACCGTCTCATGCGGCTGCCGGCCCAGGTGCATACACGGGATCAGGTGATCGACGAGCTGTGGGGCGCCGGCTCCGATATCGCGGATCGCACGCTCGACAGCCATCTTCGCAACCTCCGCAAGAAGCTCGCCGCCGCGGGATGCACCAACGCGATCGAGACGGTGCATGCCGTTGGCATTCGCCTGGGGCCGTGCACCGCGTGAGGCGGAAATGGCGCCCTCCGCTGGCGCTCGTGCTCGGCGGCGCATTGGCCGGGACGCTGGCCGTCTCGTTCGCCGGGCTGATCGCCTTTCGCTATCTGGGGCAGGACATCGGCTTCCGGAACGCCGCCATGCTTGTCGCGCTGGCAATCGCTGTCGTGACGGCGATCCTCGGGTTGCTGTTGATCCGCCTGCTGCTGCGGCCCGTCCGGGCCCTGTCGCACTACGCCAGCGACGCAAGGGGCGGGGCGGGCCGGAACACCCCCCCACCCGATCACTTCGGCACGCGCGAGCTTGGCACCATGGCCGAGGCGGTGATCGCGATGGCCGAGGCGTTCAGAACGCGCGAGGCGACGATCCGAAGCTATTCGGACCATGTGACCCATGAGTTGAAGAGCCCGGTCACCGCCGTCGCCGCCGCGGCAGAGCTGCTGCAGGACCGCGCGCAGCCCGGGCCGGACCGTGTGCTCGTCGATCAGATCGCGGATGCTGCACACCAGATGAACGCGCAACTCGACGCGCTCCGCCAAGTCGCCCGCGCCCGGGAGGCCGATTACAGGGGCAAGACGACGCTCGCAGGGGTTCTGCCGGGGCTGCATCGCAGGTTCGATGCGCTTGAGATCGATGCAGCCCACGCGCAAGCGGAGCTTCCGTTGTCAGCCGACGGCATGCGCATCGTTCTGGACCACCTGCTGGCAAATGCCCGGGCTGCGGGCGCGTCCCGCGTCGACCTGCGCGCCGATCCTGCGGGACGTCTTGTCGTGGCGGATAACGGCCCCGGTGTTCCGGAGAGCGAGCAAGGCCACATCTTCGAGCCGCTCTACACCACGCGCCGCGAGACCGGCGGCACGGGGATGGGGTTGGCCATCGTGCGCAACGTTCTGGCGGCACACGGCGCGTTCATCGCCCTGCGCCCTTCGACCACGGGCGCGGCGTTCGAGATCACGTTCGACACGCGGTAAGCGCCGCGCGCCGCGCGCTTCGGCCGCCCCCGGGCGCTTCAGCGAGCCAGATCGCTCCGTGGCTTCCAAGGGACGCCCTCCCGCCGCACCAAAGGACTTGGACCCCTCATCGAATAAGCTCGTCGCTGCCCTCCGCCGCGAAGAACGATACGGCATTCGTCAGGTAGAATGCGCCTCCAAGCTGCACCCCGCACTCCGCCGGGTTTGGAAGCGCCCAGAGGCGGCGCCGTGTTCCGCCGGCGGGCATGCGCGGTCGGCCCACCGCACCCGGTGCAACGCAATCGGCGAGAGGTTCGATGCGACGCACCCGTGTGGCCTTACGAACGGCGAGTGACCTGGCGGCCGGCACGCCCGCTCTTGCACAGCGAGAGACAGGCAACGGTGACCTTGGCGCGGCCGTCCCCGCGCAGGAGAGGGGGTTTGCGACGCACTCTTTCGGAGAGGGCTTCCGAGCGGCGCAGAGTTCGGCAGAAAGCGCATCTCGCCGAGAACAGTGCCACAGCGCATTGCACTGTCATCCCGCAGGGTGATCTGGCCGACATGGCGGCCCCCGCGCATTGTCACAGAAGAAACCGGCCCGGGGTAACCCGGGCCGGTCTTTGTCAGTCCCGCAGGTTCACGAGATCGGTCATCAGGCCTTCCGTCCCGTTGTGGACAGTCAGCCGGTCGACCTTGCCCGCGATGGTCTCCAGGGCTTCCAGCTCCTTCAGCCGCAGCATGACCGGGTTTTCGGCCATCACCTTGGCGGTGTTCAGAAGCGACCGCGTCGCGTTCGTTTCCTCCCGCCGCCGGATGACATTCGCCTCAGCCTCCTTCTCGGCCGTGACGACCCGGTTCAGGATCTCCCGCATCTCACCCGGAAGGATCACGTCCTTCAGGGCGATCTCGCCTACGTCGAGGCCAATCTTGGCCATCTCCGTCCGGACCTTGGTCGCGGCGTCTTCCGACACCGCCACCTTGTCCGCCAGAAGCGCGTCGAGCGTGCATGCGCCCAGCGTCTTCCGGAAGGCAAGCTGCAGCGCAAGGTGCAGCGCTTCCGCAAAATCCTTCACCGCCCGCGTCGCCTTGAGCGGATCGACGACCCGGTAATCCGCCGTCAGGTTCACCCGCAGCGTCACCCGGTCCGCCGTGAGCAGCTCCTGCCCGGTCACGTCGTGGGTTTGCCACCGCGTATCCACGAGCTTGACGCTGTGCTTCCGGCCGAGATGCCAGAACCAGTACGTCCCGGCGTTCAGGACCCGGACGATCACGCCATCGACCGACAGGATGCCAACCTTGCCCTCGGTGACCTCGGTCGAGGTCATCGCAGCGGTCAGCCTCGACCGGACGAGCCGCTTGGCGAGCCTGACGTCGATCTCGTGGCTATCGCCCAGCGACACGGTGTCGAGCGTCCACTCCCCGGCATCGGTCCAGTAGAGGGCCCGCCGATCCGGCGTGATGACCTCGAAGGCCCGGCCGTTCCGGTTGGCGATCTTGACCTCGTCCGACCCGGTTTCGACCACCGTCAGGTGGGCCTCCACCAGATCCGGCCGAGTCCGCAGAAGCGCGTCGGCGTAATCCGAGACGAACCGCGGCGTGTTCAGATCGTGGATCTCCCATGTGCTGGTCTTGCGCGGCAGCACGTGCTCGCCCGCGCCCAGAATGGCGTGAAAGCTGCCCTTGCGCAGGACAAGCGCCCGCTGGGTTTCGGTCAGGGTCAGCCGGTGCCGCCCCAGGATCCAATCCATAATCTTGATCATCGTCATCCTCATTCGGTTCGTCTTCTCGGTCTCGCTACACGCGATGCTCCTTCTGGGTTGTTGGGTTGCGGCCACCATGGCCGGCAGGTGTGAAGCGCCCGAAGGCGCGGGGAAATCGTGAGCCCGGAACCGCCCCGCGCCATGATCCCGCACGAGAGGCCGGCGAGCGGACAGGGGCGACGCGGGGCGGAGCATGGGAGCGGTCGAAACCTCTCCGGCCCGGCAGGCCCGCACGGCCCTGTCATCGTCCGATCCTCCGGCCCGGAGCCAGAACGGAACCGGCCCGTTGCCGCGGCCCCTGCGGGCGTTGGCGCCGGACCGCCCCGCTGAGGCGATCCCGGACCCTATGTATCAAGGCCGCTTCGGATTAGCGGACCGGCTTCGCAGGCCGGCGCCCTGTGAGGGCACTTGGGTGCGTTGGCGGGAATCGAACCCGCGACACTTGGATTAAAGGTCCAATGCTCTAACCAACTGAGCTACATCGCTATGTGGAGGACGAGGAGGGAGTCGAACCCCCGGCACGCGGGTTAAGGGCCCGCTGCTCTGACCACTGAGCTACTCGTCCACACCGTTCCTTTCGATCCGGCCCTGGCATACGGCATCGGCAAGGCCGCCCGCACCGGACGAGGCGCGACCTCGATCCAGAAGGGTCCGTCTCCTACGGAACGGACGTGCTGGATAAGCGGGGCGGGGTGAGTCGCTCCACGGAAAATTCGGGGCCGCGGGGGGAGCGTTGCCTCGACGCAACAAAATTACTCACCTTGGTAATTTTATTCCAACGCTCGATTGTGACCTTGGGGAAGTCGCGCGGAGGGCCGGACGTCAGTGGTCGACTGTTGCGCGAGCGATGGCGGTTGCGCGCCAAGCGTTGGTCCAGCGCCCAGGCGCGCGCCCGCCACATCCTCGCGGCCCCGCCACGCCACGGCGCGCCTTCCCGCCAGAGAGAGGACTTGCGTCAAGGGCGATGTGCGGACAAGACGCGGATTGAGAAGGCGGCGACGGAATCTCTGAACGGCGCACCGCCCACCAGCGGCACCCACGCCGCCGTGGTGCAGGGCGAGTTGAGCGCGACAAAGCCGCCTCGAACGGCGGCACGCCCCTTCTATGGACAGCCGCCCGGCAGTGGCAGTGCGGACAGGCCCCGTCGTCGCTGCACCGCAAGAGCACCGCGTCATCCTGGACACCGCGTGGACCAAAGCGCAGCGCCCAACCGCACAAGGCGCGCCGATGCTCAGTACGGCGGACTCTCCCCTGCCGACTGCACCGGGGCCGGGGCCGGGGCCGGAGGGCAGCTGCACGCTCGTCGCAAGCCGCTATGGCGGCTGCCTACGCGTGGGATCAGGCCCGTCGCGCGCGTTCACAGGGAGGGCTGGAGCGGCGCCGGGTGCCGGCCTGCCCGCACCGGAGACGGTCACCAAGCGGCTCTGGCAGGCCCACTCCGGTGCCCGGTGTAGCACGGTCGACCCCGGCGCTTCGATCCAGCCATCGCGCCGCAGCGCCCCCTAGTCCCGTAGAGATGCGCAGCTATCGCTCAGCGCCTCGATCAACGCGCGCATGCGGCGGTTGAGGCGACGGTTGGCGGAGTAGACGAGGTAGATCCCCCCAATCGGCAATCCGAAGCTCCGGCAGCACGGGAAGCAGGCTGCCCTGCCGCACCGCCTCCTCCGAAAGAAAGTCGGGCAGTCGCGCGATCCCGAGCCCGCGCACCGCCGCATCGAGCAGGAACGGGCCGCAATTCGAGTTCAGCGCCGGCTGGAACGCGATCTTGCGCGTCTTCACGCCGGCCTCGAACCGCCATTCCGCCCGGCGCGCGGATCCGTAGTGCAGCAGCGGATGCGCCGACAGATCCTCCACCACTGTCGGAAGGGCGCGCGTGTCGGCATAAGTCGGGCTGACAAACAGCCCGTGCCGCGACGTGCCGAGGTGCTTGGCCACAAGGCCAGACGGCATGTCACCGGTGATCCGGACGGCCATGTCGTAGTTCTCGCGTTCGAGGTCCACTCTCCGGTCGTCGAAATCGATCGTCATGTCGATTTCGGGATGGCGGTCGCGGAACTCGAAGAGCGCCGGTTTCAGGAAGGCGAGGCCGAACTCCCGCGCGACCGAGATCGTCAGCGGCCCGCTCAGGCTTTGCCCCGCATGACTGAAATCCGAATCGAGATCGTCCGCATCGGCAACCATGCGGGACGCGCGCTGATACAGCTCCTGCCCGGCGGTCGTGACGCTCCAGACGCGCGGCCGACGGTCGATCAGGCGCACGCCGTAGCGCGCCTCCATCTGGCTCAGTCTGCGGCTGACCGCAGATTTTGCAACGTTCAGCCCCTCGGCCGCCCGCGCGATACCGCCGCTGTCGACAACGGCGATGAACATACGAAGATCCTCGATCTGGCCCAAGCTTACCGTTCTTCTTTTGCGACCCTTGAGGTCTGATTTTTCCGTCTATTCGCAGTGAACGCAACGTCTACCCTGTGTCGCGCCAACTCCCAAACAGGAGGCTTCCATGCCACGCTTCGTTTCCGGCCTCACGGCCGGCGCCCTCGCCCTGACGGCGACGGTGACCTCCGCTCAGGCGGCCGATCTGCAATCGGCGGGGGCGCTCGCCTTCGACGACGGCAATGTCCTGTTCGTCGGCGACAGCCGCGCGGGCCTTGTGCACGCATTCGATCTGACCGGCGCAGGCTTGACCGACCAGTCCGGCTATCAGCTCGGCCGAGCCGAAACCTTCGAAGGCCGCACAATCTTCGACCATCTCGATGTCGAGATCGCAGCGCTGCTGGGCGTGCCCGCAAGCGATATCGCGATCAATGACATGGTCGTCCACAAGCCGACGAAGCAGATCTTCCTGTCGGTACATCGCGGCCTCGGGCCGGAGGCTGAAGCGGTGATCCTCTCGGTCAGCAACGGCGCGGTCGACCTCGTCGATCTGGACGCGGCCGCCCACTCCTCCATGAGCGTGGGCCCGGTGCCCACGTCGGCGACGCTCGAGTTCGGGCAACCCCTCAACATGCTGGCGATCACCGATATCGACTATCACCAGGGCGAGATCCTGGTGGCGGGCGTGTCCAATGAGGAGTTCAGCTCGAAGCTCCGGCGCATGCCCCACCCCTTCACCGACGAGATCAGCACGACCTCGATCGAGATCTGGCACGCCGTGCATGCCCAGTACGAAACGCGCGCGCCCATCATCACGCAAACGGTGGCGGAGCTGGACGGCGTGCCCACGCTGATCGCCGTTTACGCCTGCACGCCGATTGTCCGCATTCCGCTGGCGGAGCTGACCGACGGCGCAGAGATCCGCGGCACGATGATCGGCGAAATGGGCTTCGGCAACACGCCGCTCGATATCGTGCCCTATGTCAACGCGTGGGACGGCTCGCAGAACGTCGTCGTGACCAACACGAACCGCAGCGCTGCGTCACTGTCGCTCGACGCGGTGGCGGCGGCCGAGGAGATGCCCCACGGCGAGGGCGTTCCGAACGTGTTCTCCGTCGCCGGCGTGTCGCAATTCGCGCTTCCCATGAGCGGAACCCTGCATCTGGACACGATGGATGAGACCTGGGCGGTGGTGGTGCGGCGCAGCCCCGAGGATCCGCGCAACATCCAGCTGCACACGCTGCCGATGCCGTTCTTCTTCGACCGGGCGGACCATGTGGTGGAGATGAATTTCGACGGCAGCGCCGATCCCTTCGGCTACAAGTCCGCCCCGCCCCTTGCGTATCAGTGATGGTGCCGGGCCTCATGGGTGTGCGGCGGGCCCTGCTCGCAGCACTGATCTTCGCGGCGCTTCCCGCATCCGCGGGCGTCGAGGTTTCGGTGTCGGGCGAGCACCTCGTGGTTGCGGGCCTGGAAGCGCAGGAGCGGGCCACGCTTCTGGCACACCCGGAGCGGCTGATCTTGCGGGTCGCAGGGTTGAACAGCGCACGGGGGACGCCGGTGGCGCTTTCGCAAGCCGAGGGGGCCTTGCGCGTCCTGCCCCGGTTTCCCCTGCGCGCCGGGACACGCTATGCGCTCAGCCTCGTTCTGCCACACCGCGCCGTGCAGCGAGAGGTCACCCTGGCCAGCGCGCCGGACCCTGCGCCACGGCTAACCGGCGTCGCCCCGTCCCAGGGAACGATTCCGGAGAACACGTTGCGGCTCTATCTGACGTTTTCAGAACCGATGGCACGCGGCCACGTGCGGAACACCGTCGCGCTCTATCGCGGTGACGGGCGCCGAGTGCCTAACCCCTTTCTCACCCTCGCCAATGAGCTTTGGGACCCCTCGCATACCCGTCTGACGCTGTTGTTCGATCCCGGCCGGATAAAGCAGGGTGTCGGCCCCAACGCAGAGGTCGGGCCCCTGCTGGAACAGGGCGAAACCTATCGTCTGGTCATCGCGGCGGAGATGTCGTCCGCCGCTGGGCAGGGCCTCGGGCGCGACGCCGAGATCGTCTTTCGCGCAGGTCCGCCGGAGCGCCGTGCCATTTCTCCGGCGGCCTGGCACGTTCAGCCCCCCGGCGCCGGCACAAACACGCCCCTGACAGTGATCTTCGACCGCATCATCGACACCGGCGCGGGCGCGCGCCTCCTGCGCCTCACCGGCCCCGACGGCACGACAGTCCGAGGGACGGTAACGACGGATGGCGGTGGCTGGTCGCTCGTTCCCAGCACGCCGTGGGCGCCGGGGCGCTACATGCTCGCCGCCGATCCGCAGTTGGAAGATGTCTCGGGCAACACCGTGGGTGCTGCGTTCGACGCAGGGCCCGGAACGATGGGGCGCCGCGACAGCGCGGCCCGCATCGCGGTTCTCATCGAGTAGGTCGCGCGCGCCCAGCGCATAGCCGCCATGACGCGGCCCAACTGGTGTGGCGCCCGCACCCGCCCCACGTAGATGCCGAAAGGAGTGAGACCATGCTTGATACATCTGGAATTCGGACTGCAGACATGCCGAGCGAGATGCGTCTCTTGCTCGAAAGGTATCCGCGCGAGGCTTGGGACGAGCATCCCGGTTTCCGCGAGAAGACGCGCCAATGGCTGGGCGCCCATCAGATGTTCCGGCACGTGGCCGGGCGGATCCGGCGCGATGCCGAAGCCTATCTTGAGCGCGACATCGACGGGCCCGACTTCGCGGCGCGGCTGTCCCATTACGGCGGGCAACTTGTCCGAAACCTCCACGGCCATCACGGCTGGGAGGATCGCAGCTACTTCCCGGAGCTGTCCGCCGCCGACCCGCGGTTCGACACCGGGCTCGCCGTTCTGGAGCAAGATCACGCAGATCTCGACCAGGTGCTGGATCGCTTCACGCGCACGGCCAACCGGACCCTCGCGCTGACGCAGCTGGACGACGCGCAAGCGCGGACGGAGGCCGGACAGGTGCACGAAAGCGCCGAAGTGATCGGGGCCTTCCTCGAGCGGCACCTGACCGACGAGGAGGACCTCGCCGTCCCCATCATCCTGCATCACAGGCTGCGGGGCTGAACCGGCCCGGGTTTCGGGCCCTGCGGCGGCACGCGGAAGCGGCCGCCGCGCACCGGGCGCCGCCCTTGCCACGGTTGACGCTTGCACCTGCCGAGGCCGCGCCGCTTCTATTGCGGAGCGAAGCTGCGCGGCGCTTCTGCGCAGAGGTCCCCATCGACGCCCGGCTAGGGCTGAAGGGTTCCGATCCGGCCCGGGCCGGTCAGCCTCCAGAACCGCCAGGGCAGCGCGATGGCTGCTACCGTCAGGCCCACGACGTATCCCGCCCAAACGCCGACCGCACCGAAGTCCAGCACGAAGCCGAAGACATAGGCCGCGGGCAGAGCCAGAGGCCAGTAGGCCAGCAAGGTGATGACCGTCGGCCTCGTGTTGTCCATCATGCCGCGCAGAGCCCCGAGAGACGTCCCCTGGACGCCATCGGCCACCTGAAGCAGCGCAACGACGATGAAGAGCGAGGTGGCCAGCGCCACGACCTCGGGATCGTCGGAAAGCGCGGCGGCAAAGGTCCCGCCGCCCAGCACGAAGACGGCCGCCGTCGCGCTCTGCCACAGGATCGAGATCAAGATGGTGGCTTTGAGGATCGGGCGCAGCCGGGCCTGTGCCGCGCCGCCCATCGCCATGCCGATGCGGATGGTCACAGCACTCGCCAGGCCCATCGGGATCACGTAGGCGATCCCGGCCACCGCGTTCACCACCTGATGTGCGGCCAGGGCCGTCGCGCCGAGCCAGCCCAGCATGATGCCGAGGAACGCATAGGCGCCGCCCTCGCCCGCGTAACCGATCGAGATCGGCAGGCTCTCGCGCAGGAGGCGGCGCACTTTGCTCCAGCGGATCTCGGCGGGTTGGCGGAATTCGGCCATGCCCGACGCCAGCCGCCAGAAGGCCCAGCCCGCCGCCAGCGCGACGCTTTGCGACAAAAGGCTTGCCAGCCCCGCCCCCAGCAGGCCCCAGCCCCAGACATGGATCAACAGGTAGTTCGCGGGGATGTTCACCACCACGCCCAGATAGCCAAAGCCGACGCCCGTCCACTCCCGCCCCACTGCGTCGAACAGGGACTTCAGAACGAAGAACACCGTGAGCGGTACGATCCAAAGCGCCATGGACACCCAGTAGGGCAGCAGGATCTCGATCACCTCGTCGGGTTGGCCCATGGGCCCGAGCAGCGGAAAGACGGCGAGCATGAGCAAGGCGCCCAGGCCCCCCGCCAGCACCGCCAGCGCCAGCCCGTTGCGGATGTGATCGGACACCGCAAGGTGATCGCCGCCTCCGCAATCGGTGGCGATGCGCACGCTGACGACGGTGACCACGCCCCAAAGCGCGGAAATCAG
The DNA here is from genome assembly GCA_038757905.1 of Pseudomonadota bacterium. Lineage (GTDB taxonomy): Bacteria > Pseudomonadota > Alphaproteobacteria > Rhodobacterales > Rhodobacteraceae > HLUCCA09. The sequence continues at coordinate 10,748 of JBCDGG010000022.1, read as the reverse complement.
TATGATTAGGATCGCCGTGGTGATCCCGGCCGCGGCGAGCGCGACGGTGCCCAACGGGGCGATCATGATGGTGTCGACGACCCCGATCAGGGTCGCGGAGGTCAGACCGATCATCAGCGGAACGCCCAGCTTGATGATCGGAAAAACCTCCGCACGGGTTGTTGCGGTGGACATGGGCAAAACTGTCATTGTCAGAAAGTAGGCAAGTCTGGCATCCTCGCCAACGGCGCGGGATGCCCGGTGGCATCGTCAGCGACGGGTGAGCGCTAGCTCAGCTCTCGGATCACCATTGGATTGCGCCTTGCTCTGCGACGTGGACAGCACTGCCATACGAGAGCGGTGCGGTTCTGTCCAGCCGCAACCGCTGTCTTTCGGATCGGCGGCACCTTCCGGGCGGAAGAAAGCTTAGAGTGCCGCGCCGAACCGGGGCTGAGAGGATGGACAGACGGCGCGAGCAGGACATCAGATCCATTGTGCCCGAAGCGCGTGGTGCCGAAGCGCCCACGCAGGGTGCGCGCGCCCAGATGCAAAGCCCTGAGCGGCGTGGCTCTCCGGCCTGCCTGGGGCCGAAGCGGCAGGACGCACAGCCCCCCGGCGAGCGCCACCAAGAGGCGGCTGCCTGTCGCGTTTCGGGCACCGGCCGTGGCACGTGCCATGCCCCGGCCGCCCTGCCCCGGCCGCTCTGCCCCAGCGGGCCGGGTCAGCCCTGCGGGTGCAAGCGGCCCGGCCCCAAAGGCCGCTCGGATCAAGGGGCAGATCTGGGCGGAACGGTCTGCCCATTGGCCGATGGGCAAGTCGATGTTACCCTGCGGAACGTTTGCAGCAGCGTGTGCACCATGGCCAAGAAAAAGTCCCCCGCGGAACTGAAGGAGGAGGGCACGGCCCTCAACACCCTCATCACGATGGCGCGCAAGCGCGACCACAACTTCGCGATGCTCATCGGCAAGGAGGGCCTCGTTCTCGAGGCGGATCCAAAAAAGCCGGCTGACGCGATGCGCCGCAAGGCCAAGGCCGCCGGCGGTGGCTCCAAGGGCGCGCAGGGCGTCATGCGCGTGAACGGCAAGGTGGTGGAGTTCGTGTGCGACGCCGACGATCCCCCCCGCACCCTCACCCAGATGGCCAAGGTTCACTTCCGCGAGCGGGGGCAGAAGGTGAAGATCATGATCATGACCGCGAGCGGCGCGGCCATGGAAGATGACGAGGACGACGACGATGGGATCGGTGTCGACGGTGCCGAGATGGCCGCCCTCGAACCGGAGGCCGCGCCCGAACGCGCGGCGCCTGCGGACGGCGAGGTGCCGGCAGAGGACAGCGCCGAGGCAACCATGGCCCCGTCCGAAGACGCGGCACCCGCCCCGGGAGAGGACGCCGAAGCCGATCTGCGTGCGCGTCTCTGGGCCGAGTTCGAGGAGCTTCAGCCCCGGATCGCCGCCGCCATCGAATCCGCCGCCACGGGCATCGGCAAGAAGGCGACGAAGCTCGCCGAAACCTTCGAGGCCGATATCGAGACCGGCGCAGAGAAGGCCGCGAAGGTGCTGACGCTCCTGCGCAGCACACTGGACAAGGCAGGGATCGAGGCGGGCGCGCGCCCCGCCTCCCCCGCGCCGGCCGACGGCGCAGCCCCTCCCGCCGGCGCCGAGGCGCCCGCGGCCCAGGGCGATACAGGCGATACGGGCGACGGCGTGCTGGGGGATATCGGCGAGAGCCTCTCGTCCATGTTCGGCTCGCTCGGATTGCCCGAGACGATGGAGGCGGCCGTCGAATCGGTGCAGCGCACCCTCGGCGTGTCGGAGTTTCCGGAGACGCCGGAAGCGGCGATGGCCTCGCTCGGCAGCGCGTTCGAGAGCGTGATGACCTCCCTGTCGGAGACCTATGACACGGTCACCGGCAACCCGCGCGCCGCCGAACGCAATGCGATCGCCGCCCAACAGGAACGCTTGAACGCGGCCTATGCGGCGCTCGCCACGGATCCGATGGCGGCGGTGCGGATCGCCGAGGAACTCACCCGCCTGACCACGATGATGCAGACGGCGGCACAGATTGCCGAACTGGATGACGCCAGCCCGGACGCCGCCGCCGCGGCCCGCGAGGCGATGGCGGGGTTCGACGCGGAACTGGGGCCCGGGACGCCCGTCACGCCGGAGCTTCTGGCCCAGCTCGAAGCGGAGCGGGCCGCCGCGCAGACCCGCGTCGACAACGCCAACGCCGCTTATGACGCCGCCGAGGCAATGCCCGAAGGCCCCGAACGCGATGCCGCGATCGACGCTGCCCTGGACGAGATGAGCAATGCCTCGGCCGAGCTGGACGCAGCGGAGGTCAAGCAGCGCGCGGCCAAGGGCAAGCAACAACTCACTGAGGCGATCACCGTCGGCCCCCTGTCGCCAGCCGCGCCGCGCCCCTTCTCCGACGAAAGCGCCGCGCAGTTCGTCGAGGCCTATGCGCGGCGCCCCGACTTGGCGAGTTTCGCCACAGAAACCGCCGCCACCTCGCAGAACCCAGACGCCATTGCGAGCGGGATGGGAATGCTCTGCGATCATATCGACAACGGCTTTGCCGACGGCGCGGGTAACCTGCCGCCCGAAGGGTTCGATGGCGCGGCCTATGCCCGCAACCTCGTGACCGGGGCGAATGCCGAAGGCGGCGCCTTCATGCAGGATGCCGAAACCTACATCGAAGGGGGCGGGCACTTGGTGGACGAGCCGATCCCGCTGGCCGCCCGCCCCCCGCACCCGCCCGCCGGCGCATCGCGCGAAGAGATCGCCGCCTGGGAACGGGAAGACAGAAACCTGCGCTCCCGCGAGCGGACGCACTTCATCTCCGACGCGGTCATGTCGCCGGAGGACGGCACGATCGACACGCAGAGCGAGGCCGCGCAACAGGCGATGGGGCACCTGCGGTTCAACCCGGACGTCATCGACGAGCCGACATCGGAGGTGAACGCGCGCGTGGCCGACATGTACGACATGCTGTCCGATGACGGGAACCGGCAGCGCGCCGAGGGCATCCTGCAGGGTGTCGACCAGCCCCGCGGCACCGGAGCGGCGCTGGTCGGGCGGTCGTCCAACCTCAACGAGACCGTCGCCAATCCAACGGCCGAGGATGCCCGGCAATCGGTGATGATGTCGCTGATGACACCGGTCTTCCAGGGCGATGTCGGCTCCTGCTTCGCCACGGCCGGCGTGCGGCGGATGTCCGAGCTCAATCCGCTCGATGCGATGCAGCAATATGCCGATATCGCCGAGACCGGCCAGTATCGCCCCGCCAACGGCCAGGTTCCCATCCCGGCGGTGATTTCGTTCGAGCAAAGCGAGGACCCGCTGATCCGCAGCCTCGAATACTCCGCCGCGACCGCCGTCACGGCGATGCCGGGCAACTGGCCGAACACCCTGATGCAGCATTCCATGTCCACAACGATGAACGCGCTGATGGGGCCCGTCGGCACGGGCACGGAGGCCGAGAGCGCCGCAGGGAGCGACAACTGGACCGTCGATGAGGCGATCATCCGGCGGGTCTTGGACCAGTCGTTCATGGTGGAATACGACGCGCTCGAACAAAGCGCCGAGCAGGCGGCCGACGGCAGTTCCGACCATGGCGGGTACTTCCTGATCCAGATCCAGGGCCCGGGCGCGCGGCGCCACATCAAGACGCGGGCGATCTTTGTCGAGGCGGTGACAGAACGGGTGCTGGCGGCGCTGAGCCTGCCCGCGGACGACCCGCGCGTCGCCGAGATCACGGCGGCCATCAGTGCCGATGCGACGCTCGACGCGATGGCCACGGCGGACGGAGACGCGCCATGGAACCTCGGCGGCGGCGGTTTCGCGCGCGAAGCCGACGAGATCCTCTTTGGCGAGGCGCGCGAGAACGTCAACATCATCGGCACCGAGGGCAGCATGGCCGTCGCGCCGGCCACGCAGGGCGAACGCGCCGAAGCCGTGGTGGAGAACCTGCTGGAACAGTTCGACGGCACCGACGAGGAGATGATCGCGATCCGCACGGCCGGCATCCATTCCTTCAACGGGCTGCCCGACCATCCCTCGCTGGAGCCACTTCTGGAGGGCGGCAATATCGAGGAAAACATGGAGGAGCATCTGCTGGCGCCCGGACGCGACATCGCGTCGACCGCGCTTCCGGAGCACCACCTGGAAACGATGCTGTCGGACTTCCGCGACCGGATGACCCGCTTCGACCGGGGCGCCCCCGCCGATAGGCAGGCGCTGCTGACCCGGGCGCAATCAGCCAACGTGATCACCGGCGAGATGACGCCCGGCGCACTCCGCGATGCACTGCTCAACGCCTACAGCGACTACCTCGACAAGGTGTCGGCGGACATCGCACAGGGCTGGATGGACGACCGGATCGCAAACGGCACCGCAACCACCGAGGCCCAGCGGGATTCGATGGCCACGCAGAACCGCGCGCGGTATGTCGGCTACATGAACGACTGGCTGACCAACAGCTCGGCCTCCGTCACCCCGGTGCCGACCTTCACCATTGCGGATTCGAACTGGGGCAGCCCAGAGGGCCGGACGGAGTTCATCGTCGCCCCCGATCCCGTTTCGGGCGAACCGCGGGTCTACCGCAGGGAGCTGCCCTCGGGCGAAATGCGGCTTGCGGGCGACAGCTGGGAAGACGCGCAATGGATGGAAATCGCGGTTGATGAGTAAGGCCGTACGAAGCACTTGCTTCGAGGAGACTGAGAGATGACTGACGCTGCACCGAACCTTCTCTATTCGATCGATCAGGCGGGCCAGCCCATTGCGATCATCGAGCGCTCGACACGTGGCAACCGGCAGGATGTGCTGGATCGCTATCCCGGCCTCGTGACCGGCGAGCACACGACGGAACTGGCCAAGCTCGTGAATCACTTCTCCTATAAGTTCGAGTACGAGGTGATCGAAGATCCGGCCGCGTTCGCAGAGGCTTATCGCGCGCAGATCGCCTCGGAGGATCCGAACGCGACGTGGCAGCAGGGTGTCCATCGGCTGCGGGATTTCGGCATGCCGGATCTCGACAGCATCACCGTGCCGAGTTTCGACGGTCAGACGCTTGTCTACTACGCGACGTCGGTCCGCCTGGGCGTGCCCTACATCGTGCAGGTGCCGATCAATGGGACAGAGATCGGCGACGCCGCCTATGAACCGATGGAAATGAGCGTGATCGCAGACTGATTGCGGACTGGGCGGCGAAGCTCTTTTCCTGTGGCCCCAAGGCATTGGCGACCGGGTTCGTGACGGGGCACGGCCCCCACCTGCCCGCCGGGATGCGTCAACCAGGCGCTATACCTTATGGGCCCGCGCCGTGACACGGGCGCGCTACACGATCATTGTGCCGGAGCCGACCTCGACGCAGTGACCGCTTATGCGAACGGCACCGCCCTTTGCCGCAACGCGCACCGAGATCACGCTGCGGCGCCCCATCTCCACGCCTTGCGTGATGGTGAAGGTGGCCTCCGCCCCGCCCGCTTCCTCCGCCAGCAAGGCCGCCAGCGCGCCGGAAGCGCTGCCCGTTGCGGGGTCTTCTGGCGGATGGCCGAGCGGGGACAGGACGCGGGAGCGGACGGTCGTCTCGCCCCCGGCCTCGGTAAGCACAACGAAGGCGCAGATGGAGAACCCATCCACCGTGCGCGGGCCGTGCTCCGCGGCGGCGCGAAAGGCCGGAATGTCGGGGGCGACGGTGGCCAGCACATCGAGATCGCGCAGCTCCACGAAGGCGAATGGCAGGCCGACCGACGCCACGCAGGGGGCCACGCGGCGCACCGAAATGTCCCGCTCGGCAAGGCCGAGGCAGCGGGCGGCCCGGTCTGCGGGCACGCTCCCGAGCCGTCGCAATTGTTGCGGCGCTTCGATCTCCGCGCCGACGACTTGCCCCGCGTCGCGCAGGGGGCGCACCCGAACTTCCCCGCCGAGCTCGTCGAGGATGGCGACATCCGGAAGCGGGCCGTGGGCGGCCGTCGGCTGCGCCCCCATCACGAACACCGTGCCGATATTGGGATGGCCGGCGAACGGAAGCTCCTCGAACGGCGAGAAGATTCGGACGCGGGCGTAATGGGCGGCACCTTCCGGTGGCAGAATGAACGTCGTCTCCGAAAAGCCGAACTCGCGCGCGATGCTTTGCATCTGCGCGGTGTCCAGCGCCCCGGCATCGTGGATCACCGCGACGGGGTTCCCCGAAAACCGCGTGCGGGTAAAGACATCGACAATGCTGAACGTGACGGTCGTGCAGGCCATGCGCCTTGATGGACGACGATCTGCCCGCTCTCAAGGGCCGCTCTGCCCGCCGCGTGCCGGGCGCCCCGTGCGAACGCGTCCTCCCTCGCGGGAAGCGGCGCAATGACCTAAGGGCAAGCTGAAGCTTGACGCATTCCCAAGCCACGTGTTTCGATTGGAATGTCCAATGGTTGCAGGTGTGGTTGGCAATGGCAAAGAAGAGCCCCGCGGAGTTGAAAGCAGAAGGGGCCGAGCTGGGAACGCTGATCGCCGCCGTCCGCAAGCGCCCGCACAACTTCGCCCTGCTCATCGGCAAGGAAGGCCTCGTCCTCGAGGCGCATCCCAAGAAAGGTGCGGATCTCATGCGCCGTGCCGCCAAGGCCAAGGGCGCGGGGCCGAAAGGCGCAGCCGGCACGATGACCCTGTCCGGCAAGGTGATCTCTCTGCATTGCGAAGACGAAAACTTCCCCGGAAGCCTGCCGAAGCTGGCCAAGAAACACTTCAGCGAGCGCGGTCTGGCCTACAAGGTCGTCGTGGTGCTGCCCGACGGGGGCGAGCTGTCGGACGGCGAAGAGGACGAGGCGGAGGATAACGCCGAGGTCTCCACCCCGGACGGTGACGCGGCCGACGTGGCCGACCCCCCGGCGGATCGCGCAGAGGTGGCCGAAGCGCCCCCCGCGTCCGGCGGTGCCGACGTGTCGGAACCAACCACGCCAGAGGACGGCAACGCCCCCGATCCGAAGGCCCAGATCCTGGAGAAGCTGGCAAAGAACCGCGAGCTGATCGAAACCGCGCTCGCCAGCAGCAACCGCAAGGCCGCGCAGAAGGTCGAGGTGCTGTCGAACACGCTCGGCGTCGCGCTGGATCAGGGCACGCTCGACCGGGCCGCATCGACGCTGACCCTCCTCCTCAAGACGGCCAAGGACGTGGCCAAGCGCTTTCCCCCGGATCAGAGCCAGGTCTCCGGCCCGGTGGAGTTGCCCGAGTCGATTACGTCTATGCTCTCGGGCGCCTGGAATGCCGCTTCGGAATGGGCCGGGGACGCCTTGGAACGCATGGCAAAAGCGCAGCGCTTCGACGGCAAGGGCCTTCCGGACGAGCTGGTGGCGGCGCTTGTCGAGGCCGATGAGGCCGCGCCGGGAACAGTGGAAACCGCGCTGGCCGACATCGCGACGATGGAAGCGGCGAAGATACAGCCGTCGGATGTGGCGGCGCTGCTCAAGCTGAAGCAGAAGAACCCGAAATCCTACGCCGCGGCCATGACGGCGCTTGAAACGATGGACCCGGGTGGCGCCGTCGACCTGTCGCCCGCTGCGGTGGCGACGTCGATGAAGACGCTCCAGGATCTTCGCAACAAGCAGAGCGCCGCCTACGACGATTGGCGCGACAAGGATAAGGCCCTGGACGCGGCCGCGAAGACAACGAACGCCGCCGAACAGGACCACAAAGCCAAGAAAAAGGTCTTCGACGCGGCCAAGAAGGCCCATGACGACTTCAAAGCGGCCAAGCCGCCGCCGCTTTCGCCTGCGGACGCGACCAAGCTGGCGAACCTGCGCGCGACGGCGGTTGCGGCACAAACCGATCTGAACAACGCCCACACGGCGTGGACCGCAGCCTATGCCGCCTATCAGACGGCGGACACGGATTGGAAGAACGCCCAGACGCTCGCCAATTCGTTCGACGCCCCGATCGAAGCGGCGGAAACCGCCCAGAAGAAGATCGACGACAAGCGCGACCTGCTGCAGGCGCTGAACTTCGGGCCCCTGTCCGAGGGGGCCGAGCCCCCGCTCGACGATGCGGCGAAGGAGAAGATGATCGCGGCCTACGGCGCATGCCCGGACCTCGGCAAGGCCGCCCTCGATCTCGTCTCCGACAGTGAAGACCCGGCGCTGATCGTCGAGAATGTCGGCTTCATCGCCGACAAGTTTACCGACGGGTTCGCCGACAAGGACGGCAACAAGATCGCGGCCGGCGACGAAGACCGCGCCATCATGGCCGCAAATGCTCTGCGCATGGGCGCGACGGAGGGCCAGGCGTATTTCGACGGGTTCAAGACCTATCTGGAAAGCGGCAAACAAAGGAAGGCGGATCCGAACGGCGGCGACAAGCCTGCGCCGAAGGGGATGAGCGAACGCGAGCACACGGCTGCGGTGAACACGCAGCGCGCCGCCACCATGGCCGACAAGCTGATGGACAAGGATGGCAAGGTGGACTTCTCGACGAAGGACGCAAAGGACGGCATGGATCACATGATGTTCCATCCCGGGTCGTTGCGGCGTCCGGGGCCGGCACTGATCAAGCAGGTCCGCGGCCTGGAAGCGAACTTTGCCGACCAGAATGTCGGCCCCGGCATGCAGGCCACGCTCGACGCGACCGCGCTGCCCGATGGCAGCACGCCCGAGGGCGCCAAGAAGCTGCAGACCGCGTCCAAGATCGTCGGCGGGACGGTCGGCAAGACGCCTCCGGCGCCGGTCAGCGATCTCGATGCCAAGCACGCGGTGATGGCCGCGATGATCTCGCCGTTGTCGCAAGGCCCCGTCGGCTCCTGCTTTGCGACAGCGCCCGTCCGCAAGGTGCGGGAGCAGGACCCGGCGCGCGCCATGGCGGCGTTTTCGCAGATCGCGAGCACGGGGACATACACGGATTCCAGCAATCGCACGCGCCCCGCCGACGCCAACCCAACGGTCGGCGAAAACACCCTGATGCGGAGCTGGGAATACTCCGTCGCCACGGCGGCGGCGGACAACGAGAACAGCGTGAAGCGGGGGCGCATGAACAACGCCCTCTTCGGATCGGGATCCGCCAAGAACCTGAGTGCGCTCGGCGCGGCAGACATCTTCGGGGATAAGTGGAACGATCACGACGTCGACGGTGTCCCGGTCGACGGCATGAAGAAGAAGCTGCGCGAGGCCATCGATAAGGCCATCGTCATCAACTACAGCGCCGGGCCGTCGCGGGCGTCGAGCGGGGGCGGCGACGGGCGCTCGGAATCGGGCGTCCACGATCTGATGTATGACGGCAAGGTCCTTTCGACCGAGCAGGCGTTCCTCGATGCGATCCTGGAAATCGCCTACGACACCTCCGGAGAGGACGAGACGACCGCCGTGGGACAGAAGATCAAGGCAGTCGTCCAGGACCCGGCCTTCGTTCAGGCGATCCTGGCATCCCGCGGCGCGGGCAGGACCTACAAACCGTGGGAGATGCCCGGCGGCGGCTTCGGCGATGAAACCACCAAGGTTCTACAGGGCGGGACACCCGGTTACACCAAGCTGACGGATGAGGAGACCACCGGTCAGGACCCTGGCGTCCGTACCCGCGCGCTTCTCGAGCAGCTTGCCGGCATCACCGCGGTGGACAGCCTCGGCAATGCCGACGATCGCCCCCTGATGACGACCAACAGCAAGGCGCGGGGGGCGAACCACATGTTCGCGCTGCTTCCCGACCATCCGTCCTTTCTGGCGCTGAAGGCGGGCGACATGGCGACCAATATCGAGAACATGCTGCTGAAGCCGGGCGCGGAGATGGCCGATACCGAACTACCGCTGGCGGAATGCGTCGCTCTCTTCGAGGAGGAGGTCCAGCGCCTTGCCGCAGCCTGGCAGCTCGAACCGGCCGCGATCGACACGGCCCTGGCCCAACGGCCCACAAGTGCGATGAAGCCCGCCGCGATCAAGGCGCATGTCTCCACCGTCATGGAGGATGCCCGCAAAGCCCAGGAGAGCGAAGACCTGGCCGAATGGGAGGGCAAGCAGAACCCGGCCCCGACAGCTGCGAAGAAAGAGGAGAAGCGAAAGCTGATCGAAGAGGATACCAGACAGGCGATGACCAATGGAATCGACACCGCCCTGGTCGACAGGTTCGATCCGCCAGAGGTCGTCCTGGCCGATACGAACTGGGGTGGGCCGACGGGCCAGGTGCTGTTCGTGCTTGCCCCGGATCCGTCCACCGGCGCATTGCGGCTTTGGGAAAAGAATGATGGCACGGGTAAGCTGACCCCGTGCAAAGATGTGTGGGCGGACGCAAAATGGAAAGCGATGAACGAATGACCCGGACCGCATCCATCAGACAGGAGCACGGGAAATGAGCGATGGCCTGCCCCCGATTTCGATGGAGATGTCGGGCTCCGGCGCGCCCTACGTGATCGTCGACGAGCGCGAGGCAACCGATGTCGCCACGCTGCTGCAACTGGCGCCCGCTTTGGCCGATCCCTATTGGCTGATGGTGCGCGCCCGCCTGATCAACCATCTCGCCACCGGCTACGAGTTCGATGTGATCCTGGACCCGGCCGCGTTCGAGAGGGAGTATCTGGAGCAGTACAACAGCGAAGATCCCGATGAGGCCGTCCGCCCCGGCGACGTTCGTCTGCGCAACTTCGGTCTGCCCCCGCTCGGCGTCGTCCAGCCCCCCGCGATGGACGGTGACACGCTGGTCTTCTACGCCCGCAAAGCGTTTCTGGGCCTGCCTTACAAGGTGGAGGTGCCGCCGGGGGGAGAGCCTGTCTACCTTCCCATCGCGCTGGCGCAGGAGCAGGCGCCAGAGGGC
>JBCDGG010000021.1:0-40200 GCA_038757905.1 Pseudomonadota bacterium | reverse complement strand
GGCCGCGCTCTGATGACGAACCCGCGCCTGTTGCTGCTCGACGAGGCGACCGAGGGGCTGGCCCCCGTCATCCGCGCCGAGATCTGGGACGCGCTCGGCCGACTGAAGCGAGAGGAGGGGCTTTCGCTTCTGGTGATCGACAAGGCGCTGTCGGACCTCGCCGCGGTAGCGGACCGCGCCGTCATCCTCGAAAAGGGTGTCAGCGTTTGGCAGGGCGCCGTGGCCGAACTCGGCCCCGACGTGGCGGAGCGTTACCTGGGCGTCTGAGACCCCGCGCGCTCCGCAAGCGCCGTGATCACACCGCTCGCGATCCGTGCCGTTTCGCCCCAGCCCGGCAGCGCGGCGCCGGCCCGGGCGGAGGTTGCGGCGATCCGGGCGGCGACCGTCCTGTCGGTGAGGAGTGTTCGGAGCGCATCTGCGAACGCGGCGGCATCCCCCACAGGGCAGATCAGGCCCGCGCCTTTGGGGATCGTATCCGGCACGGCACCGCCATCCGTAGCGACGATCGGAAGGCCGTGGGTGAGCGCCTCGGCAAAGACCATGCCATAGCCTTCGTACCGCGTGGCCAGTGCGAAGATTTCCGCGCTGGCGAATAACTCGGTCAACTCAGCGCGCGGAACCTCTCCGGGAAAACGCACCCGATTGTCGAGATCGAGCGAGGTGCACAGCGCGTGCAGATCCGCCGCATGCGCCGGATCGTGCGCCCGCCCCACGATGAGCGCCTGCCAGTCGAGGTCTTGCAGCGTTGCAAGGGCCCGGAGCAGCACGTCATGCCCCTTGCGCGGATGCAGAAGCCCCACGGACAGGATGAGAGGCGGCTGGCGGGGCTGGCGGGGCAGGTTCGGCCGGTCGACCCCGGGGGGCGCGATGGTGATGCGGCCCGGATCTGCGGCATAGTCCGCGATCAGAACACCTCGGGTGTGCGCGCTCGGGACGAGGATGTGCGCCGCGCGCGCGACATTGTCCCGCTCCGTCCGGTAGAGATGCGCGCGGCGCGTCTCGGTCAGCCCCTCCTCATAGGCCAGCGGATGGTGGATCATCGCGAGGACCGGCGCGCGCACTCGCTCCAAGCCCTCGGCCGCCCCGAACACGAGGCCGTCGACGATCAGCGGGCGGTCCGGCGCGATACCGGCCATTGCGGCGATCCCATGGGCCATCTCGGCGGGCGAGGGATCGGGGAAGGACGCCGCGAGCTCCAGATGCGCCACCTCGTGCCCGAGCGCGCGTAGGCCATCGAGCAGGCGGCGCTCATAAATGTAGCCCCCGGTCAGCGTGTCGAGATCGCCGGGAATGGCGAAGGCGGCGGCGGGCCGGCTCATCGGGCCATCTGTTCGGCGGCGTAGATCGACAGGATGCGCCGTTCCGCGACACCGACCGCAGCGTAGCCCAGGGACGACAGCACCGCGACGAGCACCACGCAGGACCAGAGCATCGCATAATCCGACAGGGAGGCGGATGTGGCCATCAACGCCCCGAGCCCCGTTCCGATGGCCAGCCACTCCACTACGGTGACGGCCAGAACGGCCGCCGGCACGGCCATGCGGGCCGCCGCGAAGAGCGCCGGCAGCATGGCGGGGATCCGCACATGAAGCAGGCGCGACAGGCGTCCCGCGGCGAAACTGTCGAAAACGTCCAGCACCTGGCCGGGCGCCTGGCGCAACCCGTGCAGGCAGGCCACGAAGGTGGGGAAGAACACCATGAACGCCACGAGGGAAATCGCTCCGACCGGCCCCCGACCGAGGGCGAGGACGAGAAGCGGCGCTGTGGTGACGATCGGGATCGAGCGCGCGGCCACCGCCACCGGCATCGCGATGGACGCCGCCGCGGGGAAGAGCGCCACGGCAATGGCGAGCCCGGCCCCGAGCAGCAGGCCCGCGCCGTAGCCCGGCACGGCAAGGGCCGCGGTTTCCGCTAGCGCGCTGAAGAGGGTGGCCCGTTGGCCCGCCGCCCCGTCATCGGTGATCAGAAACGCGAAGATGTCGGCCGGGGTCTTAGCGAAGAACGGCGCGAGGCCGAGGATCGTCGGAAGCGCCCACCACAGGCCGAGCGCGGCGAGCACGATCCCAACGGCGTGCAAGGCGCCGCCGCCCTGCCGTGCGGCGGGATCGGGTGGCGGGGCCAGCAGCAGCGGGGGCGGATCGTCGACGATCTGGCGCGCGAGCGATCCCAGCGCCGCGTAGGCCAGGATCGAGACGGCCGCGGCAAGGGTTGCCAGCGCCCATGTCGCGTCCACGTCGAGCGCGCGCATCGCGCGGATCGTCAGGACACCCATGCCGCGCTCGGCGCCGGTAAACTCGCCGACCATCGCTCCGAGAAAGGCCGCCGGTGCGGCGATCTGCAGACCCGCAAAGAGATAGGGCAGTGCCGCCCGCGCCCGGACATGGACAAGTGCCGCCCCGCGCCCGCGCCCGTAGCTCGCCACCAGATCGAACCAGCCCGCCGGGGCGGCCCGCAGGCCCACCACCAGGGGCACAAAGGTTGTGTAATATACGGCGAGCGCGGCCAGCGTGATCTGCGGCGCTGGCCCGGGCCCGTAGACCACGCGCAGGATCGGCCCCGTGGCCACGAGCGGCAGGCAGAAGACCAGAAGCGCCAGCGCGGCGACCAGCCGCTCCGTCCGGGGCAGCAACACCACGAGGGCGGCAAGGGCGATGCCCGCCAGATTCCCAAGGACGAAGCCCGCTAGCGCTGTCGATCCCGTGGCCATCAGCGCGCGCGCCATCAACCCCGCATTGTTCCACAGGTAGAGCGCTACTTCGGTTGGCCCGGCAAGGAGATAGGCGCCGGTCAGCGCCCGCGCCGACAGCTCCCACCCTGCGATCAGGATGAGGAAGGCCAGGGCTTTGTGCCCGCGCGCGGCCGTGTGTCCGGCCGGGGCCGCCGCGGCCGCGGTGCTCATTGGGCCGCGAGCGGCTTCGACCGCGCCGCGATGCCCTGCGACAGGGCGGCGGTCACCGCGTCGGCAATGGCACGCGCCACCGCGGTCGTGCCGACATCGGGCTGGCGCGGGCGGTCGATGGGCACGGCGATGTCGGAGACCAGTGCGGCGGGGCGCGGGGTGAAGACGAGGATGCGGTCGGCGAGCATCACAGCTTCGCGGACGGAATGCGTGACGAGCACGGTCGTCGTCCCCCGCGCCTCCCAGATCCGCGGCAGGTCCTGCGCCAGTTGGTGGCGGGTGAGTTCATCGACCGCGCCGAACGGCTCGTCGAGCAGCAAAAGCCGCGGCTGCGTCGCCAGACAGCGCGCGATGGCGGCGCGCTGGCGCATACCGCCGGATAGGGCGCCGGGGCGCGTGTCGCCGAAGCCGGTCAGGCCGACAAGGTCGATCAGGCCGTCGATCTCGCTCTCCCGCGCGTCGCGCCGCGCGAGTTTCAGCGCCAGGGCGATGTTGCTCCGCACCGTTCGCCACGGAAGCAGCGAGGGATCCTGAAACGCGATGGACAGCCCGGCGTCCTGGCGCACCTGAGCTGGGGTGCGCCCGCCGATGGTGACCGTTCCGTCGGAGGGCAGCTCCAATCCGGCAATCATGCGTAGTAGGGTTGACTTCCCGCAGCCCGACGGGCCGACGAACGCCGTCGTCTCCCCCCCGTTCAGGGTGAGCGACATCGGCTCGACGGCCTCCGTGCCGTCGGCGAATGTCTTCGACACGCCGCCGAGCACGATATGTGGCGGGCTGTCCGTGGGGTCGCTGTCAGGCGCCATGGACCTCGTCGAGGATCGAACGGTCCCACAGATCCGGCGTCACGGTGCGCCCGAGAAGCGCGAGCGTTTCGATGTTGGCGGCGACGGTCTCGTCCGTCCAGGCGCCGAACCCCTCCTTGTCGGTCAGCTCCGAGAACATCAGTGGCACCTGCCGTTCGGCCTGAAGCCGCTGGGTTTCTATATCGAGCCCGAGATCGGGGAAGCGCTCGACCGTCAGCGCGGCCGCGGCGTCGGTGTTGTCGCGGTAAACCTCCCATCCCTTCACTTCGCCCGTCATCAGCGCCACCAGATCCGCCCGCCGGTTGGCGAGGCTGTCTTCTGTGGCGATGTAGGTTTGCGAATGCACGGCATAGCCGAAATCCGCCATCAGCATCGTGCGGCTTTCGATCCCCTCGATGGCCATGGCAACGGGGAGGTCGGTCTCCCAACTCAGCAGGCAATCGACCTCGCCGGCGATCAGGGGTTGCGCGGAATACTGGGTCGGGACGACCTCGATCGCGTCGATGTCGGTGCCGTTCAGCGCGCAGAGCGCCTCCAGCACCGGGCGGTTCGCCAGAGCCATACCGAGGCGCTTGCCCTCCATATCGCCCGGCTCGGCCACGGGGTTGCCGGGCAGCGAGGTGATGACGAACGGGTTCTTCTGCATGGCCACCGCGAGGATCTTGAACGGCGCGCCCTGTTCTACGGCTGCGGCCGTGTAATCGGCCGCCGAGATCCCGACGAGGGCCTGGCCGGAGATCACCGGCGGCTCCACCGGGGCGTTCGGTCCGCCCGGGGAAAGCGCGACGTCGAGCCCCGCATCAGACCAGAACCCACGGTCCTCGGCGATGTAGGAGCCTGCGAACTGCACCGAATGCAGCCAGGACAGTTGCAAACGTGCGTTCGCCTGTGCCCAAGCGGCGGTCGGCAGGATCGGCGCCGTAAGGGCGGCGGTGCCGGCGGCCAAGGCCGTCCGGCGAGTCAGATGTGGCGTTGTCATCCCATCTCCTTCGTGCTGCGCGATGACCTTAGCGGTGGTCTGCCCTGCGGCAACAGGCAGGGCCGGGTCAGGATGTCACGGTTGCGTGGCGCCGCCGCCTTGCGCGGCATTCGGCGCTTTCTCGCGCGGAAGAAGCAAAATGATGATGCCGGGAAGCACCGAGGCCGCGAACACCAGGCCAAAGGCGATGGAGGCGGCGATGGCCGCTTCGGGTGCGACGCCCACCAAGGGCAGGATGGCGGCGGCGGCGCTTTCCCGCGCGCCCCAGCCGCTGACCGAGAGCGGGAAGAGCATCGCAAACAGCACGCAGGGGATCAGCGCGAACACGGCCCAGAGCGGCAGGATGGTGCCTGTGGCCAATGCGCAGAAGGCGAAGGCTGCGATGTTGCACAGGGCGGTGCCGAGGCTGAGCACGATCTGCAGGCGCCAGAGCCCGCGCGCGAAGAGGCTCGCCATGGCCGCGCGGCGCAGATCGTCGAGCGCGCGGCCGGTCGCGCCCGGCAGATGCGCGCCGAATCCGACGACGAGGAAGAGACCAGCGACGGCGAGCGCCGGCAGGGCGGCGAGGGCCGTCAGCCAGGCGGGCCAGACCGTGCCGCCCTTGATCAGCGCCGTGATGGCGAGCGCAGCGGCCATGATGACCAAGAGCGCGATCTGTCCGGCCACGCGCTCGAACGCGACGGCCTGCGAAGCCCGCAACAGCCCGGCGCGGTGGCGGGCGCGCACGGCGCGCTGGGCATCCCCGAGCATCCCCCCGGGCAGGGTCTGGTTCACGAGCTGCGAGAGGTAGTATTCCTTGACGGCCTCGCCCAATCCGAAGCGTTGCCCCAAAGGCGCGGCCGTCAGCCGCCACCGCGTCGCCGAAAGCCAGAGTTGCAGCGAAAGCACCGCGACGGCCGCGCCGAGCCAGCGAAACTCCACATTGGCCAGAAGGCGCGCCGTTTCCGGCCCGTCGACGGCTCTCCACAGCAGGGCCAGGAGAGCGAAGCTGGCAATGACCTGCAGGACCGGCATCGCCCGCTTGAACCAGGTCTTCCGGCGGGGAATCTCCAGGTCGGCTTCCCTTGGTCGCGTGGGATGCGGCGCGCTCATTGGGCGGCCCGCCGTCGCGCCTGCCGCTCGCCAGCGGGTGGGCCGATCAGGGTCAGCAGGCGGTCGCGCATCGTTTCCATGCCGTCGACTGGGCCATCGGCGCTCGGCCGCATCCCCTCCGCCCAGCCCCAATCCGCCGCGCGGTCAACGAACGCCGCCGGGCCGATCAGGTGCGCGGGGACATCGGGGCGGGCGTCGCCCGCGACGAACTCCGCCGGCTGGTGGTCGCCAACGATCAGCATGAGGGGCGCCCCGTCTCCTTTTCTTGCGGCCCACTCGAAGACGGTGCGCAGCGCATAATCCACCGCCTTGCCGTATTGCGCGCGCACCATGTCCCGGTCGCGCCAGAGGCGGTCTGGCGGAATACCCGATGTGGCCATTTTGTCGAAGATGCGCCCATCGCCTATCTCGTGCCAAGGTACTATATCCGGTACCGGCACCCAAGGGGCATGGGAAGAAATCAGCGCAATCTGTGCGATTACCGGCGCATCGGACGGGGCCAAGAGCAGCCGGTCCAACGCGGCCAGGGTGAACTGATCCGGCATGGTGACCCAGTTGAACGCGGCCCCGGCATAGCCGAGATCCGCCGCCGCGAGGGTCGTGTCGAAGCCCATGCGCCGGGCTTCGGGCCAGGGCAGGGTGATCGCCGGCATGACGGCGGCCGTGGTGTGCCCGGAGGCGGAGGCGAGTTGGTAGAGCGTTGCGCGGTCGCTGGCGAGGGCCGCGGCATAGCGGCTCTGATTGTCGATCCGGAGGCCGGTGGCCAGGCTCATATGCGACAGCCAGCTCTGCCCGCCCCGCGTGGGCGCGTCGAGCCAGCCCGAGCGTGCCGCGTAACCGGCCTCTCCCAGGGCCGTTTCCGCCTTAAGCAGCGTCTCTTTCGTCCGGTCGGCATAGAGCGGGTTGTCCAGCGATCCGCGCCCATAGCTCTCGACGAAGATGATCAGCAGATCCCGATCCAGCCTGTCGAAGAGCCCGGGCTGGCCCGCCAGCGGATCGTCCGACGCGGCGCGGGAGAACTCGGCGAGATCGGCCAGGGTGCGCTGCGCCATCTCCACCCGCTCGACCCCGACGCGGGCGGTGAACGCCGCCCCCGGGGGATCATATGGCAGGCTCCAGCGCCCCATCGTTGCGCCGACCTCCGCCGCGGCGAAGAGAGCGGCGGCGGAGGCCGCGATCCCGGCCGCCCAGCCTGAAACGCGCGGCAGGCGGAGTTTCGCCCAAACGCCGGTGGCCCACCAGAGCGCGGCCGCGACCGCGCCGACCCCGATCACGAGCGCGACGCAGAGGGCCACCGTCGTCAGGCCGCCGAGGGCACCGGCCGCAAGACGGATCGCCGCGGATACCAGGGCCATGTCCGCCACCGGATTGAAGCCCCGGCTGAGCGTGCTGAAGCTGACGAAGTCGGCGAACTTCAAGAGTGCGATGAGCGTGAGCGTCGCCACGAGAACGCCGCGAAAGAGCCAGGTGAGCCGATGGCCCGCTGGCATGGCCAGCAGCGCCAGCAGGATCGCCGGTAGCTCCAATGCGAAGAGCGTCAGGGCGCCCGGTGTCATGGCGGCCGGGTGGTTCGGCTGGACCAACACAAGATGCAGGATCAGCGCGGCAGCCAGGGGCGCTGCAACACCAGCCATGCGCCGCCAGCCGCGTCGTGCATCCGCCGAGGCGGTCAGACGGGACGGGTGCATGCGCCCTCGTGCCGCCAGAGCCACAGAATGTCCTTGCCAAAGGACCAGAGGAGCGCCAGGGCGACGATCACCGTGGCCGGGGCGGCAATGGCCGAGGGCAGGGCCGGCACATGCAGGGCCACCAGTGTCCCGATCTGCAGGACGCACACCGCCTTGCGGCTGAAGCGCGGCGGCAGCGGTGCGCCAAGCCATGGCAGCGCAAGGCTTGCGCCCCAAAAGGCATACCGCGCGAGCCCGAGGAGCAGGACGATCCCGCCCGCCGCCCCGCCGGTGAAGGCGCCGACCGCAAGGATGAGGGCCAGCGCGCTGTCGACCTCCATATCGAAGCGCGCGCCGAAGTCGGAGACGAGGCCCTCACGCCGGGCCAGCCATCCGTCGATCCCATCGAGCGACAACGCCATTGTGGCGAGTGCGGCCGTCAGCCAGGGCGTCGGCGCCTCCACGAACACGGCCGTAAGGCAAAGCGCCACGAGCACCAGCCGCACCTGCGTTGCGGCATTGCACAACCCCAGCGCTCCGTGCGGATAGTGCCGGATCAGCGCACGCGCGGCGAGGCCCGTCCCCAGGGCATAGGCCGCGAAGGTCGGCCACCAGCCCGGCCCCTCGGGCCGGCCGAAGAGCAGCAGATGCGCAAGGGCCAACCCCGCCCCGCCGACAAGCGCCGCGCCGACGTAAGACCGCAGAGGGTCTGCGCCGGGGCGGGCGGCGGTGCGCCCGCCCACCGTCAGTTCGGATGGAGTAAACGCCATGGTCGGTACCTAGAACTTTGCGATTCCGGTCAAGCCCCTGAAATCCCGGCAGAGCTGACCGCGAGTCGCGGCGGCGGATATGCGCCTGCTTGAACGTGCGCGCAATCCGGCTACTTTGCCGAAAGTGTCGGAGATCGCAATGACAGAAGCCACGGCATCGCCCGAAGCCCCGCAGCGATACAGTGCCCTGACGAGGGTTTTGCATTGGATTGTCGCAATCCTCATTCTCGGAATGATCCCTGCCGGCATCATCATGGTGCAGGACGGGCTGCCGCGCCCGGTCCAGAACAGCCTGTTCATCTTCCACAAGAACTTCGGTGTGGTGGTTCTGCTCCTGATGCTGATGCGGCTTGCATGGCGCCTCGTTCGGCCCGCGCCGCCGCTGCCGCCGTCGATGCCGGACTGGCAGCAGCGCGTGGCGGCGATCTCGCATACCATGCTCTACGTGCTCGCCGTGGCCGTGCCGGTCGCCGGCTACGTGCGCGTGAAGGCCGACGGCTTTCCGATCGAATCGCTCGACGCGATGGGCGTCCCCTCTCTCGTGCCACGCTCCAAGGAGCTGGCGACGACGGCAAAGGCACTGCACTATTACGGCGGGTTGGCCCTTGCCGGGCTGGTGCTGCTCCATATCGGGGCGGCGTTGCAGCACGGGTTGTTCAAGCGGGACGGGATCTTTTCGCGGATGTGGCCGCCGCTGGGCGGCGGGTCCTCCGCCCCTCGCGACGCAGATGCGCGCTGACCCAGCCTTTGGGGTGCTGATGAGGCGCCACGGACGGGTTGCCCTGGCCGGGGGTGCGTTCCGGCTCTTCCGGCGCGCGCGCCGCGACCGTCCTCGAGCGGCGAAACCCGGGCGCCCTTCACATGGAGCCTGGCCATGACCTCGCGGCGCCGCTTTCTGGCGAGGGCCGCCGCCCTGGCTGCCATGCCTCTGGCTCCGCGTCTGGCCCGGGCCTCTGGCGCGCCCGGCACGTCGTCGCTGCTGATGGAGGCACGGGACCTTGCGCGCACCCAGTTCCGCGCGCCGGCCTCGGCGCTACCGCCCCCGTTTGCCGGCCTGACCTACGATTCCTATCGCGGGATTCGACCGAGGCGCGGCGTTGCGGCGGATCTGCCGCTCGGCCCCGACTATGCGTTCGATGCGCTCCCGCCCGGCCTGTACTTCCCCGACACCCTCGAGATCGAGCGGCCGACGCCGGACGGGATCGCCCCGCTCGACTTTTCCACCTCGGCCTTCGACTTCTCCGAACGGTACTTCGATGCGATCCCGGAGGAGGCGCCGGGGGCCGGGTATACCGGTCTGCGGCTGCGTTATCCGCTGAACGATCCGGAGGTGCGCGACGAGGTGTTCGTCGCCCAAGGCGCCAGCTATTTCCGCGCCATCGGTCAATCCATGGCCTATGGGCTTTCGGCCCGCGCCGTCGCACTGGGCACCGGCGCGCCCGGGCCGGAGGAGTTTCCGCGCTTCACCAAGCTGAGGCTGCACCGGCCAGAGGGCGCCGTGGCCCGGCTGGAGGCCGTGATCGACAGCCCCTCCCTCGCCGGGCATCTGGACCTGCGACTCACCCCCGGAACGGACACGGGGATGGCGCTCACCGTCACGCTGCTGCCCCGCCGCGACATTGCCGATATCGGCGTGGCCCCGCTGACCTCGATGTTTCTCAAGGGGCCGCTGCGCGCCGCCGTGTCGGACGATTTCCGCCCCCGTGTCCATGACAGCGACGTACTGGTCATCGAGAATGGCGCGGGCGAGATCCTGTGGCGGCCGATTGCCAACCCCGCCGCGCTGCAAACCTCGACCTTTGCCGATGACGGGCCCCGCGCCTTCGGGCTGTTCCAGGCGCCGCGCACCTTCGAGGATTATCAGGACGCCGAGGCGAGCTATCATCGCCGCCCCTCGGCGCGTGTCACCCCGCGGGGAAACTGGGGCGCGGGCGCGGTCGTGCTGGTTGAGATCCCGACCGAGAACGAATTCATGGACAACATCGTGGCGTTCTGGCGGCCCGCGGATCCCCTGCTGGCGGGGGAGGAGCATCGATTCGCCTACGAACTGACCTGGACGCTGGCGCCGCCCACGCCGCCCGGGCTGCGAACGATCCTGCAATCGCGCAGCGGGCGGGAGCATCACATGCCGGGGCACCGCCGCTTCGTGGTCGACTTCGCCGGCGGGCCCGATGGCCTCACGCCGGATCTGAGCGTCAGCGGCGCCGGGGCGGAGGTTCTGGGCGCAAGCCTGCACGGTCTGGCCTACCGCGACTTCACCCGCGTCACGTTCCTGTTGCGCCCGGGCGAGGCTTCGGCGGCCGAACTGCGGCTTGTCCTGCGGGATGGGGCGGGTCAGCCGGTCAGCCCGGTCTGGCTGCACCGGTGGACGCCGCCGCGCGGCGGCGGGGTCTGAGCGCTAGGCGTCGGGCAGAACGACCTCGGCTGCGAGGGGCCGGTGATCGCTGGCGGCCCGAATGCCCGGGCCGTCCAGCACCCGTGCCCGCCTGACGCGCGCCGGGGGGCTTGCCAGAATCCGGTCGAGCGGCAGAAACGGGCGGGTGACGGGAAACGTGGCGCGTGTGGGCCCGGCAAGGCGCGTGCCGATCACCCGGTGCGACAGTGCCAGCCCGGACCACGGGCGCCATTCGTTCAAATCGCCCATCAGGATCGTCGGCATGGGCGGGCGCCGGAAGATGAACTGTCCCAGCGTGCGCAACTGGGCCACCCGCAGCGGCTGGCCGAGCGACAAATGCGTCGCGGCGATGCGCACCCTCCGCGCGCCGTCCTGCACCTCGACGACGATCGCGCCGCGGTGGCATCGCCCCGGGAGATCGAGCGCCTGGGCATGAACGAGGGTGAGCCGCGGCGACAAGAACAAGAGAACGCCCAGAAAGCCATGGCTCTCGGGCCCCCAGCGCAGGGCGGCATCCTGATGGGCCGAGACGAGCCCGGTCATGCCTTCGATCCTTGCCACGTCCAGTAGGCCGCGATGGGGCGGCGTTTCGGTGTCCGCCTCCTGCAGGGACAGAATCTCCGCGGCATCGGGCGGGCAAACCTCCGCCAGGAGCGTTTCCTCCACGCGCACGGGGTCGACGCGCCCATCCGCACCGCGCGCGCGGTGGACATTCCAGGTGACGCAGCGCAGGGGGCCGCTCAAGGGCGGCCCCGTCTCGGCGGGTCAGGCAGCATCCTCGCCAGGGTCCTCGGTCGGCGGCTTGTGCTGCCCCTTTACCCGCTCCCGCAGGGACTGGAACACCACGTAGAGCCCCGGGATCACGAAAATGCCCACCGCGACCGCCGCGATCATGCCCCCGAACACGCCTGTCCCGACCCCGCGCCGCGCCAGCATCGAGGCGCCTTCCGCCGTCACCAGCGGCAACAGCCCGGCTATGAACGACAGCGACGTCATGAGAACGGCCCGGAACCGGGCGTTCGCGCCGGACACGGCGGCATCGACGATGCTCGCGCCATTCTCGCGCGCGATCTTGGCGAACTCGACGATCAGGATCGCGTTCTTGGCGGCGAGCGCGAGCAGGATCACGAGGCCGATCTGGCCGTAAAGGTTGAACGGCAGCCCGGTGAGGAGCAGGGCCATCATCGCGCCGACCATGCCAAACGTGACCGATAACAGCACCGGCACCGGGATCGTCCAGCTTTCATAGAGCGCGACGAGGAACAGGTAGGCGAACACCACCGCCAGGGCGAGGATCACGGTCGTCTGGCCAGCGGCTTCCTTTTCTTGCAGGGCGGTGCCCGTCCATTCGTAGGAGAAGCCGATGGGCAGGTTGGCAGCGGCGACCTCCTCCATCGCCAGCAGCGACGTACCCGACGCCACGCCCGGGGCGGGCGAGCCGTTGATCGTCGCCGAGCGGATGTTGTTGTACCGCGTCAGCGAGCTTGGCCCGACGGTGTAGGTCGGCGTCGCGAAGGCGCCGATGGGCACCATCGCCCCGGTGGCGGAGCGCACCTGGATGCGTCCGATATCGTCGACCCGGTCGCGGGCGTCCGGCTCGGCGGTGACGCGCACCTGCCACGAGCGGCCGAAGAGGTTGAAGTCGTTGACATAGGCCGAGCCGAGCGTGGGCTGCAGGGCGGCAAACACATCCGAAAGGCTGACCTGGAGG
Source organism: Pseudomonadota bacterium (assembly GCA_038757905.1). Classification (GTDB taxonomy): domain Bacteria; phylum Pseudomonadota; class Alphaproteobacteria; order Rhodobacterales; family Rhodobacteraceae; genus HLUCCA09. The sequence continues at coordinate 27,881 of JBCDGG010000021.1, read as the reverse complement.
GCATAGAGCCGCTCCCTGTCGATATCGAGAAACACCTGCGGGCTTTCGGCCGAGAAGGTGGTGTAGACCGTGGACAGGCGCTCATCCTGGTTCGCGGCGAACGACAGCCCGCGCGCGACAGCGGCCAGCTCCGCGGGGCTGCGCCCCTGATTGTCGAGGAGCTGGAACTCGAACCCGGCGCCGGATCCCAGCCCGGAGATCGGTGGAAGGTTGAAGGCGATCACCTGAGCGGCGCGGATCGCGGCACCCTGCTGGTTTGCAGTGGCGACGGCTGTCGGGACCGACAGATCGTCGGTGGTGCGCTCGTCGAAGGGCAGCATCGTGACCAGCGCAAACGCGCTGTTCGACCGTGCGATGCCGTCCAGAAGCGAGTAGCCGGTGACCGACGCCACGCTTTCGACGCCCGCGATCTGGCCGAGCATGGCTTCCACTTCTTCTTGCGCGGCCTGGGTCCGCGCGACGGAGGCCGCATCGGGCAGGCGCGTCTCGACGATGAACGATCCCTGGTCCTCGGCGGGCAGGAAGCCCGACGGCACCGTCTGGAACAGCCCGCCCAGCCCGAAGATGGCGAAGGCCAGAAGCGCGACGGCCAGGATCGCCCGGCGTGCGATCAACGTGGCCACGCGCAGATAGCCGGCGCGCGCCACGTCGATGCGCTTGGAGATCCAGCCCAGAATGCCCGTCCTGCCGCCGGGACGCGGTTTGAGGACGATGGCGGCCAGGGCCGGTGAAAGCGATAGCGCGTTGATCGACGAGATCAGCATCGAAACGGAGACCGCGACGGCGAATTGCTGGAACAGCTGTCCCGAGATCCCGGGGATGAACGCCACCGGAACGAAGACCGAGAGCAGAACCAGCGTCGTTGCGATGATGGGGCCGGTGATTTCGGCCATCGCCTCCGATGTCGCTTCCGGCGCCGTCAGCGACGGGTTCTTCGCGAGCTTTTCCTCGACGGCCTCGACCACCACGATGGCATCGTCCACGACCATTCCGATGGCCAGCACCAGCGCAAGGAGCGAAATGGTGTTGAGCGTGAAGCCCATGGCCAGCATCACGGCAAACGTACCGACCAGCGAGACCGGAACGGCCACCACCGGCACGATCGTGGCGCGCAGCGAGCCGAGGAAGGCGAACACGACGAGCGCCACGAGGACGAAGGCCTCGATCAGCGTCTGCTCGACCTCGGCAATCGATTCTTCCACGAATTCCGAGCTGTCGGAAACGATTTCGTAGGACGCCCCGTCGGGGAGGTTGCCCTGCTCCGCCGCGAGGATGGTCTTCACGCCCTCGGCTGCTGCGAGCGCGTTCGAACCCGGGGCAAGATAGATCCCGATCAGGGTGGCCGGGCCACCGTTGAACGAGGTTGAGATATCGAAGCTTTCCTGGCCGATGGTCACCTCGGCCACATCGCGGATCCGGACTACGCCACCGGCGGAGTCCGACCGCACGATGATCGCACCGAACTCATCGGCGGTTTCCAGGCGCCCCGTGGTGATCACGTTGAGCTGCACGCCGGGATCGGTTGTCATCGGTGCGCCGCCGACACGGCCGATGGCGGCCTGCAGGTTCTGGCTCTGCAGGGCGGCGATTACGTCGCCCGGCGTCATCGCCAGGGTGGCGAGCCGCTCGACGTCGAGGTCGATCCGCATGGAAAACTGGTCGGCCGCGAAGACCTGCGCATCGCCCACACCCGGCACGCGTTTCAGCCGGTCGATCAGGTTGATGCGGGCGTAGTTGGTCAGATCCGCGCCGCGCGGGCCCACCTCGCTCTCCGCATCGCCATGCAGGATCACACCCATCAGGAGCGAGGAGGATTTCTTGGCGATGCTCACGCCTTGGTCGCGCACCTCCGTCGGCAGCAGCGGTTCGGCAAGGGCGACCCGGTTCTGCACATTGACGGTGGCGATGTCGGGGTCGGTGCCCACGGCAAAGGACACGCTTAGAACGTAGGTGCCGTCCGCGCCGGAGGTGGAGCGCATGTAGATCATGTCATCCACACCGACGACCTGATCCTCGATGATCTGCGCCACCGTCTGTTCAGTGACTTCCGCGCCCGCGCCGGGGTAGGAGGCCGTCACCTGAACCTGCGGCGGCACGATGTCGGGGAACTGTTCCACGGGCAGGCGCCCGAGCGAGATCAGCCCCGCCAGGAACAACACGATCGAGATGACCCCGGCAAGGCGGGGCCGCTTGATAAAGACGTCTGCGATCATGTCAGCCGTCCTCGGCCGTCACGGCCTCGGCCACCGCCGCATCGACCTGCTGGCCGGGACGCACCTTGTTGGCGCCTTCGGTGATCACCATCTCGCCTTCTTCCAGACCGGCGGTGATGACGGCGAAGCCTTCGGCGATGCGAGGGACGGTAACCCGCCTTGAATCGACGGTGTCGGAGCCGTCGACCACCAGTACGAACGCGCCCTGAACGTCGCGTTGTATCGCTTCCTGGGGGATCGCCAGCTCCGGCGCCGGGGTCGTGGCGCGCAGCTCGACCTGAACAAGCTCGCGGTCGAGCAGGACACCATTCTCATTCGGGAATCGCGCGCGAATCCGCACCGAGTCTGTGCCTTCATCGACTTCCGCATCGTAGAAGTCGGCATTGCCCGGCTCGGAATAGACCGTCCCGTTGGCCAGCTCGATATGCACGGCGGCCTCGCGGCTGGCCGCACCGGATTCCAGCGCCTCGGCAAAGTCCCGCAGGACGGCGGTGGGCACCTGGAACTCGGCGTGAATCGGATCGAGGTCGATCAGCGTCACGAGTTCCCCGCTATCCGGACCGATCAGGGCGCCGGCGTCCACGACGCTGGTTCCGATCACGCCCTGAAAGGGGGCGGTGATCTCGGTGTAGGACAGGTTGATCTGCGCCGATTGCAGCGCGGCCTCCGCCCGGATCAGATCGCCTTCCGCGCGGCCGAGGGTGGCCTCGGCATTGTCGAGCGCGGCTTGGGGCGCGGCATCGCGCGAGACCAGTTCGCGCTGCCGGTCGCGCTCAATCTCCGCAAGGTCGCGCTGGGCCTGTGCGGACCGCAGCGCACCTTCGGCTTCCTGAACGGAGGCTTCGAAGAGGTCCGGTTCGATACGATAGAGCACCTGCCCCTCTTCGACGGTATCGCCCGCCTCGAACAGGACCTCGAGCAGCAGGCCCGAAACGCGTGCGGCAAGCGCCACCCGGTTGTCGGCGTCGAGCCGGCCCGAGAACCGCGCCGTCTGCGACAGCTCCTGCGTCGTTGCCGCCGATACCGTGACCGCCGGCAGCGGCGCGCCCTCCTGCTGGGCCAGCGCCGCGGGGGCGGCGAGGCCGACCATCCCGACTGCGACGGCGCGCATCCATGCTTTCCCCATTCACCCTGCTCCCGTTCCTGCGACCCGTTGCCTAAAGCCTTATGCAGGTGATCGGAGGCAATCAACAGGCTCAAGCGTTTAGCGTTCGCCACTCCGTGTCGCAGGTCAAACGCTTGCCGGGGCCAAGCCGGGATTATAAGTCAGTCGAAACAGAAGGAGACCGGCAGCATGGCGCAACCGGACGCGACAGCGTTCCCCTCGGAGGATGAAGGGGAACGCCCGAAGTCCAAGCGGATCGGTTCGCTCGTGGCGCTGGCCCCTTTCTTTGGGCCCTACCGCCTCTGGGTGGTCTTCGCGTCGCTTGCCCTCACCCTCACGGCAGCGGTTTCGCTCGTGCTGCCCATCGCCGCGCGCCGCGTCGTCGACGGGTTCACCGGTGGCGATCTCGCCATGCTCGACCGCTACTTCGTCGGGGCGATCGGCATTGCCGCCATCTTCGCGTTGGGCACCGCCGCACGCTACTGGATCGTCACCCGGCTGGGCGAGCGCGTGGTCGCTGATATCCGCCGCGCGATTTTCGACCGGATGATCGGCATGTCGCCCGCCTATTACGAAAAGCTGATGACGGGCGAGGTGCTGTCGCGCATCACTACGGACACCACGCTGATCCTGTCGGTCGTTTCCTCCTCGGTCTCGTGGTTCTTGCGCAATGTGCTGCTGTTCTTCGGCGGCCTGGCCATGATGCTGGTGACGGCGCCGCGGCTCACCGGCATGGTCCTTCTGCTCGTGCCCGTGGTTCTGATCCCGATCCTGGCCCTCGGCCGGCGCCTGCGGCGCCTATCGCGCGAAAACCAGGATTGGATCGCGCAAAGCTCCGGCAACGCCTCCGAGGCGCTGCTGTCGGTTCAGACCGTGCAGGCCTTCACCCATGAAGACGTCTCGCGCGACCGGTTCGGCGAGGTCACGGAGCGCAGCTTCGACAGCGCGAAGGCACGAATCGCGGTGCGGGCGCTGATGACGGCGATCATCATCTTCGTCGTCTTTTCCGGCATCCTGGGCGTCTTGTGGATGGGCGCACGGGCGGTGGGCGCCGGTACCATGACGGCGGGCGAACTCGTCCAGTTCGTGATTTATGCGGCGATCATGGCGGGCTCCGTGGCGGCCCTGTCGGAGATCTGGGGCGAGCTGCAGCGCGCCGCTGGCGCCACGGAGCGTCTGGTCGAACTGCTCCACGCCGAAGACACCGTCGAGGATCCCGCGGCACCGGCCGTGCTCGCGCGGCCGGTCAGCGGGGAACTCACCTTCGACGGCGTCGGCTTCAGCTATCCCGCCCGCCCGCAGATCGCCGCGCTGCGGGATGTCTCGTTCTCCGTGCGGCCGGGGGAAACCGTCGCGCTCGTAGGGCCGTCCGGCGCCGGAAAGTCGACCATTCTCCAGCTGCTTCTGCGCTTCTACGACCCCCAGGCCGGCGAGGTCCGGATCGACGGCGTCCCGATACGCGCACTCGCCCGCGCTGACTTCCGCAAGACGCTGTCGCTCGTACCGCAGGACCCGGTCATCTTCGCCGATACCGCGCGCGAGAACATCCGCTTCGGCCGTCCCGAGGCGACCGATGCGGAGGTGGAGGCGGCCGCACTCGCCGCCGCCGCGCATGAGTTTATCGCCAAGCTACCCGACGGTTACGGCTCCTATGTGGGTGAGCGCGGTGTGATGCTGTCGGGCGGGCAGAAACAGCGCATCGCCATCGCTCGCGCGATCCTGCGCGACGCGCCCGTTCTGCTGCTCGACGAAGCGACATCGGCGCTCGACGCCGAAAGCGAACGCGCGGTGCAGCAGGCCGTGGCCGAAATGTCCGAGGATCGCACGACGCTGATCGTGGCGCATCGCCTGGCCACCGTGAAGCAGGCCGACCGGATCCTGGTGTTCGAGGATGGCCGCATCGTCGCCACGGGCACCCATGATCAACTGGTGGCGCAGGGCGGCCTCTATGCCCGGCTCGCGCGCCTGCAGTTCACAGATGGCATGGCCGCCGAATAGCCGGACTGCGCGGCCCGCGTCTCTTCATCTTGCCTATAATATCCCGGGGGAGACGCCGCAGGCGTCGGGGGCAGCGCCCCCATGAATCACTGCTCAGACGCCCAGGCGGATGGCCACATTCTTCGTCTGGACGTAGTTCATCAGCGCCTCGCGCCCCTTTTCCCGCCCGTAGCCGGACTTGCCGTACCCGCCGAACGGCGTTTCGACGCCCCCGGCGTACCACTCGTTCACGAAAACCTGCCCCGCCCGGATCTCGCGCGCCGCATGCATGGCCCGGTCGAGGTCCTTGGTGAACACACCGCCCACAAGGCCGTAGTCCGTGCCGTTCGCAATCTCGATGGCATGGGCGTCATCGCAGAAGGGGATGACCGACAGCACCGGCCCGAACACCTCCGTCTGCGCGATCTCCATCTCCGGGCGCACGCCGGTCATGACGGTGGGTTCGAGAAAGGCGCCGGGGATGTTCAGCGCCCGCCCGCCGGTCGCCACCGCGGCGCCCTGTTCCTGGGCGCGCGCCACCATCGCGGCGGCGCGGTCGCGCTGGGCCTCGGACACCATCGCCCCCATGGTCATGCCGCTCTCGCGCCGCTCGATCCCCGGGCCGACAGACAGCGACCGGGCGATCCCCACCGCGCGCTCCACGACCTCGTCGTGGCGGCTTTCGTGCACCAGCACCCGGCTCATGGCCGAGCAGACCTGCCCAGCATTGAAGTAGATGCCCCAGCGCAGATCGCGCTCGAAGGCCTTGAGATCGGCGTCGTCATGGACGATTGCGGCGGACTTTCCGCCAAGCTCCAGAACACAGGGCACCACATGCCCGGCCGCGGCCGTCGCGATGGCGATGCCCGTGGGGACCGAGCCGGTGAAGACGATCTGGTTCACGTCCTGATGGGCCGACAGCGCCGCACCGGCCTCCGCGCCGAGGCCGCAAAGGAGGCTCACCGCGCCCGGCGGAAAGCCCGCCGCCTCGGCGGCCATGGCGAACCATTTCTGGCTGAGGGGGGTCATCTCCGGCGTCTTGACGACGCAGGCATTGCCGGTGGCAAGCCCTGCCGACAGCGACCGTGCGGTCATCTCCAGCGGGAAGTTCCATGGGATGATCTGTGCCGAGACGCCGTAGGGCTCCAACGTCGTGAAGTCGTAATAGCGCGCGCCCAGAGGGATCGAACGGCCCTCCACGGTGTCGGCCTGGTTGCCGTAATACTCGAAGTACCGCGCGGCGCCGGCGATCTCCTGGCGTGCCTCCCAGACGGGTTTGCCCTGCTCGCAGGTCAGAACCTCGGCGATCTCCTCGGCATGCGCCGTCAGGTACCGGCCGATCGCCTGCACCATCCGCCCGCGCTCCACCGGGCGCATCGCGGTCAGCGCGCCCGACAGATGCACCCGCCGGGCCGCCGCCACGGCGCGGTCGACATCGGCGGCATCGGCGAGCGCGTGTTCGGCAATCCGCGTGCCGCGCCCGGGATCGGTCACGGCGATCCGGCCCGCGCCGCCGTCGACCCATGCGCCATCTATGTAGTTCTGCCAATAGGGGGCGATCTCCGCCATGTCCGCACCTTTCGTGATCCCGGTAGACCTTTTTCGCACAGCCTAGACCGGCCGCCCCCGGGCGGCCATGCCATCGGCGACAGCCGCGGGCCGGTCCGCGGCATGGAACGGGCTAGTAATCGCGTTCGAAGAAGATGCCGAGCGAGGTTTCGCCTTCGTTGTCGGCACTGCCTTTCACGGTCACGCTGTCGGTCAGGTCGATGTTGATGTTCACCTCCGTCTTGCCGCCGGTCGACGAGGTGACATCGGTATAGATGTTGTCGGTCAGGTATTGGCCCACCTGCAGCGCGGCTTCCCCGTCCTCGTCGGTGACGACGTTGAAGTCGTCGACGCCGAGCCCTTCGCGGAACCCGCCCAGGATGCCGCCGCCGCCGCGCCCGGTGAGCTGCGCCACGGAGGAGGCGAGTTGCGCGGCTTGCAACGGCGACAGGTTCGCCAGCCCCTTGCCGAAGAAGAACCGCGCCAGCACCTCGTCCTCCGGCAATTGCGGCGAACTGCTGAAGGTGAACTCCGGCTCGTTCACCGGCCCGCTGATCTCGATCAGGATGGTGAAATCGCTCGCATCGTCCGAGGTGGCCAGCAACTCCAGGAACGGGACGAGATTGCCGCCGAGGGTGACGCGCCCGTCCTGTTCCAGCTCCAGTCGCTTGCCGAGCAGGTCGAGCCGCCCCCGGATGACCTCAATCGCACCGACCGGGGCGGGGGCGCGCGTGGTCCCGCCGATCTGGAACGATCCTCCCAGTTCGGTATCCAATCCGCGCCCGCGCAGGAAAATGCGCCGCGGGGCGTCGATCACGAGGTCGAGCCCGTAGATCGTGCGCCCGCGCTCGCCGCCGCGCGCCTCGCGGGCCACGTTGATCAACCCGGCGCGCTCGCGCGTCAGGAAGACGTCCCCCGGTTCGGCGAGGTGCGAGACGCGGGGGATCTGGCCCGCAAACCCGGTGCCGCCGGACGGGATGCGCAACTCCGTCTCGCCGATATCGATCTCGCCACCGATGGTGGCGCCTGTTCCGCGCAGCGGCCCGGTCAGGCTGATCCCGCCGGCGAGCGTCGTCGTGTAGAGGCTCGGATCGGACAGCACGAGATTGTCGATGGCGACGGCCAGTTCCGCCGGGAACTGCCCGGACAGCGTGATCGGCCCGGTCACGGACAGGCCGCCGCCTTCAGTGGAGCGGGCGCTGCCGTCGAGGGCCAGCGTCCCGCCGCTCAACTGCCCCGCGACGTTGATATCGGAGATACCGAGATTGATGGCGGGCACCTGGAACTGTGCCCCCGCCACGTTCACGCTTCCCGACAGCGCGTCGAGCCCCGGCGGGCCGTCGAGCGCAAGATCGAACCGCACGGGGCCTTCGATCCGCTGGGGGGCGAGCACGCCGTTGATCAGCTCCAGCGGGATCTCGCCGGTGGTGCGCAGCGCGGCGACGGTTCCATCGGGGCTGACGGTCCCGGAAACAGCGGTGTTGGCGGTAGCAGGGCCCTGGCTCTGGATGTCCACCGCCCAGCCGTCGGGCCGTTCGGTCGCGCCGCCGGTGATCGCCACACCGCCCGAAATGCCGAGGGCGAAGACGTCGAGGTTCGGCACGCGCACGTCGATGTCCAGATCGCCTTGGCCCTGGCCGATGCGACCATCGAGATCCGCGGTGATGCCATAGGGCGCCGCGGCATCCAGCGTCAGGTCGATGGGGGCGCCGGGGGCCTGGCGTGCCGTAACATTGGCCGTCACGGGCCCCGCATAGCTGGGGGCGAGGACACCGATATCGGGCAGCCGGATCTCGGCGGTGGCGTTCGTGTCGCCGCCGCCCACGGTGCCTTCGGCCGTGGCCGTGCTCGCAAAGGGCCCTTCGGCATCGAGGTCGATCCCGAAGGCGCCGCTTTCCTGCTGCCGGACGCGTGCCGTTGCATCGAGGCCGCCGCGCAGCGCTGGAGTCAGGGGCGACAGATCCGGCACCGATACGTCGACATCGGCCGCGATGCGCCCCGTGCCATCGTCGCCCGCGCCCAGGGTCGCCATGGCCGTTGCGGTGCTGGCAAACGGGCCCTCCGCGTCGAGCGAGACGTCGAACACGCCGCTGTCCTGCTGCCGGAGGCGGGCGGTGGCGTTGAGCGCACCGGTGAGCGTGGGCACCAGCGGCGACAGATCCGGCACCGACATGTCGAGATCGGCCTCGACCCGTCCCGTGCCGTCCGGGCCGCCGCCGAGGGCGGCGGTCGCCGTCGCGCGGGCCTCGTACGGGGCATCGACATCGGCGTTGATCGCGTACCGGCCCGGGCCTGTCTGGCGCGCCGTCCCGGTGGCCGTGAGCGCGCCTGAAACCTCCGGGACGAGCGCACCGACATCGGGCACCCGCGCCGAGTAGGACAGGCGGACGTCCTGCGGCCCGGCCTCGCCCTGCACGGCGGCGGTGGCGGCGTAGGGCAGGCGCGCGTCGACGTCGATCCGCCACTGGCCGCCCTCGGCTTCCTCGGCGCGACCGTCGAGCGCCACCGCGCCGGGTACGCCGGGAACGAAGGCGGCCACATCCGGCACCCGTGCCGTCAGAGCTACATTGCCGGTGCCGCCGCCGATGCGGCCCTCGACCGTCAGGTCGACATCTTCCGGCGCGTCGGCGGCAAGATCGACGTCCCACAAGCCAGGGCCGCGCGCGGCGGCCGTCCCGCGGACGGAGACCGGCCCGCTGACGTTAGGAACGAGGGGGGCGAGATCGGGCAGCGCTAGATCGAGCGCGATATCCGTTTCCTCCTGCGACGCGCCCGTGCCCGCCAAACCGGCCAGAGTTCCGGTCAGGGCATACGGGCCGTCGAGCCCCACATCGACATCGAACAGGCCGGGGGACTGCTCGGCGGCGCTGCCGGCAATGGTCAGTGCGCCCTCATAAGCCGGGTTCAGCAGGCCCACATCCTTCAGCGTCGTCTCGAACTCCAGCCGGCTGACGCCGCTGCCGATTGTGCCTTCCGCCGTTGCGGAGACCCCCGTGCTGTCGAGGGCGAACGCGTCCAAATAGGTGCCGTCGAGGTCGCGCCGCGCGGCCATGTTCAGCGTCACCGGACCTTCGAGGAAGCGATCGGCCGTATCCTCGCCGATGCCGAGGCCTGTGCCGTCGACGTCGAGCTTGAAGTCGAAGAGGCCGCCAAGAACATCTCCGCGCCCGGCGAGGCGGATGGCGGCGCGGCCGGTCAGGTCCTGCCCGGCAACGGCCGAGAACCGCGACAGATCTTCCGCGTTCACCTGCGCCGTACCGTCGACACGCAGCGTCCTGTCGGCGGGCAGCGCGGTTCCGGTCACCTCTGCGCCGTAGTCGGCGCCGCCGAGCGTCAGCGCGTTCAGGGTGATCGGCGCGCCCGCCTGCCATTCGATATCTGCCCGGCCATCGACGACCGGCCCCGTTGCCTGCGTCAGGCCTGCATCCTCGAACGCGATCCCCCTTGCCGCGTAATCAAGCACGGCCGTGACCCGCGTCGCATTGCCCAGTTCGATCCGGCCACCGCCCTGCAGCGTCAGCGCGTCGAGGTCGAGCCCGGGCGCATCGACGCGTTCGGCAGCCAGATCCAGTGTCCAGGCCTCGCCCTGCGCCCGGTCGAACCCTGCGATCAGGCTGGCCTGGCCGAGCGTGACATCGGCGGCGACCGGCAGGCGCAGGATCTCGGTCTCGGGGTCGGACAAGGCGCCGGTCAGGGCGAACCGGATGGGCTGTCCGTCGGCATCCAGGGCGGCGGACCCAGTCAGATCGAGGCTGCGGGCGAAGATCTCAAGCTCTTCCAGGGTCAGCGCGCCGTCTTCGGTGCGCTCTCCGCGCAATTGCAGCCCAACCTCCGGGCCGAAGAACTCAGAAAACCGGGGCGCGATGACGGGGGTGATGTCGCCCCCCACATCGGCGGCGAAGCGCAGGCTTCCGGCATCCGTCCCGCGGAGGGTCACCTCCCCCGCGAGGCGCTGCTGGCCCTGGGTCGAGAGGTCGATGATCGCGGTGTAGTCGTCGAGCGGCCCGGTCCCGTCGATGTCGAGCGCGAGCGAAGGCGCCCCGGGGATGCCGATCAGCGTCGAGGCGAGGCCGCCCGGCCCCTCGCGGACAGTCAGATCCAAGGCAAGCTCGCGCGAGGCGTTGCTGAAGGCGGCATCGAGGCCGATCCGGTCCTCGGGCCCTTCGATGCGCGAAAGCGAGAGGCCGAGCGCGGCTTCCCCTCCTTCGAGCTGGACGCTGCCATTCAACCGGAACGCGGCGTCTTCGCCGAGGATTGGCGCACCGAGCTCCAGCCGGGCGACGCGCAGGGCGCCGACATTCACCGCCACGGGCAGTTCGGGCAGTGCAAACCCCGACGCCTCCGCTTCGGGCGCGTCGGGCAGACCGTCCGCCGGCGCGGGCAGCGGCGCCCGGGCGACGGCGATGCGTCCCGCGCTCAGGGCGTTGACCGACAGGCGTCCCCGCAGAAGGGCGGCGCGGTTCCAGTCCAGCACCGCGTCTTCCAGCGTCATCCAGACCCCGTCGGCATCGGCGAAGGTGAGGCTGGCCAAGGTGGCTTGCGACGAAAGCGCCCCCTCGAACCCGCGGACCCGCACCTCGCGCCCGGGGCCGGACAGCGCGCTCTCGATCTGCCGCGCCAGGAAGCCTGGCGACCCCTCGTCATCCTGCGCCGTGGCCGGGGCGAAGATCAGCGCGCTGGCGAGCGCCGTTCCTGTCAGACGCGACGCGCGGCCCATCAGAATGCCTGCCCGATGCCGATGTAGATCTGAACCGGATCGGCGTCGTCCGGGCCGCCATCCACGGGGGTTGCGACGTCCACGCGGATCGGGCCGAAGCCGGTATCGTAGCGCACCCCAAGCCCTGCGCCGGACATCCAGTTGCCCGATCCGTCGTAGAACTCCTCCTCGCCCACATAGCCCGCATCGACAAACCCGACGACGCCGAACGGCCCGCGGACATAGGCGCGCAACTCCGCCGAGAGCGCCACATAGGAGCGCCCGCCGACGATCGTCCCGTCGACCTCGCCGACCCCGAGCGACTGGTAGGGTTGTCCGCGCACCGAGCCGCCGCCACCTGCGAAGAACAGAAAGTCGGGCGGGGCTTCGGCAATCTCCGGCCCGAAGAGGCTGCCCAGCTGGACCCGTCCGGCGGCGACGATATCGCGGCTTTCGCCGAAACCCAGATAGGCGCGGGCATCGGCAGTGAAATGCACGCCGTTGTCGATGTCATCGATCCCCAGGAAGGGGTTGACGTCGGCGCGGACGAAGAAGCCCTGCGTCGGGTCCAACTCCACATCGCGCGTATCGTAGACGACATAGGAGGGCGCCATGAGCATCTGAAACTCACGCTCGCCGAAGGCGTCTTCCACCCGGCTGGCGCGATAGGCAATCGCTGTCGAGAACTCCAGATTATCGCTGAAGTAATAGACAAAGCCGGTGCCGAGCGTGACGGAATCCGAGATGTAGCCCGGCTCGTCTTCGCGCTTGATCTCGCCGAAACTGATCAGGTCTAGATCGGTGACCGGCGTGGCCGGACGCCGGAAGGTGCCCGAGAGGGTGAAATCGACGCCGTTGGCCTCCTCCGGCGCGCCGATGTTCTCGATGTCGAAGTCGAAGCGCAGGTTTTCCGCGCCGCCGAAGAGATTGCGGTGCATCCAGTAGGCGGTCACCCCGACACCCTCGGTCGACGAGATTTCGGCGCCGCCCCCGATCCGGCGCAGGCGTTCCTCGACGATCTGGGCCTGGATCGGCAGCGTATCGTTCGGCCCGATCTCTTCGGCATCCTCCAGCGTGATCGCGCGGAACGCGCCGGTACGGCGCAGCCGGTCGGCGGCGTCGTCCAGCTCCTCGGGATCGTAGACCTCGCCCTCCGGAAGCCCGGCAATGGCAATGATCCGCTCCGTGCGCACGCGTTCGTTTCCCGTCACGATCAGCGGCCCGAAGCGCAGTTGCGGCCCCGGATCGATCCCGATCTGCGAGGAGAGGACGGCCTGGGCGTGGTTGGCTTCGAGGTTCTCCTCCGACAGCACGACCTTGGCGTGGCCCGCGTTCCGCCAGGCGGCGACGCCGACCTGCGCGGCGTTCCGGATGGTGCCGGTCCGCGCAATCTCGCCCGCGGCGTAGCCCTCCGGCAGCTCGGTTCCGGCCGCCAGCGGCGCAAGCTCCGCCCGGCTGAACCTGAACTGCCGCCCGGGCGTGACCGTGATCACCACCTGCCGGACGCGCGCGGGGGGCGCCACGAGAGAGAGATCCGCCGCCTCCTGCCCGTCCACCCGGACAGACACGGTTCCGCCGTAATACCCCTCGGAGTAGAGCGCACCGATCATCTGGCGGTATTCCGACCGCGCCGTCGACACGGTCTCTCCAGCCGGGATCGGAGCATCGTCTTCCGCCCCATCGAGGAGTTGTTTGGTGACCGATGAGCGCTCCAGCAGGCGTTGCAGGGTTTCGTCGCCGCCGGGCACCTGCACCACAACGCTGTCGAGGGCGCTCGCCGGCGTTCCGACACACATCAGCCCGGCAAGAATTGCCGATGTTCGAGCCCACCCTCTCATATCCCGAACTCTATGACCCCTGCGCATGGGTTGCCACTGCGAAGATGCGGGCGTTTTCAGTATCTTCTGCAATAGGTCTTGTGGGTCACATCCCAATCATCCACCATCGCTATGGCATTGCATTGGGGGCGGGCATGGTCGGCAAGGTGATCACGGTTGCGCAGCAGAAGGGTGGCTCCGGCAAGACAACGCTGGCCGTGCACCTTGCGGTGCATTTCCTGCGCACCGGCAGCTCGGTCGCCGTGCTCGACACGGATCCGCAAGGATCGCTCGGTCGATGGTTCATGACGCGGGCGGAGCGAACGGACGGGGCGCCGGAGATGGAGTTCTCCACCGCCTCGGCATGGGGGGTCGGCTACGAGGTCGGCAAGCTGTCCAAGGAGTTCGACATGGTCTTCGTCGACACGCCGCCCAAGGCGGACAGCGATCTGCGTCCCGCGCTGCGGGAGGCCGATCTGGTGCTTGTGCCCGTCGCGGCATCGGCGCTGGACCTCTGGGCGACAGAGAGCGTGCTGGATCTCGTGGACCGGACGCGCAAGCCGGCGCTGACCGTGCTCAACCGGGCCCGTCCCGGAACCCGCGTGTTCAATGAGACGGCGGTCCAGGTGAAGGCCCTGCCCGCGCCGATGGCGGATGCTGTTCTGGGCAATCGCGTCATCTATGCCGAGGCCATGGGCGAGGGCTACGGCGTGACGGAGCGGGCCCGGACGAGCCCCGCCTCCGCCGAGATCAAGGCGCTGGCCGACGAGGTGAGCCGGTTCCTGTCGTAACCCCGGCGGCTGCGACGCGGAGCGACGACAGAAGATCCGCCAAGCAGTCGAATCCGGGTCGTGGGATGGCCCCGGCTTCCCCGGAGGAGCAGGGTCGCGGCGGGACGTCTGCGGGCTTATCCGTCTCGGCAGCGCCGTCGCGGAGCGTGGTCGACCGGGCTGGTTGAACCCCGTCGCCATACCCTTGTTCTCGCGATCCCAGGCGTTTTCTTCGGCACCCTCTCGCTTGCGGACGCCGCGCGCCGCATTCGTTCGGGTTCGGCGTTGCCGGCGTGTTCAGTTTCGCCCGCGCACGTGGTCGAGTGCCAAGAAGCAGGAGGCTCCGGTTCGGGCCCGGCCACCCGCCCGACTGGGCCCCTTTGGGCGCGCAGGGAATCGTGAAAGGGCCGGCGGCGCGGCCCGCCCCGAGGATGACGCGGCTGATGGCGCCCGCGTGCCTGTCCCCTCGCACAAAAAAAGCGCGCCACTCAAGGGACGCGCTTCAAGGCCGTGGCGCCTCGGACCGGCGGCGAAAATCCGCCGGGGCCGCCAGTCTATTAGACCAGCGCGAGGTTCACGGCGGACTGCCGGCCATCGCGGCCGGCTTCAAGGTCGAACGTGACCTTCTGGTTGTCGGCGAGGCCGGTCAGCCCAGAGCGCTCAACAGCGCTGATATGCACGAAGACGTCTTTGCCGCCTTCGTCGGGTTGGATGAAACCGTACCCTTTCGTGGTGTTGAACCATTTCACGGTGCCATTGGCCATTCCCGTGTCTCCCATTTGAATGCTGCCCGCGAGAGTGCGGCAGCCTGGCGCGTCTATGCGGATCGATAGTGCTGACGCTTCTAGGAAAGCAGGGAATCGAAGGCGGTAACGGTCGCAGCCGGGATATGGGGCGATCAGAGCCCCAAATCAAGAAAATGCTGCACCTGCAATCGGCGGGATAGCAGCTATGCAGCGCAAGCTTGCCGAACGGCCGAGGGCCGAACGCAGGCTGTCACGCAACGGTGTTGATCAGAACGCGGCCCAATCGTCGAACTTGACAGGCGGTTCCTTCGGTTGCGGCGGCTTTTGCTTTTCTTCCGGGCGGGGCATCGTGTGTCCTTTGGTTGCTGCACGACGATGACAGCCAACATGGACGCTCAGATGCTCTCAGAAAGGCGCTGTTGCGGCGTTTCCCGTGATTGTGAGCGGAGTTCAGCGGGACGTCATCTCTTCCACCCAGGCGTCGTAGGCAGCGTGGACGAAGCCCAAAGGCATCTCGACCAGCGGCGGCACATCGTAAGGGTGCAGCCGCACGACCATCGCCTCGACCTCCGGCACGAGGCTCGGCCGCGTCTTCAGCAGAAGCGGCACCTCCGTCTCGACCTGCCGCGCGCCCTGCCAGACGTAGTGCGAGGTGATCTCGGGGTAGATATTGGCGCAGGCGACGAGGCGCGCCTCGAGCAGCGCTTCTGCAAGCTCTGTGGCGACGGCGGCGTTCGGGCAGTTCACGAGCAGGCGGGTGGTGGGCATGGGGCCTCCGTTCGGGGTGGGGCATGGCGAATCCGCCGCGGCGCGGAGCATTTGCGTCCTGTATCCAGCGGCGCGGCGGGCGACGCAAAGTGCATGTATGCACATAATCTGTCCTGAGATCTGCGTTTTCGCACGTGACCGGGTCGTCTATCTCACGGTCAGACGCAGAAACGAGCCTGAAAGGAGGGCCCCAATGCTGAACCAGATCAACGGCCTGCACCATGTCACCTCGATCGCGAGCGACGCGCAGGCCAACAGCGATTTCTTCACCAAAACGCTTGGCCTGCGCCGGGTCAAGAAAACCGTCAACTTCGATGCGCCGGAGGTCTACCACCTCTACTACGGCGACGAGGTTGGCACGCCCGGCTCGGTCATGACCTACTTCCCCTTCCAGAATGCCAGCCGCGGCCGCCCCGGCCTCGGCGAAGTGGGGACGACGCTGTTCTCGGTCCCCGAGGCCAGCCTACCCTGGTGGAAGGAGCGCCTGACGGACATGGGCGTGCCGGGGCTTGCCGAGGAAACCCTCTTCGGAGAGCCGCGCCTGCACTTCCAGGGCCCCGATGGAGACGGGTTCGCGCTGATCGAAAAAACCGGCGACACGCGCATGCCGTGGGGCGATGGCGGCATCCCCGCCGATCACGCCATCCGCGGCTTCCACGGCGCACAGTTCCGGATCTCGGACAAGGGCGCCACGGAGGAGCTGTTGACCTTCATGAACTACGAGGTGCGCGAGCGCTCCGGTGAGACGGTGCGCCTCGGGGTCGCGGGCGGCAACGGCGCGGATGTGATCGAACTGCACACCGCGAAGGGCGCCAATTATGCCCAGCAGGGCGCGGGGTCGGTCCACCACATCGCGTTCAGCGTGGACAACCGCGAGAAGCAGCTGGAGGTGCGCAAGGCGCTGAGCGACACGGGCTATTCCGTGACGCCGGTGATCGACCGGGATTACTTCTGGGCGATCTACTTCCGCTCCCCCGGCGGCGTGCTCTTCGAAGTGGCCACCAATGAGCCCGGCTTCGACCGGGACGAGGACACCGCACATCTCGGCGAAGCGCTGAAGCTGCCGCGCCAGCATGAGCATCTCCGCGAGGTGCTGGAGAAGAAGTATCTGGAGCCGATCCATGACTGACGTGATCGAAAACGGCCTTTCGGCCTATACCCATGCACGGACGGAGGGCACCCCCGGTGCGCCGCTGTTCCTGACCTT
The DNA here is from genome assembly GCA_038757905.1 of Pseudomonadota bacterium. Classification (GTDB taxonomy): domain Bacteria; phylum Pseudomonadota; class Alphaproteobacteria; order Rhodobacterales; family Rhodobacteraceae; genus HLUCCA09. The sequence continues at coordinate 11,034 of JBCDGG010000021.1, read as the reverse complement.
CCATGGCACGGGTGGCACCGAGGCCCAGTTCCACGACGCGGGGACGGAGTTCGTTCCGGGCGCCCACGTAATCTCGCCCCTCGGCGATGTGAGCGAGGGCGGCCATGCCCGCTTCTTCCGCCGGCAGGCCGAAGGGGTCTATGACATGGAGGATCTGGCCCGCGCCACGGCCAAGATGTCGGGCTTCATCACGGCTGCCCGCGCCGAAACGGGCGCCCCGCGCGCCATCGGGCTAGGCTACTCGAACGGCGCCAACATCCTCGCCACGGTCGCGTTCGCGCGGCCCGATCTCGTGGAAACGCTGGTGCTGATGCACCCGCTGATCCCGTTCGCGCCGGACCCGCAGCCGGGCCTCGCCGGGCGCAAGGTTCTGATCACCGCCGGCCGGCGGGACCCGATCAGCCCCGCCGTTCAGACCGACGCGCTTGCGTTCTGGTTCGAACGGCAGGGGGCCGAGGTGACGGTGGCTTGGCACGAGGGCGGCCACGAGATCCGCCGCGAAGAGGTGGACGCGATCGGCGCCTTTCTGGGCGCACCCTGAGCAATCCTGCGGCCCGCCCGATGACCTTCCGGCGGGCCGTCCTATGTCTGGCGTTCCGACCTGCCGCATGCAGAGGCACGCCAACGCCATGACCGACCAGAGCAGCCCGCCGAAGCCGATCGCCGTCCCCTCTAGCCGCCTGGCGCGGGTCGGGCGCCTCGGCACGATGACCGCCGGTATCGCCTCGGGCGCGGCGCTGCATGGCGTGCGGCGCTACGCAACGGGCGACCGGCCGGAATGGCGCGATCTTCTGCTGACACCGCACAACATCCGAAAGGTCGCCGACGAACTGGCGCGCATGCGCGGCGCGGCGATGAAGGTGGGTCAGCTCATCTCGATGGATACTGGCGATGTCCTTCCCCCCGAATTGACGGAGATCATGGCCCGGCTGCGCGCCAACGCCGATTTCATGCCGCCGCGCCAGCTGCGCAATGTGCTGTCCGGCGAATGGGGCGGAGACTGGCGCGGCCGCTTTCACCGCTTCGATGTCCGCCCGATTGCGGCTGCTTCCATCGGGCAGGTCCACCGGGCCACGCTGCGCGGGGGCGAGGATCTGGCGATCAAGGTGCAATACCCGGGCATCCGCCGCTCGATCGACAGCGATGTCGAAAACGTCGCGACGCTGGCCCGCTTGTCCGGGCTGATCCCCAAGGGGCTCGACCTCGCGCCCCTCCTGGCCGAGGCCAAGGCGCAGCTGCACGAGGAGGCCGACTATGCCCGCGAGGGGGACATGCTGGCGCATTTCGGCATGCTCCTGGAGCCGTCGCCGCATTTCGCCGTCCCCCCGCTCGTCCCCGAGTTGACGACGCCGCGTATCCTCACGATGGGGTACCTGCCGGGCGAGCCGGTGGAAGCGCTGAAGGATCGGCCCCAGGCGGAAAGGGACCGGGTGATCCACTTGCTGATGGAGCTTCTGTTCCGCGAGATGTTCGATTTCGGCACGATGCAGACGGATCCGAACTTCGCCAATTACCGCTACGATCCCGACGCGCGCCGGGTGGTGCTGCTGGATTTCGGCGCCACGCGGGAGATCCCGTCCGTCATCGCGGCGCGCTACCGCGCGCTCTTTCGCGCCGGGCTCGGCGGGACAGAGGCCGACCTCGAGGCCGCCGCACTCGATCTCGGCCTCTTCGCCGAAGATACCGACCGGCGCCATAAGGGGATGGTCGTGGGCATGATAAGGCTTGCCTTCTCGCAGATGACAGCCGGCACGCTCTACGATTTCGCCGATCCCGCCCAGGCCGAAGCCATGCGGGATCGCGGCATGGAGATGGCCGCCGAGCGTGACTTCGTTCACGTGCCACCGATGGATGTGCTGTTCATCCAGCGCAAGTTCGGCGGACTCTTCCTGCTGGCGCGGATGCTGCGCGCCCGCGTCGACGTCGGCACCCTCCTCCAGCCCTGGCTCTAGGCGGCGAAACGCCTCGGCACGGGAAGGCCGCCCCCCTTCATCTTGCCAAAAACATCCCCGCCGGAGGCGCCCGCCCGCTCGGATGGGCGCCGCGCCGGGCCTTTACCCCGCTCCGTCCCCCGGCTACTCCCCTCGCAAAACGGAGGCCAGCCATGATACTCGACCGTAGCCCGAAGATCGCGCCGTCCATCCTTGCCGCGGACTTCGCGAATTTCGGGGCGGAGATCCGCGCCGTCGAAGACCAGGGTGCGGACTGGATCCATGTTGACGTCATGGATGGACACTTCGTGCCGAACCTGACGTTCGGCCCACCGCTGCTCAAGGCGATCCGGCCCCATATCCACACTGTGATGGACGTGCATCTGATGATCTCGCCGGTCGATCCCTTCATCGAAGAGATCGCCGCGGCGGGCGCCGATGTCATCACCGCGCATCCCGAAGCCGGACCGCACATCCATCGGACGCTTCAACTGATCCGGGCGGCCGGCTGCAAGGCCGGGATCGCGCTCAACCCGGGAACGGCGCCGGACGTCGCCCGCCCACTGCTCGACATGGTGGATCTGATCTGCGTGATGTCGGTGAACCCCGGTTTTGGCGGGCAGTCCTTTCTGCGCTCGCAGCTGGAGGCGATCCGCACCCTGCGCGAGATGGTCGGAGACAGGCCGATCCATATCGAGGTCGACGGTGGCATCACGCCGGACACGGCGCCGGAGGCCGCCGCTGCGGGGGCGGACATTCTGGTCGCGGGGTCGGCGATCTTCAAGCACGGCTCGGCAGAAGCCCCGGCCGGGTACGGGCAGGCCATCGCCGCCCTGCGCGCGGCGGCGGCGGGCACCGTGTCGGCATGAGTGGTGCCGGGCCGCAGGCGCTCGTCTTCGATCTCGACGGGACGCTAATCGACAGTGCGCCGGACATCTGCGCCATGGCCAACGCCCTGCTGGCGGAGGAAGGGATCGACCGGGTGTCGCTTGCCGAGGCGCGCGGGTTCGTCGGGGCAGGGGCCGATGCCTTCGTTCGGCGGATGCGCGCGGCGCGCGGTATCCCCGAGGCCGATCATGCCCGGCTGCTGGCGCGTTTCCTCGAGCTTTACGAAGGCGCCGTGGCGCATAGCGTGATCTATCCCGGAGTGCTCGACGCGCTGACCCTCTTTGCCGCGAAGGGCCACGCTCTGGCAGTCTGCACCAACAAGCCCATCCGCCCGACGCATATCGTGCTCGACCATTTCGAGATGCGGGGCCGGTTCGGCGCGGTCATCGGCGGCGATACGCTGCCCGTCCGCAAGCCGGACCCGGCCCCGATCCACGCCGCCTTTGCGGCGCTCGGTGCGGAAACGGGACTTTATGTCGGGGACAGCGAGGTCGACGCGGACGCCGCGGCGCGGGCGGGCGTGCCGTTCCTTCTGTTCACCGAAGGGTACCGCAAGACGCCCGTCGCCGAGATGCCCCATGATGCCGCCTTCTCGCATTGGGACGAGCTTCCGGCACTGATCGAGCGGCTTACGGTGCGTGTGGCCTGAGGCCCGCACTGACGCCGCTCAGGGAAGATAGACCGCCTCGCCCAGGACAACGACGCTTCCGTCGGCATCGAAGAGCTCCAGGGTCGTCCCGTTGACCTGCCAGGTGGTGGTGGCCGCCAACGCGGCCCCGAGCGCCCGTTCCCGCACATCGAGGGGGGGCGGGCACGCCATCAGCGTCACGGCGGCCGGGCCGAACTTCAGACTGGCCCCGTCCATCTCGTAGGTCCCGCGCATCACGTTGCACCCGACGGTGCCGTTGTAGCTCGCTTGCGCCCCGGCCGCGCCGCCCCGCAGCAGGATATGCGGCTCCCGCGTGCCTTCGACCGGGTCAATCGGGGTGCCGCCAATCTGAAGGATGCGCCAATAGGTGTTCGTCAGCGAGGCGGCCGCGCGGTTGCGGTCGCACGATTGGTCGGGCGCGAAACGGGAGAAGCGCTCGATCACCAGATGCATTCGATCCGGCCCTTCCATGGCCGGGCGCATCGCCAACCGGCCTTCCAGCACCGCGAAGACGGGCGCCCCGGCCTCCAGGCCGTCGAGCGCCAGATAGCCGCGCTCGGCATCGATATAGGCGCCTTCCATCGCGACGGGATAGCTGCGTCCGGTCAGGCATTCCTCGAACAGGGCCGCATCGGCCATGTAGCGAAACAGCCCCCCCATCGGCAGGGCGACTTCCGCCGGCTCCAGCGGCCCGGCCGAAAGCGTGTAGGGAAGATCGCTTTCGATGGCCTGTCCTGCCCTGTCCATCAGCCGCAGATCTCCGTTGCCCCGCGGTTCGAGGTACACCGGCGCCTCCCGCCCGCCCTGCAACACGATCGCGCCACGCGCCGGATCCGCCGACCATCGCCCGATATCGGATTGCGGATCGGCGCCGTCGAAGCTCTGCGTCAGGTGGAACACCTGGTCCGGCCAGAGATCGAGATGCCACGCGGCGCCCGGGCCGGAGGCCATCGGCAGCGTCCCGCGATAGGTCGCCGGCAGCCGCAGGCCCGGGGCCGTCAGCACCTGGCCCTGGGGTGCATCCCGGGCCCCGTCGCCGGAGACGCGGATCACGCGCACCTCGATGTCCGTGGCCGGGGCGCCGTTGGTCAGAACCGGTGTCACCGTGTCCGAGATCATCACCAACCGCTCGCCCTGAGTGATGCGCGCACTGACGGAGTATGTGTGTCTGTCGTCGATGGCATCGGCCGCGTAGGGAAGCCGGAAGGCATAGGGGGGTGCCGCGAGCGGCGCGACCGTCTGGCTTGCCAGAACCTTGGCCGGCGCGTCGGCGAGCGAGATATCCAGAAGCTGAACCTCCAGCACCGCATCCGGCGGAAGGCGGGCACGATCGAGGTAGGTGACCGTTCCGGAAACGGCGGGCGTGTCGGCCTGAGCGCGCGCGCCCCGCTCGGCTGTCGGCGCAAAAAGCAGCGCGGAAAAGAGAAAAACGAAGGTTGTAAAACGCATGGCTCTGGGTCCCTTGCGTGACGAATGATCTCGAAACTAGGTCCGTTCCGGGCGCGGTGCTAGGTCTTCCGCCGCGGCAGGCTCAGGCCGGTTCCATCGAGAGGAGCGCGGCGAGACCGGCATTGTCGCAGACCAGATCGGCCAGGGTGACACCGTCCAGCGCGGCATAGAACGCCTCGACAGCCCCCGCCAGGGTGCGCTTCAAGCGGCAATGCGCCACCAGCGGGCATCGGTTGTCTGCTGCGGCGAAGCACTCGGTAAAGGGGGCGTTCGCCTCGAACAGGCGGAACACCTCGCCCACGTTGATCGTATCGGGGGACCGAACGAGGCGAATCCCGCCATGACGGCCGCGCATCGTTTCGATGTAGTTGGCCTGCGAGAGCATGTTGACGACCACGCCGAGGTGGTTTTCCGATGCGTTACACGCTGCCGCGATCTCGTGTTTTCGGACGAGTTGCCCTTCATTGACGGCGCAGAACATCAGCGCCCGCATGGCGAGGTTTGTGCGAAGGGTAAGGCGCATCGGCGGGTCCCCGCAGCAAAAGAATATGCAAGATGCATAATCCTAGCGCGACTGCGACACCTTGATCCAGATCAGACTGAGGCGAAGGGGCAACTTGCGCGCTTTGGAGCGTGCCTCAGTCCGGATCGGGTCTTTTCCTGAGCAAGTTGGCGAAGGCGTCCGGGGGACTCCGAGGCGAACGACCGGGCTGGCCCTGCGCTTGCGGGGCAGCGGGCGGCCGCCCAGAGCCCCGGCGGCGGCGCATGGACATGGGACGCCCGCCGACGCCGTGTCCGGGTTGAGAAACCGAAGATGCGTCCATGCCGTGAACTGCGGCCAGCGCCAGGCAGGGTGCCCCATCGAACCCGCGCGCCTTGCCGCCGGCCTCGTGCCCGGCGTCAGATCGGATTCTGCGCGCCCGCGAAATACACCAGTTCTCCCGACGAATCGAAGATCGGCCGTATCCGCAGGCGGTTCATGAACGGCGTGCCGTCCTTGCGGTAGTTCAGAATGTCGATGGTGAAGCGGGTCTTTGCTTTCAGGCCCTGTCGGATCGCTTCGATCGCGCTCGGGTCGGTGTCCGGGCCCTGCAGGAAACGGCAGTTCTTGCCGAGCGATTCCGCGACGCTGTACCCGGTTTGCGCTGTGAAGGCTTCCGAGACGTAGATCATTGGATTGTCAGGGAGATTCGGGTCGCTGAAGACGACGCTCATCTCCACTTCATCCGTCTCGAGAAGGCCGCGTAGCCTTGCTTCAAGCTGCTCTTCGCCCACGCCGCTCTCCCATTGGTCGTCCGCCGCGCGATCTGCTTAACGATCCCGTCCCGGTTGGGTCAACCGGTCGCGCGCCTAGCCCGGCTCGCGCCGGGCGGCGCCCATATAGAGGATGAAGGTGAAGGGCAGGGCGCCGAAGCTGGGATCGCCCCGGCGCGTCAGACCACGGGGGCCGAGACCGGTGAAGGGCTCCACCGCGAACCCCGCCGCTTCCAGGCCCTGGCGCAGGTCTTTCGGCCGTATGAACAGGGCGGGATCGTGCGTGCCCTTCGGGAGCAGACGCAGCACATCCTCGGCCATCGTCACGACCGCGAAGCGCGCTAGCGCGGTGCGGTTGATCGTGTCGAAAAGGAACCAGCCGCCCGGCTTCAGAACGCGCGCGACCTCGCGCAGGACCCGTTCGAGATCGGCGACATGCTCCAGCACGTCCACGCACACGGCCGCGTCGAACCGATTGTCGGCATAGGGCAATGCCTCACCCACCCCGACTGTGTAGTCGATGGCGCGTCCCGTGTCGGCGGCGTGGGCCTCGGCGGCGGCGATGGCCTCGGCCGCCGGGTCGATCCCGGTCACCCGGGCGCCGCGATCATGCAGGGCCTCGGCCATGAACCCGCCGGCGCAGCCCAGATCCAAAACGTCGAGCCCGGCCCATTCCACGTATTTGTCGAAGTGCTTGAGCCGCGCGGGCACCATGTTTTTCAGCGTGCGCACCCAGCGCACCTCGTCGGACCACCAATCGGCGGCGTGGCTGTCGTAGATGGTGAGATCGTTGCGCGACGGGTCAGCCATGCTCTGCCTCCACACGCGGCTTCCGGCGCGGGATCGGCACCCAATAGGGCACCCGGGCGCGGTACGCCTCGAACTCGGCGCCGAACAGGCGTTCGAAGCGCCGCTCCTTCCATCGCGGGGCCACCATGCAATAGGCGGTGTAGGCAATGGCCAGCACAAGCTGATCCACCGTCCAGACCGGCATCGTCCAGAGGACCAGGGCGAAGCTGACATAGATCGGCTGCCGCACGATCCGGAACAGGCCCGTGACCGGCATGGGAGGGAAGACGGGGCGTTGCCCGCGGGCCAGCGCCCACCAGCCAAGCGCACCGGACTGGACTTCGGGCCCGGCATCGAAACTGGCCTTGGTCAGCAGGGCCCATGAGGCCGCGAAGAGCACACTCATGGCCCAGAACGCCCATCCCTCGGCCTGCCAGACGACGAGGCCCGAGGGCGTCCACAGTGCGAAGAGCAGCAGAAGCTGGACGGAGGCGATGGTGGCATAGGTTGTTGTGGCCAGGGTTTCGCCATAGGGGGCGGGCGCGAGGCGGGTCAGCAGAGCGCGGCCGCGCGATGTGAGAAGAAGGGAATGGCCGAGCGGAAACTGCACAAGGAGAAGCGCGTTCGTCAGGGCCGCCCAGGGCCACGGCACCGTCCCGAAAGTGCGCGTCAGACCTGTGTAAAGCCCCCAGACCATCGCAAGCCCCGCAAGCGCGAAGATCCCGTGACAGAGCGCCCCGTAGAGCAGCGCCACCCGCCATGCGCGGCGGTCGCGCGTCCGTTCGAGGCCGAAAAAAGACGTTTCCATGGGGCGGACATAGGGGCCGCGCGGCAGAGGTCACGCCGGGGCGCGCAGGGCAGGACGGGAGCAGCGCTGGGGCAGGCGCGCGGGCCGGTCACCCGCCGGCCGGCCGCTCGTTTGCGGGCAACGGGTGGATGGGTCGGCGGACTGCCATCGGGCGGTCTGGCACGATCCTCGGGCGTGCGCCCTCTCCCGCAGGGGGCCACGGCGCGCTATACTGCGGACATGCCCGCGCTGTGCCGATCCTGTCTGGCGACGTTCGAGGCGGCGCCGTCCGGGCGCTGCCCGTCCTGTGGCAGCCCGCGCCTTCAGGTCCATGACGAGCTCTTCGATCTGAGCATCGCTCATATGGATTGCGACGCGTTCTACGCCGCCGTCGAGAAACGCGACGCGCCCGAGCTTGCCGACCAGCCCGTCATCGTAGGCGGAGGGCGGCGCGGGGTGGTGTCCACCTGCTGCTATGTCGCGCGGACCTATGGCGTGCGCTCGGCCATGCCGATGTTCAAGGCGCTGAAGCTCTGCCCGAATGCGGTGGTCGTACCGCCGCGCTTCGATGCCTATGTGCAGGCCTCGCGCGCCATCCGCGCCATGATGGAGGAGCTGACGCCCGCCATCGAGCCCCTGTCGCTCGACGAGGCGTTTCTGGATCTGACCGGGACGGCGCGGTTGCATGGCGCCCCGCCAGCGGTGCTGCTGGCGCAGCTCGTGCGGCGGATGGAGGACGAGCTTGGCGTGACCGGCTCCATCGGGCTCAGCCACAACAAGTTCCTCGCCAAGGTGGCGTCCGACCTGGACAAACCGAAGGGGTTCGCCGTGATCGGCAGGGCCGAGACGGAGCGGTTTCTGGCGGACCGTCCGGTGTCGCTCATCTGGGGCGTGGGACGGGCGACGCAGGAAGCGCTGGACCGCGCCGGGATCCGCACCTTTTCCGACCTGCGGCGCTGGGACGAGCGCGACCTGGCGGCGCGCTTCGGCTCTTCGGGGGCGCGGCTGTTCCGGCTCGCGCGCGGGCAGGACAGCCGCCGGGTCCATCGGGATGCCAGGCCGAAGTCGATCTCGAACGAGACGACCTTTGGCTCGGACACCGCGGACCCAGCGTTGCTCGACGGCCATCTCTGGCGGCTGGCGGAGAAGGTGGCGGACCGGGCAAAGGCCAAGGATCTGGCCGGGCGTGTCGTCACGCTGAAGCTGAAGCGGTCGAACTTTGCGCTGCTGACCCGGCGGACGGCGCTGCGCGAGCCGACGCAGGTGGCCGACCGGATTTATCGGACGGCCAGCGCGCTGCTGGCGGAGGCGCCGGACGGGCCGTTCAGGCTGATCGGCGTCGGGCTGTCCGAGCTCGCCGTTGCCGGGGATGCGGACCGGGCCGGCGATCTCTTCGATCCGGGCGCCGCGCGCCGCGCCGAGGCGGAGCGCGCGACGGACGCGATCCGCGCGCGGTTCGGCGACGGGGCAATCCTGAAAGGAAGGGCGCTGCGGTAACGCCTGCATCCCAGCGGCGGCACGGCGTTCCTGTCTTTTGTACGAGATTAGGCGACAGGACGCGCATAGGGCTGGGGATTGCGCCGTAGTGGTCACTCTCCGCGCTGTGAGCGCGATGTTGCTCGCGCTTGCTGAGTTCTGCGTGGCGCAGTGTTGTGAGGGCTTTGGAGTTGCGCGCTGGCGCGCGCGGGGTGGGGGCGCTGCCCCCTGCGCCGCAAGCGGCGCATCCCCCGGGATACTTGGTGCAATGTGAAGCGGGAGCGGGCGCATGGGCCCCGCGGTCCGGTGTACATCCGGGTGGGGTGCATTTGGGCCAAGGGCCTCTGGGCGGGACGCCTCCGAGCAAGTGAACCTCGCCCGAGGAGCTCAGGCCGGGCGCTCGCGGGCGGGCTTACTCCGCGGCGAGGGGCATCGCGGGGGCCGGGCGGCCGATCTCGACGATTTCGCCGATGACATCCGTCAGGACGCGGCGCAGGTCTGCGAAACCCGCGTTGGCCCGAATCTCGCGTTCGTCCATGTAGAGGGCGCGGTCGATCTCCACCTGGACAACGTGCTGGTTCTTCGAGGGGCGGCCATAATGCTGCGTGACATAGGCGCCCGCGAAGGGGGCGTTGCGCGCGACGCGGAGGCCCGCGCCGGCGAAGGCGGCCTCGACCCGGTCGATGATCTCGGGGGCGCAGGCGGCTCCGAACCGGTCTCCGAGCACGACATCCGGGGCGCGCCCGCCGGCCGAAATCGAGTCGATCGCTTCATGGGGCATAGAGTGGCAATCAATCAGGATCGCCTTGCCGAACTCCCGCCGCGCCTCGCTCAGAAGCCGCTGCAGCGCCGTGTGATACGGGGTCCAGACATCCGTCAGGCGCGCGCGCGCCTCAGGCAGCCCGATCTTTCCGCGATAGATTGCCCGGCCATTGGCGACGACGCGGGGAATCACGCCGAGGCCCGATGTCACGCGCGGATTGTGGGCGACATGCCGCACGCCCTCCACGACGCTGGGGTCGAGCTCGTCCGAGCCGCGGTTCAGATCGACATAGGCGCGGGGCAGCCGTGCCGCCAGAAGCGGCGCACCCAGCCGGGGGGCGGGGCTGAAGAGCCGGTCGACAAAGGCGTCTTCGGAGGAGCGGATCGTCCGCTCGTCCAGAATGGAGCGGCGCAGGAAGGCCCAGGGATAATCGCGCCCGCTATGCGGGCTGGCGAACACCACCCCGCTGGACCGGGGGCTCGGCATCGAGATCGTGAATGGCGCGTCTTGCATCTGCTCTCCTGCTTCGGGCGGAACTATAGCTGGAATCGGGGGCGGACCAAGCGCGTTTCGCAGGGTTTGGGCAACGCCGCACCAAGGTGTGACGGCCGGTCGCGTCCTGCCCCCGATCGGGCGCGGAAAGCGCTTGAACCCGGGCAGGGCCGCGTCTATACACCGGCCACCGACGCGGAGCCCTCCCGCGTCCTTTTTGGTTGGGGAGGGCGCGGCGGCCCATCGGGCGGTTAGCTCAGCGGTAGAGCACTACGTTGACATCGTAGGGGTCACTGGTTCGATCCCAGTACCGCCCACCATGTTTCGCCGGGCCCCCGGGCCCAGATTGTTACCCCAAGGCGCATCGGCGCCGGAAGGAAGGGAGAACGACCATGAAGGTTCGCAACTCGCTCCGGTCGCTGAAGAACCGGCATCGCGATTGCCGCGTGGTGCGCCGCAAGGGCCGCGTCTACGTGATCAACAAGACCCAGCGCCGGTTCAAGGCCCGCCAGGGCTGAGACCGACCTGCGCTGTGAGGGATGCGGCCGCCGGGGAG